>NZ_QTPZ01000060.1:0-30699 GCF_003853505.1 Burkholderia sp. Bp9015
GATGTCGTCGTCGTTGACCGTGTTCGCCGGCAGCAGCGAGATCACGCCGTTCGCGGTCAGCCAGCGGCCCTGGATCAGGCGCGCGAGCATCGACTTCGCGTCGGAGAACACGCGCCGCGCCGATTCGCCGACGATCTCGTCGTTCAGGATCGCCGGGTACGGGCCCGCGAGATCCCAGGTCTGGAAGAACGGGCCCCAGTCGATGTAGTTCGCGAGTTCGTTCAGGTCGTAATTCTTGAACACGCGGCGGCCGATGAACTTCGGCTTCACGGGCTGGTAGCCCGCCCAGTCGATCTTCGTCTTGTTCGCGCGCGCCTGCTCGAGCGTGACCATCGGCTGCGCCTTGCGGTTCGCGTGCTGGTCGCGGATCCGGTCGTAATCGGACTTCAGCTCGTCGAGGTACTTCGCCGCGCCTTCGTCCGACAGCAGGTTCGACGCGACCGACACGGAGCGCGACGCGTCCGGCACGTAGACGACCGGGCCTTCGTAGTGCGGCGCGATCTTCACGGCCGTGTGCACGCGCGAGGTCGTCGCGCCGCCGATCAGCAGCGGGATCTTCTTCACGCGGAAGTAGTCGTCGCGCTGCATTTCGGACGCGACGTACGCCATTTCCTCGAGACTCGGCGTGATGAGGCCCGACAGCCCGATGATGTCCGCGCCCTCGACCTTCGCCTTCGCGAGGATCTCGTTGCACGGGACCATCACGCCCATGTTGACCACTTCGAAGTTGTTGCACTGGAGCACGACCGACACGATGTTCTTGCCGATGTCGTGCACGTCGCCCTTCACGGTCGCGATGACGATCTTGCCCTTCGCGCGCACGTCGCCGCCCGCTTCCGCGAGCAGGCGCTTTTCTTCCTCGATGAACGGGATCAGGTGCGCGACGGCCTGCTTCATCACACGCGCCGACTTCACGACCTGCGGCAGGAACATCTTGCCCTGGCCGAACAGGTCGCCGACGATGTTCATCCCGTCCATCAGCGGGCCTTCGATCACGTTGATCGGACGGCCGCCGGCCGCGGCGATCTTCGCGCGGACTTCCTCGGTATCCTCGACGATGAAGTTCGTGATGCCGTGCACGAGCGCATGCGAAAGCCGCTTCTCGACCGGCTGGTTGCGCCACTCGAGGTTCTCTTCCTTCTTCGCGCCGCCCGCCTTGAACTTGTCGGCGATCTCGAGCAGTCGGTCGGTCGAATCGTCGCGGCGGTTCAGGATCACGTCCTCGACGCGCTCGCGCAGCTCCGGGTCGAGATCGGCGTACACGCCGAGCTGGCCCGCGTTCACGATACCCATGTCCATGCCCGCCTGGATCGCGTGATACAGGAACACGGTGTGGATCGCCTCGCGCACCGGGTCGTTGCCGCGGAACGAGAACGACACGTTCGACACGCCGCCGCTCACCTTCGCGTACGGCAGGTTCTGCTTGATCCAGCGGGTCGCCTCGATGAAGTCGACCGCGTAGTTGTTGTGCTCCTCGATGCCGGTCGCGACCGCGAAGATGTTCGGGTCGAAGATGATGTCTTCCGGCGGGAAGCCGACTTCGTTCACGAGGAAGTCGTACGAGCGCTTGCAGATCTCGGTCTTGCGTGCGTAGGTATCGGCCTGGCCCGTCTCGTCGAATGCCATCACGACCGCGGCCGCGCCGTAGCGGCGGATCAGGTTCGCGTGGCGGCGGAACGCGTCCTCGCCTTCCTTCAGCGAGATCGAGTTCACGATCGCCTTGCCCTGCACGCACTTGAGGCCGGCTTCGATGACTTCCCACTTCGACGAGTCGATCATGATCGGCACGCGCGCGATGTCCGGCTCGGACGCGATCAGGTTCAGGAAGCGCACCATCGCCGCCTTCGAATCGAGCATCGCCTCGTCCATGTTGATGTCGATCACCTGCGCGCCGTTCTCGACCTGCTGGCGCGCCACCGCGAGCGCCTCGTCGAACTGGCCGTTGAGGATCATCCGCGCGAATGCCTTCGAGCCGGTGACGTTGGTGCGTTCACCGACGTTGATGAAGAGCGTTCCGGACGTGACGTTGAACGGCTCGAGGCCGGCAAGGCGCATCATGTGATCGGTCATGGCGGTGCGAATTCGTATGAGGTAGGGCGGGCGTTGATGCGGTCGGTCAGGCGGCGTCGCTGTACTGGCTCGGCCAGCGGCGCGGTTTCACGTCGGCGAGCGCCTTCGCGATCTCGGCGATGTGCTCGGGCGTCGTGCCGCAGCAGCCGCCGGCGAGGTTCACGAGCCCGGCCTGCGCGAATTCCTTCAGGAGGCCCGACGTGACGTCCGGCGTCTCGTCGAAGCCGGTGTCGCTCATCGGGTTCGGCAGGCCCGCGTTCGGGTAGCACGACACGTAGGTGTCGCACAGCTTCGCGAGCTCGGCGATGTACGGACGCATCAGCGCCGCGCCGAGCGCGCAGTTCAGGCCGAACGTGAGCGGCTTCGCGTGGCGCAGCGAATTCCAGAACGCCTCGACCGTCTGGCCCGACAGGATGCGGCCAGATGCGTCGGTCACGGTGCCCGAGATCATGATCGGCAGGCGCTCGCCGGTGTCCTCGAACAGTTCGTCGAGCGCGAAGAGGGCGGCCTTCGCGTTCAGCGTGTCGAAGATCGTCTCGACGAGGAACAGGTCGACGCCGCCGTCGAGCAGCGCCTTCGCCTGCTGGTAATACGCGTCGCGCAGCTCGTCGAACGTGACGTTGCGCGCGCCCGGGTCGTTGACGTCCGGCGAGATGCTCGCCGTCTTCGGCGTCGGCCCGATCGCGCCCGCGACGAAGCGCGGTTTGTCGGGCGTCGCGTAGCGGGCCGCCGATTCGCGCGCGAGCCGCGCCGATTCGACGTTCATCTCGACGACGAGGTCTTCCATCCCGTAGTCGGCCTGAGCGACCGTCGTCGCGCCGAAGGTGTTGGTTTCGACGATGTCCGCGCCGGCCGCGAAGTACTGGTCGTGGATCTCGCTGATGATCTGCGGCTGCGTGAGCGACAGCAGTTCGTTGTTGCCCTTGATGTCGCGCGGGAAATCCTTGAAGCGCTCGCCGCGATACGCGGCCTCGTCGAGCTTGTAGCGCTGGATCATCGTGCCCATCGCGCCGTCGAGGATCAGGATGCGCGATTTCAGCAGCGCGGGCAGTGCGGCGCCACGCGTGTAGGGCGCGTCGAGCGGGGTGGAAGCGGCGAGAGGAGTCGCAGACATGGGCGAGAGACCGGCGAAGACGGGAAAACCGTCATTGTAGCCGGTGCGCCGGGGCGCCGCCCGGCCTCGCGCGGCGCGCAGCCGGCCGGCGCGGCATGCGGGTGGCGCGCACGGTCGTGGTGCAGGCAACGGTGCGGGCCCGATGCCTGCGTGCGTGCGGTCTGCGCGCAATGAACGTGCGTACCCGTATGCGGGTCGCGCACCGGCCGCATCAAACGAAAACCCCCGCCCGGCGAACCGGACGGGGGCTTGGATCGGAGTGCTCGCGGCGCCGCTTCAGTGCGGCGAATGGCCCGGCGATGCGCCGGGCCGCGGGTCGTCAGTGCAGGACGACGGGCATCATCATCAGGCTGTCGAACTGTCCGAGGAATTCGTCCACTTCGTCGAGCGACGGTTCATCCTCGATCAGCTGCTTCACGTGTGCGCGGAATCGTTCGGCGAGCTCGCCGTCGATGAAGATCTCGCGCTGGGCGTTCTTGTCGACGATTTCGTATCCGCCGGCATTCATCAGATGGTGGCCGGCCTGCGGCGCAAATTCGACGACGCAGTAGTTGGGGCTGTTGTAGATCATTTGCATGGCGGCACTCCTCTTCGCAGTGGCATCTGGCCTTGTTGTCCCGTAGGTGGGGCGGGCTGTGCCGGTTTCAAGGGGCTTGCGCTGCACACCCCGTTCTCCCGTTTGCGTGGGGTGTATCGGTTAGAAACCAATGTCTATCAAACGTTTCTTATTGTGATCCGGTGGACTGAAATAGTTGTTAAAGAGTGTCATCGGCCATTTCGGCGAGTCCTTTAATCGGTCGAAATTGCCGATTGGTCGACCGTCACGGCGCGGACGGCGCCGAGGCCGGCAGTGCAGACGCTGGCGCTGGCGGTTGCACGGCGGGCGGCGGCGCGGGTTGTGCCGGCTCCGCGGCCGGTGTGCTGGCAGGCGCGTTGGTTGCGCCTTCCTTCGTTGCGCCTTGCGTCGCGCCGGCGGTCGGTGCATCCGGCGGGGCGAGCCGGCCGTGCCACAGCAGCTCGATCTGCGAACCATTCGGTTCCGATTGTACGAGCCTCGCGGGCAGCCAGTCGAGCGACGGCGCGAGCCACATGTCGATGCGGCGCGTGTCGCCGTCGCGGCGTGGCAGCCGCATGAAATGGCGTGCCCGGATGATGCCGGCCTGCGTCTGCACGTCCTCGTCGCCGATCACCGTGATCGGCCAGGTCTCGCCGCTGTTGTTGTCGATCACGAAGAACTGTTGCGTGACGCCCGGCTTGTACATGGCCGGATTGCCGCGCACGAGCCCCGACAGCTGCATCAGCATGCTGAAGCGATCCTGCACGCCGTCGGGCAGCGGCGCGTTGTTCGGCGTGCGCGTGAAGACCACCTGGCGGATCTCGCGGTTGAAGATCGCGATGTCCTCGGGCCGCTTGCCGCGCTTCTCGATATAGCGGTCGGGCGCGACGCCGAATGCGTCGATGCGGCCTTCGCTGCGGTAGGAGAACGGGCCGACGAACGGCACCGGCATCGACACCGACAGATCGTAGGTGCGCCCGTCGGTGCGCCAGTGGATCGTGCCGATCATGTTCTGCATCCCGTTGTAGAACGTGTCGTACTGCAGGTCGCCGGGCGGCGGCGCCGCGAACTTCACGCCGCTCGTCGCGGGGCCCGGCGTCGCGGCACTGGCGCCACCGGCGGCATCGCCGGACGATGCCGCGTGCGCGCCCGATGCGCCTGTCGTGCCGCTCGCGGCGGAGGCGGCGGCCGGCGGCGGCTCGCCGTGCTCGGCCGTCTGCGTCGACGTGAGGACCGGCTCGGGCGACGGCGCGGGCTTCGGTGCAGGCTTCGGCGTGGCGGGAGCCGGTTTCGCCGGCGCCTGCTCGGCCGGATGTTCTATCGGATGTTCGGCCGGCTTGGGCGCAGGCTGGCGCTCGATCGGTTGCGGCTTCAGCAATTCGATCTGCACCGGTATCGCGGCGGGCGCGGGCGGCGTGAACGCGTCGCGGCTGCGCGTCAGCCACAAGGCCGCAAGCGCGTGCAGCACCAGCACGACCACGAGCGCGATGCCCACGCGCAGCCAGCGGCGGGGCGGGGCGTGACGAGGACGGGTGTCGGCAGGCGGCATCGGCGAAACGGTACAGGGTTGGGGCGGTCGCGGCGCGCAGCGCGCGTCACAGCCGTCGGACCGCCGGATGCGCCGCGCGTTCGCGGTACATCGCGCGGGTGTCGCACGTGTGTTGCGCGCCCGGCGTGTCCGGCGTGTCAGGCGTCGCGCGCGTCCGGACTATAGCCGAGTTCGTAGGACAGTTTCTGCGCGCAGGCACGCAGCGCGGTGTCGATTTCGCCGCCCCACGCGATGTCGAACATGCCTTCCTGGCCGAGCGCGACGATCGCGAGCGCGAGTTCGCCGACCGCGTCGAACACCGGCATGCAGAACGCATGGATCGTCGGCAGCAGCATCCCTTCGACGCGCGCGGCCTGATGCGCACGCACGTCGGCGAGCACCGCCTCGACCTCGTCGAGCGTGCGCGGGCCGCCGTGATGCGGCGAGCGGCGCGTGTCGGCGAGCTCGCGTTCGAGCATCGCCGCGGTCTTGCTGCGCGGCAGGTACGCGGCGAACAGCAGGCCCGTCGCGGAGCCGAGCAGCGGCATCACGTCGCCGAGCTTCAGCGACGCCTTCGCGGGATGGCTCGATTCCATCCAGTGCACGATCGTCGGCCCCTGGTTGCCCCACACCGCGATGCCGACCGTCTGGTCGACGCGGTCGCGCAGCTCCGTCAGCGCGATCCGCGCGAGCTTCACGCCGTCGACGCGCGCGAGCCGCGCGAGCCCCATTTGCAGCGCGAAGCCGCCGAGCTCGTAGCGGCCCGACACGGGATCCTGCGACACGACGCCGAGCCGCGAGAAGCTGACCAGGTAGCGGTGCGCCTTCGCCGGGCTCATGCCCGCGCGCTGCGCGAGGTCGCGCAGCATCATCGCGCGCGGCTCGCTCGTGAGCACATCGAGCAGGCGGAAGCCGACCTCGATCGACTGGATGCCGGAACGGAGCTTCTCGCCGCCTTCACCGTGTTCGCCGGCGCCGGTGTCGTCGGTGTCGGAATCGGCGGGATCGTCGTCGGGAAGCGGGCTGGCAGGCATGGGCAACGGGGGCGCGACAAGGCGGCAAGGGTCGGGACGAAAACGGCGCGCACGATCGTGGCGCGCCGCACGGATTCACCATCGTAAAATAGATTCCCTCCATCGTCACTAAAACGGCAGATACCCCATGAAACTTGCATCGCTGAAGGACGGCACGCGCGACGGCCAGCTGATCGTCGTGTCGCGCGACCTGCACACCGCGGCGATCGCCGATGCGATCGCGCCGACGCTGCAGCGCGTCCTCGACGACTGGGCGTTCTACGCGCCGCAACTGCGCGACCTTTACGACGCGCTGAACCACGGCCGCGCACGCAACGCGTTCGCGTTCGATGCGGCGAACTGCATGGCGCCGCTGCCGCGCGCGTTCCAGTGGGCCGACGGCTCCGCGTACGTGAACCACGTCGAGCTCGTGCGTCGCGCGCGCGGCGCCGAGATGCCGCCGGAGTTCTGGACCGATCCGCTGATGTACCAGGGCGGCAGCGACGATTTCCTCGGCGCGCGCGACGACATCGTGTGTCCGTCCGAGGAATGGGGCATCGACTTCGAGGCCGAAGTCGCGGTGATCACCGGCGACGTGCCGATGAGCGCGTCGCCGGACGACGCGCTGAAGGCCGTGCGGCTCGTCACGCTCGTGAACGACGTGTCGCTGCGCAACCTGATTCCGGCCGAACTCGCGAAGGGCTTCGGCTTCTTCCAGAGCAAGCCGGCCACCGCGTTCGCACCGGTCGCGGTGACGCTCGACGAGCTCGGCGACGAATGGCGCGAAGGCCGCGTGCACCGGCCGATGATCGTCCACTGGAACGGCAGGAAGGTCGGCCAGCCCGACGCGGGCACCGACATGGTGTTCCACTTCGGCCAGTTGATCGCGCACGCGGCGAAGACGCGTAACCTGCGTGCCGGCTCGATCGTCGGCTCGGGCACGGTGTCGAACAAGGACGCGAAGCGCGGCTACTGCTGCATCGCCGAGAAGCGCTGCCTCGAGACGATCGAGCACGGCGCGCCGCAGACCGAATTCATGCGCTACGGCGACACCGTGCGCATCGAGATGTTCGACGCGGCCGGCAAGTCGATCTTCGGCGCGATCGAGCAGGCGGTCGCGCCGCCCGACGGCGCGGCCTGACGCAAACGCGCCAGTCGACGCGAAACCCGGCCCCGGCCCGCGCGCCGGGTTTCGCCTGATGTTTGCCCGCGCGGGCTTGGCTACACTCGATTCAGGCGCTTCAGGCGTCTCGAGAACCCGGGAGCTGCGCATGGCCGATCTCGCCGCATACGGCGGTTACGAAGCACTGAAGGTGACACGCCGCGATCACGGCGTGCTCGACATCGTGATGAGCGGCGAGGGCGCGAACCGCAGCGGTCTCGCGACTGCGAACGAGCACATGCATCGCGAGCTCGCCGACATCTGGCGCGACGTCGACCGCGATCCCGACACGCGCGTCGCGGTGATCCGCGGCGAGGGCAAGGGCTTTTCGGCGGGCGGCGATCTCGCGCTCGTCGAGGCGATGGCGAACGACTTCGACGTGCGCGCGCGCGTGTGGCGCGAGGCGCGCGACCTCGTCTACAACGTGATCAACTGCAGCAAGCCGATCGTGTCCGCGATGCACGGCCCGGCCGTCGGCGCGGGGCTTGTCGCCGGACTGCTCGCCGACATCTCGATCGCCGCGAAGGACGCGCGCATCATCGACGGCCATACGCGGCTCGGCGTCGCGGCCGGCGATCACGCGGCGATCGTGTGGCCGCTGTTGTGCGGGATGGCGAAGGCGAAGTACTACCTGCTGCTGTGCGAACCGGTGAGCGGCGAGGAGGCCGAGCGGATCGGCCTCGTGTCGCTCGCGGTCGAGCCGGCCGACCTGCTGCCGAAGGCGTACGACGTTGCCGAGCGGCTCGCGCACGGATCGCAGTCGGCGATCCGCTGGACCAAGTACGCGCTGAACAACTGGCTGCGCAGCGCCGGGCCGACGTTCGATACGTCGCTCGCACTCGAATTCATGGGCTTCTCCGGGCCCGACGTGCAGGAAGGCATCCGCTCGCTGCGCGAGCGGCGCCCGCCCGACTTCCCCGGCGACGCACCGTTCTGACGCGCGTTATGATCGAACCAAAGGCGGCCGCTCGATCCGTGCCGGCCGCTTCGCTCCCCCAGTCAACCAGGACGCCCGTATGACGACCGATGCCCCCGGCTCCAATCCTTTCGCCGGCTTTGCCGGTTTCAAGCCTGCCGACATGCTCGACCGGATGTGGGACATGATGCGGATGACGCCGTTCGGCGGGATGGCGTCGTTTCCCGGCACCGCGTCGGGGCTGCCGCCTTCGCTGTCGAGCATGTCCGACATGATGGCGCCGCTCACGAGCGTCGAGGAACTCGACAAGCGGATCACCGATCTGCGTGCGGTCGAGCAATGGCTCAAGCTCAATCTCGGGATGCTGCAGTCCGCGATCCAGGCACTCGAGGTGCAGCGCGCGACGCTCGCGACGCTGCGCGCGTTCGGCGCGTTCGCGCAAAGCTCGATGTCGGCGGCCGAGGAGGCCGCGGTTGCGGCCGCGCAAGCGGCGTCCGCGCCGCGCGCCGACGCGCAGCAAGCGCCGGACGCCGCCGCCGCGGACGCGCCGCCGGCTGGCGACACCGCGCAACAGGCGTTCGATCCGGCCGGCTGGTGGAATCTGCTGCAGGCGCAGTTCAACCAGCTCGCGAGCCTCGCGATGACGCAGCCGGGGGCGCAGCCCGCGGCACCGGACGACGCCGCACCGCCCGAGCAGGCCGCACCGGCCGCGCGGACGGCACAGCCCGCGCCGGCCGCGGCCGCCGCGCCGCGCAAGCCGGCCGCGAAGCGCGCGAAGCCGGCCGATTCGGCCGCGGCGCGCGCGGCAGCCGCTTCGTCGCCCGAAACGCGTCCGCCGAAGCGCTCGACGTGACGCGAACCGGATAGCAGGTCGATCATGCGGCTCGCGCTCGTGCTGATGGGAGGCGGCGCACGCGCCGCCTATCAGGTCGGCGTGCTGAAGGCGCTGGCCGAAATCGCGCGCGAGGCCGATCCGAACCGGCAGACGGTGCCGTTCACGGTGGTCTGCGGGTCATCGGCCGGCGCGATCAATGCGACGTCGATCGCAAGCCACGCGGACGACTTTTCGCACGGCGTGCGGCGCCTGCTCGAATTCTGGGAGCCGCTGCGCGCCGACTACGTGTATCGCACCGACTGGCTCGGCATCGCGGCGGCGGGCGCACGCTGGCTCGCGACGATGACCTTCGGCTGGGCGGCGCGCCGCTCGCCGCGCGGGCTGCTCGACAACGCGCCGCTCGCGCACCTGCTGCAGCGCGAGCTGAGCTTCCACCGGATCGAGCAGATGCTCGAGGCCCGCCTGCTGCATGCGCTGTCGGTGACGGCGCTCAGCTATTCGAGCGGCCGGCACCTGACCTTCTACCAGGCCGCCGAGCCGATCCAGGCATGGCGGCGCGCGCAGCGCACCGCACGGCTCGTCGATCTGTCGGCGTCGCACCTGCTCGCGTCGTCGGCCATTCCGTTCGTGTTCCCGGCCGTGCCGCTCGTGCTCGACGGCCAGATCGAATACTTCGGCGACGGGTCGATCCGCCAGGTCGCGCCGCTGTCGCCGGCGATCCACTTCGGCGCGGACCGGATCGTCGTCGTCGGCGCGGCCGATCCGCGGCCCGAAATTCCCGCCGCGAACGGCTCGGGGCTGGTGCGCGGTTACCCGACGCCCGCGCAGATCGGCCAGCAGGTGCTCGCGAGCGTGTTTCTCGACTCGATCGGCTCGGACATCGAGCGGATCGAGCACATCAACCGGATGATCGAGCATTTGCCGCACCAGGTCGAAGTCGACAGCGGCTGGCGGCACGTCGACGTGCTCGCGATCGCGCCGTCCGAGCGCATCGAGCTGATCGCCGCGAAACACCTGAAGCAGATGCCGGCGACGATGCGCGGGCTGCTCGGCGCAATCGGCGGCAGCCAGCCGGCCGGCGCGTCGTTCGCGAGCTACCTGTTGTTCGAGGAGGCGTTCACGCGCGAGCTGATCGAACTCGGCTACCGCGACGGACGCGCGCAGCGCGACACGCTGGCGGACTGGATCGCCCGGGCCGACGGCGGCAGCGCGCCGGCGGCCGGCACGCCGCCCGAAGGCGGTCTCGCGACAGGCGAAATACGGGTCTGACCGACAGGCCCGGGCAGGCCCGAAAGCGACTCAGCTTACATTTCGGTTGCGTTTTCGCGACGGGGCATGCGACCGATCGCCGCACCGCCGTTGGCGGCCCGCGACCGGTTCCGCGTCTCGGAACCGTCATGTGTGCGTGCTATCATGGCCGCCGCCGTATACACCATATCGAGCAGCCCGCCGGTCCGGCGGTCGCACGGGAACCCGTCCGGGGACCGCGTGGCGCCGGGCGGGCTCGCCACCGAGCCGGCCTGCGCCGGCCCCCACATCAGGCACGCGCGGTCGGTTCCGTTCGAGTGGAGCGGGGTCGCGGCGTGCTTCAAGGCGGCTACGCGGCCGCCCGGCTGCCGAACGCGGAATCTGCGTCCGGGGGCTGGATTCACGCGTAAAATTAGAGTCTTGGCTGCAAAAAGCGCGTTCGCGCGCCCGCGCGGCAACAGTCACGTTTAGAGAAGTCGCATTGCGCAGAACAGGGGTGGGACCATCATGAACACCATGCTTTATCCGGAACTTTACAGGTCGCTCGAAGCTGTCCGCTGGGACATGGAGAAGGACATTCCGTGGGACAAGTTCGACGCTTCGCTGCTCACCGACGAGCAGGCGAAGACGATCAAGATGAACGCGATCACCGAATGGTCGGCGCTGCCCGCGACGGAAATGTTCCTGCGCGACAACCAGCACGACAGCGATTTTTCCGCGTTCATGAGCGTGTGGTTCTTCGAGGAGCAGAAGCACTCGCTCGTGCTGATGGAATACCTGCGCCGCTTCCGGCCGGAAATGGTGCCGACCGAAGAGGAACTGCACGCGGTGCGCTTCGAGTTCGACCCGGCGCCGCCGCTCGAGACGCTGATGCTGCACTTCTGCGGCGAGATCCGCCTGAACCACTGGTATCGCTGCGCGGCCGACTGGCACACCGAGCCGGTCATCAAGCACATCTACGAAACGATCTCGCGCGATGAAGCGCGCCACGGCGGCGCTTACCTGCGCTACATGAAGAAGGCGCTGAACAACTGCGGCGACGTCGCGCGCGCGGCGTTCGCGAAGATCGGCGTGCTGATGGCGTCGGCGCGCCGCACCGAGAAGCCGCTGCACCCGACCAACCTGCACGTGAACCAGGCGCTGTTCCCGCGCGACACCGTGCAGTCGCGCCTGCCCGATCCGGAATGGCTCGAGCGCTGGCTCGACGAGCAGATCCGTTTCGACGGCGAGTGGGAAAAGAAGGTCGTCGAGCGGATCCTGCACAACCTGTCGATCCTGTTCGAGCGCACCTTCGCGACCGCGCAGGAACTGAACCGCTATCGCAAGGAAGTCACCGGCCGCCTGCAGTCCGAAAGCGGCCCGTCGTCGGCCGCGCAACCGGCCTGAGGCCGCGCGGCGTCGCAGCCGGCGTGAAGCGCCGCCGGCCGCGCTCGCCGCCCCGTATTCCCGCATGAAGCCCGCCCGGCGATCCGGCGGGCTTTTTATCTGGCGCCGCCGTGTTCCGTCGCGACGTGCACCGCGCGCCGCTCACGCCATCCGAAATCCATCATGTCCGCTACCTTCGAACGCAAGCTGATCACCCGTGACGCCCTGGTTGCGCTGCGCGCTTCGCTGCCTTCGCCCGTCGTGTTCACGAACGGCGTGTTCGACATCCTGCACCGTGGCCACGTCACCTATCTCGCCGATGCGAAGGCGCTCGGCGCATGCCTGATCGTCGGCGTGAACAGCGATGCGTCGGTGCGCATGCTCGGCAAGGGCGACGACCGGCCGATCAACCGCGAGGACGACCGCATGGCGCTGCTCGCGGCGCTGGAAAGCGTCGACTGGGTCGTGAAGTTCGAGGAGAAGACGCCGGTGTCGCTGATCGAGGCCGTCCGTCCGGACATTCTCGTGAAGGGCGGCGACTACGACATGGACGCGCTGCCGGAATCGGCGATCGTGCGCGGCTGGGGCGGGCGGGCGCTCGCGATTCCGTTCGAGCACGACCGCTCGACCACCGCGCTGCTGAAGAAGGTGCGCGCGCAGCAGTCCTGATGCGGGTGCCGCGCCGTCAGGGCGCGGATGCCGCGAACGGCTCGGCCGGGACGGCCGGCGCGCCGATCGGGCCGCCGATCACCGGCTGATCGGCCGCCTGCGCGAGCGGCATCGCATGCAGCGCCTCGGGCCGCACCTGCCGGGACAGCACGCCCGGTTCGCGCGGACCGGCCGCCGGCAGCGGCCCGAACACGCCGCGCACGGCGACGAACGCGAGCAGGTTCGCGAGAAAGAGAACAGCGATCAGCCAGCGCAGCATCGTCGACACTCCTCGTCGTTGTTCAGTCGTTCAGTCGGGACGGTCGCACGGCGGGCGTCGTCGTCGTCGCCGGCGATCGTTCGCGTCGACCGGGGCCGCATGCGGCCGGGCTCTCCGCAGGGGCGCCAGGCACCGGCGCCCGTTTTTCCATCGTCACCGCGACGAAGCCCGCAGCCGGGCATCCGTCGATGCGGCCGGCGCGATGCCGGCCGGTTTTACGTCAATCCTGCGCCGCCGCTTCCACGGCGATCAGCGCAAGCCCGGACAGGATCAGCGCATCGTGCCGCGTATGCGGCAGCGTCAGCGCACGCGCGACGTCGTCGGCCGCACCGCCTGCCAGCACGAGCCGCACGGGGGCCTGCCACGCATCGGCGAGATCGCGCCACGCGCGTTCGATCAGCCCCGCCTGCGCGTACAGGCAGCCGGCCGACAGCGAGCGCGGCGTATCGACCTGGAACGGCTCGGCCTGCGCGCCCGCGAGCAGCCCGCTCGCGATGTCGGTGGTCAGCGTCGGCAATTGCGCGGTGTGCGTGCCGAGCGCGCGCATCATCAGCGCCCAGCCCGGCGCGATCAGCCCGCCGGTGAAACGACCGTCCGCCCGCAGCGCTTCGAGCGTCGTCGCCGTGCCGAACGTCGCGATCAGCAGATGCTCGCCCGGAAACGCCGCATGCGCGCCGATCAAACCGGCCCAGCGATCGCTGCCGAGCTGTTCGGGCGTCGTATAGCCGTTCGTCACGCCGCATTGCGCGGGCCGCGAGCGGATCGTCGTGCGCGGCAGGCCGGGCCAACGGGCGTCGAGCAGCGCGTCGAGCCGGGCGGCCACGTCGGCACCCGCGACGTTCGAGATCCATGCGCCGCGCGGACGCGGCACGGCCGACCAGTCGGGGTCGGCGCCGCCGTCGCGCGTATGGCCGAACGCGCCGGTGTCGACGAGCGTGCGCTGCGCGTCGGCGAGCGCCCACTTGATCCGGCTGTTGCCGGCGTCGATCAGCAGATGCGGTTCGTTCATTGCGCTTCGCGCAGCGATACGTCGCCGGCCGCGATCGCCCGCACGCCATCGGGCGTGTCGAGCAGCAACTGGCCGGTCGCGTCGATGCCGGTCGCGATGCCGCGCGCGCGTTCGACACCCTGTTCGAGCAGCACGACTTCGCGCCCCGCGTACGCGTGCAGCGCGTGCCAGCGCGGCAGGAACGGCGCGAGCCCGTCGGTGCCGAACTGCGCGAGGGCGGGGGTGAGCGCGTTCAGCGCCGCGGCGAGCGTATCGGTGAGGTTGGCCGATGCGCACGCGGCCGACAGCGCGGCCGGCGGCAGCCCGCTCGCGAGCGTCGCTTCGCGCGCGCGCAGCGCGTCGACCTGCGCGGCGACGGCTTCCGCGCCGCGCACGTTGATGCCGAAGCCGATCACGACGGCGGTCGCGTCGGCGGTGGTCCAGACGGTTTCGATCAGGATCCCGGCGAGCTTGCCGACGATGCGCGGCGTGCCGTCGTCGGTGACCGTCAGCAGCAGGTCGTTCGGCCATTTCAGCGCGACGCGCGTGCGGGCGTCGAGCGGCAGCGCGGCGAGCCCTTCCGCGAGCGCGACGCCGATCGCGATGCTGAGGCCGCCGAGCGCGTCCACGGGGCGCGGCACGATGCAGCCGACCGAGCACAGCAGCGCGTTGCCGGGCTGCGCGAACCACGGGCGGCCTTGCCGGCCGCGGCCGGCCGTCTGCTCGAACGCGACGCGCACGAGCGGCGCGGGCAGCGCGTTCGCGGCGCGCGGCAGCGCCTTGAGGCGCGTCGCGACGTCGGCGTTGGTCGAGCCGGTGGCGGCAACGATGTCGAGCGGCCACGCGCGCGGCGCGGCATCCAGGTGCGCCTCGAGCCGGTTGCGCGCGATGTGCGCGTCGCCGGAATCGGGCGTGTCGGAGGAGGTGGGGGCGTTCATGGTGGCTATTGTAGCGACAGGGGCGGAAGCGGCGCTTGGATGCACCGGCAGCGAGATCGACGGTGACGGCCGCGCATCCGGCTCGGCTATCTGTTTTTCAGGCTCGGCTTGCACGGGCGCGCGCGAATGCTCGCAGTCTGTGTCCTGCTTGACCGCGGGCCTGTTGCCGCTTGCGCCTGCCGAACCCGGCACAGTCGCGTACCGCCGCCGGCCGGCATCTTGAATTTGGCGACCGGCACGACTACGTTCGAAGTATCCGCTCTGGCGGCGCGTTCGACGGTGTTGCCGGCAGTAACGCAGACGAATCGGCGCGCGCCGGCGCGTCCTCGTCGTTGCCGCATCGACGGAAATGGCGATGAACCCGCTTCATTCGGGTTCGAGCCCGTCCAGCCTGTTCGCGCGCCTTCACCGCAAGACGCGCCGGATCGCCGATGCCGCCGGGCTCCCGACGACGTGTGCCTGTCGCCGGCTGATGAACTCGCTCGAGTCGGCATGGTCGGCGGTGCGAGCGGGTACGTAGCATAGGCACCGGCGCTGATGCGGCGGCCGACCGTTTTCAAGGAGGTGGCCATGCAACTCCACATGCATTCGCACCATTACGTGCGCCGCATTCCGGTGTGGCGAGCCGCCGTGATCGGCGGGTGCGTGGCCGGTGCGGTTTTCCTCGTCGTCCAGGTCGTCGCGGCGGCAATCATCGGACACGACGCGTGGGCGCCGCTGCGCATGATCGCGGCCATCTACTTCGGCGATGACGCGCTCGCGCCGTCGGCCACGGTCGAAGTGGGGACGCTGCTGGCCGCGCTGGGCGTGCACTTCGCGTTGTCGATCGTATTTGCGCTGGTCCTGGCCGTGATCATTGCGTGTTTCAGCCTGGATTCGAGCATCGGGATGGCCAGCGTGGCGGGGGCCGTGTTCGGCGTGCTGCTGTACGTCGTCAACTACTACGGGATGACGCAGTTGTTTCCGTGGTTCGCCGACGCGCGAGGCTGGGTGAGCGCGCTCGATCACATCGTCTTCGGACTGATCGTGTCCGACTCGTACATGCGCCTGGAACGACCCGCGCGGAGCGGCGCCGCCTGACGCCGGATGCCGCGACGGCACCCGGCCAGGCGGCTCGCGCGCATCACGGCGCGATGACCGGGTGCTTCAGCGCATGCGCGGTTTCGATCCACTGCGCGTGGAATTCGTCCGCGTCGGGCTTGAGCCCCAGCTCGCCGTTGCGATACGCCATCGCGAGCGTCTGCACGGCTTCCGGCAGCTCGTGTTCCGCCGCCCGGCGATACAGCGCGAGCGCGCGCGCTTCGTCGCGCGGCACGCCGCTGCCTTCGCGGTACGCGTTCGCGAGCATGAAGTCCGCGGCCGGGAGGTCCGCGCGCGACGCGAGCTCGAACCAGTGCGCGGCCTGCACGGCGTCCGCGGCGGTGCCGTAGCCGCTGCGATAGATCAGCCCGAGGTAATACGCGGCGGCCGGATCGCCCTGTCCGGCCGCTTCGCCGAGCAGCGCGCGGGCGCGTGCGTAATCCTTCGGGATGTCGCCGCTGCCGAGCAGCAGAGCCTTGCCGAGTGCCAGCTGCGCACGCCGCGCGGCCGGCGTGTCGGCACGGCCGTCCGCCTGCGCGGCGGTTTCCAGCCAGCCGCGTCCCTCGTCGCGCAGCCCCGGCTCGCGCGCATCGACGAGCGCGATGCCGAGCGCCGCCTGCGCGTCGCCCGAACCGCGGCGCGCGAGGGCGCGCAACTGCGCGAGCGCATGCGGCTCGACGGCCTGCGCGACCATCGCCTGCCATTCGTCGAGCTGCGCGGCGCTCGGCGAGGGGCCGGCGGCGCGCCAGCCGGTCGCGGCGACCACGGCCGCGACGGTCACGGCCGCCGCCGCGAGCAACGCGGCCGGCGGGAGTTTCGCGCGCAGCACGCGCCGCGCGGCGGCGGCGAAGCCGGCCTCGGCCGGCCGCATCGTCCGGATCGGTTGCATCGCGGGTCTCATGGTCATTGCGTGATGTCGATCTCGTAGACGGCGAGGTTCTTGCCCGAGCCGTCGTCGGCCGCAACCTGCGTGAGGCCGCTCAGGCCGGCAGCCGCCGCGTCGCCGAGCCGGTTCGGCGCGGACGTGAACCGCACGTGCGCGACCGAGCTCGCGAGCTTCGTGAAGCGCCAGCTGCGCTGCGCGCCGTCGGCCGCGCGCGTGATCGCGCCGCGTTTCTTGATGAATGCGATCAGCACGTCGCGGTTCGCGTCGGGCGACGCGAAGATCGTCTTGCTGCCGTCGAGGCCCGGGAAGTTGCCGCCGCCGCTCGCGCGGTAGTTGTTGGTCGCGACGATGAACTGCGCGTTCGGGTCGATCGGCGCGCCCTTGTACGTCAGGTTCCTGATGCGGCTGCCGACCGGCTGCGTGACGTCGATCTCGTACGCGAGATCGGCGGACGTGAACATGTCGAAGTTGTAGCCGGGGAAGCTGCTGACGAGCGGCTGCACGGTCGCCTGGGTCGGGTCGATCGTGTTGAAGCGTTTCGCGGCCGTCTCGAGCCAGTTCTTCACGTCGCTGCCGCTCACCTTCACCGCGTACACGGTGTTCGGATACAGGTACAGGTCGGCCGCGTTGTTGATCGCGAGCGCGCCGGGCGCGACGTCGGTGTAGTCGCTGCCGCCGCCGAAGCCGCTCTTGAACGGCGCGCTGACCGACAGCACCGGCAGCGACGCGTATTGCGGCAGGTTCGCCTGCACGTAGGTCTTCACGTAGTCGGCCTGCGCCTCGTTGACGATCTGGATCGCGCCCGGATCGCCGACGTCGGCGAAGTACGAGTTCATCCGGTAGTCGGTCGAGCCGATCGGCGTCTTCACGTAGTCGATCGTCGCCTGGTGCTCGGCGGCGATCGCGGCGGACACCGACGGATCGGCGGCGACGTAGCTCTTGTCCGCGTTCTGGATCGGCCGCGCCTCGACGGTCGTCTGCGACTTGTCGACGCTCCAAGTCTTGCCGTCGAACTCAAGACCGAGCTTGATCACGCCGAGATGCTTGCCCCAGTAGTTGGCCATCACGGTCGGCACGCCGTTGACGGTGCCCTTCGCCTTGTCGACGCCCGGCAGGTTGAACTGCGCCACGGTGCTGTTCGCGTCCGGGAACACCTGGTGCGAGTGGCCGATCAGCATCGCGTCGATGCCGGGCACCTTCGACAGCCACCAGCTGCCGTTCTCCATCGTCGGCGAGTACGCGGTGTTGTCGAGGCCGCCGTGCGAGATCGCGACGACGAGGTCGGCGCCCTTCGCGCGCATCTCCGGAACGTACTTCTCGGCCGCTTCCTTCAGGCCGGTCGTGTAGACCTTGCCGTCGAGCCAGCGCTTGTCCCAGCTCATGATCGCGGGCGGCGTGAAGCCGATGATGCCGATCTTCACCGGCGCGCTGACGGTCTTGCCGTCGGGCGTGACGGCCGTCACCGTGCGGGTGAGGATCGTGTACGGCGTGAACAGCGGCGCGTTGGTCCTCGCGCTGATCACGTTCGCGAGCACCTGCGGGAAGTTCGGGCCCGCGCACTTCTTCTGCTGAGCGGGGGCCGGCAGCCCGTCGACGTCGAACGTGTTGCCGGTCACCTGCGACAGGTACGGCAGCCCGTAGTTGAACTCATGGTTGCCGATCCCGCCGCCGTCGAACTTCGCGGCGTTCATCACCTTGTAGATCGCGAGCGTCTGGTCGCAGCCGATCGGGTTCACGAGCGCCTGGTAGTCCGACAGCGCGGTGCCCTGGATCGTGTCGCCGTTGTCGAGCAGCAGCGTGTTCGGGTACTGCGCGCGCGCCTGCGCGATCAGCGTCGACACGCGCTCGAAACCGAGCGACTTGTCGGCGGCGAGCTTGAAATAGTCGTACGACAGCACGTTGGTGTGCAGGTCGGTCGTTTCGAGCAGCGCGAGCGTGGCGGTCGTGCCGGCGGGCGCCTGGGCCTGCGTCTGCGATGACGGCGGAGCGGTGACGTCATCGCCGCCGCAACCGGCGAGGGCGAAGGCGAGGCTGGCGAGTGCGGCGGCGGCGGTCGCGCGGCGGCGGGAAAGCGGGGGGAGACGCATCGATTGTCCTGTTCGGTGTTCTGTTCTATGAATCGCGAGGCGCGCCGCGAGATGGCGGCGCGGGCGCCGACGGCCTGATGTGCGGCGCGTGAGAGTATCGAAAGGAAACGTGACGGAAGAATGAAAGGTCGCGCCCGGCCGCGCGCCCCGGCGGCAATCCTCACGTCGCGGCGCCGGGCGGTTCGCTACAATGGCCGCTGTCATCCTTTTGCAAACAATCCGCCCTTGGACTTCGAGACTCCTCCCGGCCTGTCGGTCGACGCCGGCGGCCAGGGTCAGACGGTGCGCCTGTACGGCCAATGGACCGCACTCGCGCTTGCGCGCAACCGCGGCGCGGTCGCGCGCCGCATCGCGGGCATCGCGTCCGGGCGCGTGAACGAATGGGATCTGTCCGGCATCGAGCGACTCGACCACGTCGGCGGCCAGGCGCTGTGGCGCGTGTGGGGCCGCAAGCTGCCGGCCGGCGTCGAGCTGTCCGCCACGCAGCGCACGATCTTCGAGCGGATCGAACGCCTCGACAGCCAGCGCGAGGCGCCCGAGCGCGTCGTGCGGTTCGATCCCGTCACGCGCCTCGGCCAGGCGATCTTCGCGTTCGCCGAACACCTGCAGGGCGGCATCGCGATGTTCGGCCTCGTGATCCTCGATGCGCTGTCGGTGCTGCGCCGCCCACAGACGATGCCGTGGAAGGAAACCTCGGCAAACATCTACAGCGCCGGCGCGCAGGCGCTGCCGATCACCGCGCTGGTCGCGTTCCTGATCGGCATCGTGCTGAGCTACCTGTCCGCGCAGCAGCTGCAGATGTTCGGCGCGAACCGCTACATCGTGAACATCCTCGGGCTGTCGGTGATCCGCGAGCTGGGGCCCGTGCTGTCGGCGATCCTCGTCGCGGGCCGCTCGGGCTCGGCGATCACCGCGCAGATCGGCGTGATGCGCGTGACCGAGGAGCTCGACGCGATGCGCGTGATGGGCATCCCGCACGGGTTGCGGCTGATCCTGCCGCGCGTGCTCGCGCTCGGCGTCGCGATGCCGCTGCTCGTGATGTGGACCAACATCATCGCGCTCACCGGCGGCGCGCTCGCCGCGAAGCTGGTGCTCGGCATCGACGTCAACTATTTCGTGCGCTCGCTGCCGGGCGTCGTGCCGATCGCGAACCTGTACATCGGCATCGGCAAGGGTGTCGTGTTCGGCATGCTGATCGCGCTGGTCGCCTGTCATTTCGGTTTCCGGATCAAGGCGAACTCGCAGAGCCTCGGCGAAGGGACGACGACCTCGGTCGTCTCGTCGATCACGGTCGTGATCCTGGCCGACGCGGTGTTCGCGATCCTGTTCCAGAACGTGGGGCTCGGATGAATGCGTCGAACGAACCGGCGGCCGGTGCCGCCAGCGCACATGCCGCGGCAATCGGCGCAGGCTCGGTCGGCACGCCGCCGGGCGCCGCCGTGCCCGGCGACGACCTCGTGATCGAGGTGCGCAACCTGACGAAGCGCTACGGGCGCAACATCATTCACCAGAAGCTCGATTTCGACGTGCGGCGCGGCGAGATCGTGGCGATCGTCGGCGGCTCGGGCTCGGGCAAGACGACGCTGGTGCGGCAGATCCTCGGCCTCGAGCGGCCGACGTCGGGCACGATCAAGGTGTTCGGCGAGGACACGTCGAAGATCGACGACGCGACCGCGCGGATGATGCGCACGCGCTCGGGGATGCTGTTCCAGCAGGGCGCGCTGTTTTCGTCGATGACGGTGTTCGACAACGTCGCGCAGCCGTTGCGCGAGCTCGGCCGCGTGCCGCCCGACCTGCTGCACGACATCGTGATGCTGAAGCTCGAGATGGTCGGGCTGCCGTGCAAGCACGCGTCGAAGATGCCGGCCGCGCTGTCGGGCGGGATGGTGAAGCGGGTCGGCATCGCGCGCGCGATCGCGCTCGAGCCGGAGCTGCTGTTCCTCGACGAGCCGACCGCCGGCCTCGACCCGCAGGCGTCCGACGAATTCGTCGAGCTGATCGCGACGCTGCACCGCACGCTCGGGCTGACGGTCGTGATGGTGACGCACGATCTCGACACGATGGTCGCGCTGTCGACGCGCGTCGCGGTGCTGGCCGACCGCAAGGTGCTGGTCGCGGCCCCCGTCGAGGAGGCCGCGAACGTCGACCATCCGTTCATCCACGAATATTTCCTGGGGCTGCGCGGGCGCCGCGCACTGCAGGCGCTGCCGCCCGAGCGGCGCGCGAAGCTGCCGAAGGCGGCCCTCGAACCGGCGCCGTCGAGCGTCGATCTGTAAGCAAGGCAAGAAGCAAGGAACCCGCGAATGGAAAACAAATCACATGCGTTCTGGGCCGGCCTGTTCACGATCGCGCTGACGCTCGCGATCGCGGGCACCGTGTTCTGGTTCAACGTCGACCGTACCGTGCGCGTGCCGTACGACCTGCTCGCGCGCACCAACGTGACGGGCCTGTTCCCCGATGCGGCCGTGCGTTTTCGCGGCCTCGACGTCGGCAAGGTGCAGTCGATCGGCTTCGATCGCGCGCATCCGGGCCAGATCCGGATCCGGATCCTCGTCGATCGCGACGCGCCGATCACGCAGTCGACCTACGGCAGCCTCGGCTTCCAGGGCGTGACGGGCATCGCGTTCGTGCAGCTCGAGGATACGGGGCGCGACCTGGCGCCGCTGCCGTCGTCGCCGAAGGCGATCGCGCAGATCCCGATGCGGCCGAGCCTGTTCGACCAGATCCAGGAGCGCGGCGACGTGCTGCTGCGGCAGCTCGAGCTGGCGGCGAAAAGCGCGAACGCGCTGATGTCGCCGGAGATGCGCGAGCAGCTGCGCGCGACGGCCGAAAGCCTGCAGCACGCGGCGGACGGCGCGGCGACGCTGTCGAAGCAGCTCGCGCCGGCGGTGGCCGCGCTGCCGGAGACGATGCACCAGGTCGATCGCGCGATGGCATCGGCGAACACGCTGCTGCAGCCGAACGGGCCGCTCGTGTCGAACCTGAACAAGGCCGGCTCGGCTGCCGAGCAGGTCGGCGTCGCGCTGAACGACCTGAACGCGCGGGTCCAGTACGACACGCTGCCGCGTTTCAACGCGCTGGCCGGCAGCGTCGGCGATGCGTCGCGGCAATTGAAGGACGTCGCCGGTGAACTCGGCCGCAACCCGCGCAGTCTGTTGTTCGGCTCGCCCGGCTCCGCGCCCGGGCCCGGCGAGGCGGGCTTCGTCTGGCCGGGGGCCGGGGCCGGGGCCGCGGCCGGGAAATGAAGCGCATCGCCAGCCCGCCGCTCGACCGGCCCGGCGCGAGACCGGGCCATCACGCCATCGAAACCGGAAACATCATGCAGGAACATGCCATGCCACGAATCCTTGACCGCGCGCTGCGTCCGGCAGCGACCGCGCTCGCGGTGCTGACGCTCGCGTTCGCTGCCGGCTGCGCCGGCAACGCCGCGGCGCTGTCGAACGTCCGCTACGACCTCGGGCCGGCCGCATCGGTCGTCACGGCCGGCACCGGGCCCGCGCTGAAGGTGCTCGACGTCGCCGCGCCCGACGCGCTCGACACGGACAAGTTCGTCTACCGCCTCGCGTATGCGGATGCGCAGCGCATGGCCGTCTATCGCGACAGCCGCTGGACCGCGCCACCCGCGCAACTGCTCACGCAGCGGCTGCGCGGCGCGCTGTCGTCGCGCGGCGCGGTGCTCGAAGGTACCGACGGCGTGCGCGCGCCGACGCTGAAGGTCGACCTGAACGAATTCGAGCAGGTGTTCGACGGGCAGTCGCAGAGCCACGGCGCGGTCACCGCGCGCGCGACGCTGATGCAGGACGGCAAGGTGCTCGGCCAGCGCACCTTCGTCGCGCGCGCGCCGTCGAGCACGCCCGATGCGGAAGGCGGCGCGCGTGCGCTCGCGGCCGCGAGCGACGAGCTCGTGTCGCAGATCGCCGCGTGGGTCGGCGTGCAGGCGTACGCGGGCAACCCGTGACGCACCACGCGCAGCCGCGATGAGCGCGCCGGGCACGTCGCGCGCGTCGTCGCTGGCGCGGCAGGCGTTCGCCGCGTATGCGGCGCTCGTCGTCTATGCATCGCTGTATCCGTTCGACGGCTGGGTGTCGCTCGGCATCGGGCCGTTCGACTACCTGTTCGCGCCGATGCAGCGCTATGTGACCGCGTTCGACGTGGTCACCAACGTGCTCGGCTACCTGCCGTTCGGCGCGCTCGGCGTGCTCGCGCTGCATCCGCGCTGGCGCGGCGTGGCCGCGACGCTGATCATCGGCGGCCTCGGCGTGCTGCTGTCGGGGTCGATGGAGGCGCTGCAGACCTACCTGCCGACGCGTGTCGCGTCGAATCTCGACCTCGCGGCCAACGCGCTCGGCGCGCTGCTCGGCGCGGCGCTCGCGGCACCGGCCACCGGCGCGCTGCTCGAGCGCGGCGCGCTGCGCCGGCTGCGCTTCGCGTGGTTCGAGCCCGACGGCGCGACGCCGCTGCTGCTCGCCGGACTGTGGCCGTTCGCGATCCTGTTTCCGTCGCCGTTCCTGTTCGGCATCGGCGACTGGCCGGCCGCGCTGTGGGAACGCGCCGAGGGCTCGATGCAGGACGCGCTGCTCGCGTGGCTGCCGGCCGCGTGGCGCGTGAGCGAATGGCCCGAGCGTGTCGACGGCTGGCTGTCCGACTCCGCGTGGGAAGCCGCGCTCGGTGGCCTGATGCTGTTCGCCGCGCTGGCGATCGCGTCGCTCGCGATGCGCGAGCGCGCGCCGCGCGTGCGGCTCCTGATCGGGTTCGTCGTCGCGACGCTCGCGCTGAAGGCGGCCGCGACCTTCATGCAGTCGAGCACCGGCCTCGTCGTCGTGTGGGCGACGCCCGGTGCGCGGCTCGGCATCGAGCTCGGCTTCGCGGCGGCCCTGCTCGCATTGCGCGTGCCGGCCGCGTGGCGCGCGCTGCTCGCGGCGCTCGCGCTGCTGGCCGGCGTGGCGCTCGTCAACCTGCTGCCCGTCAACCCGTTCTTCGACTTCACGCTGTCGGGCTGGCGGCAGGGCCGCTACGTGCACTTCAACAGCATCGCGCGCTGGCTCGCGTGGATCTGGCCCTACGCGGCGCTGATCTGGCTCGGCCAGCGCGTCGAGCACGCGTGGCTGCCGGCCGCGCCGCGGCGCTGACGCGGCACGCCGGGCAGGGCGGCCACGGTTCGGTCGCGGGCAGCGGCGCGCGCCGCTCGTTATAATCGTCCGCACATCCGTTGCCGCGCGCAACGGCGATCGCCCCTCTTTCCGCCCGGCACCGCGCCGGGCCGCTCGTCACCATCATGGATTCCTACTACCAGCACCACGTCTTCTTCTGCCTGAACCAGCGCGACCCGGGCGCCGAGCGTCCGAGCTGCGCGCAATGCGATGCGCAGACCATGCAGGAATACGCGAAAAAGCGCGTGAAGGAACTCGGCCTCGCGGGGCCCGGCAAGGTCCGCATCAACAAGGCCGGCTGCCTCGACCGCTGCGAGGAAGGGCCCGTGATGGTCGTGTATCCGGAAGGCACGTGGTACACGTACGTCGACCAGGCCGACATCGACGAGATCGTCGAATCGCACCTGCGCGACGGCAAGGTCGTCGAGCGCCTGAAGATCTGAGCGGGCCGGCAGAATGAACGTTCATACGCAGAAGTCGCTGATCGCCGGCCCGGTCGGGCAGATCGAAATCGCGGTCGACCTGCCGGACGCCATGCGCGACGGCAGCGCCGCGCCGCGCGGCATCGCGCTCGTCGCGCACCCGCATCCGCTGTTCGGCGGCACGATGGACAACAAGGTCGCGCAAACCCTTGCGCGCACGCTGGTCCAGCTCGGCTACGTGGTGTACCGGTCCAACTTCCGCGGCGTCGGCGCGACCGAGGGCGTGCACGACAACGGCATCGGTGAGGCCGACGACCTGCTTGCCGTGCTCGCGCACATGCGCGCGCAGCCCGCGTGTGCGGACCTGCCGCTCGTGCTCGCGGGCTTCTCGTTCGGCACCTTCGTGCTGTCGCATGTCGCGAAGCGGCTGCGCGACGCGGGCGAGACGATCGAGCGGATGGTGTTCGTCGGCACGGCCGCGAGCCGCTGGCAGGTCGCCGAGGTGCCGGAGAACACGCTGGTGATCCACGGCGAAACCGACGACACGGTGCCGATCGCGTCGGTGTACGACTGGGCGCGGCCGCAGGAACTGCCGGTCGTCGTGATCCCCGGCGCCGAGCATTTCTTCCATCGCAAGCTGCACGTGCTGAAGCGCATCATCGTCGACGCGTGGCGTTGATGCGCTGAACCCGGCGTGCGGCGCCGCTGCCGCACGCGTGCGATGTCGCCGCTCGCGCGACATCGCGCCGCATCGTGTCACGGCACGGTCGCACATGCCCGCTGCGGCGCGGCGCAATCCGACTTGCACGGCGCCTGCGCACGCCTTTCGCGCGGCTTCGATCACCCTCTCTCGCAGCGAAGCCTCGCCATCCTCTCGAAGTCGGCGTGCGGCCGCCCGGGCCACGGTTCCCGAAAACGCCGTTCGCAGCCACGTATAATGGCCGCAATTCGCGTCGCCCGCGGCCCGGCTGGGCCCATGCGGCGCTCGTTTCGCCGCCTGTCCGCCCGCTCGCGACGGCCGCGAACCGAACGCGTCCGCACGAGTCCAACCGGCGCGTTTCGCGCCGTCCGACGCAGTCGGACGAACGCCGGAACGCCCGCCGCCTTGCCGTTCAACCCTTGCGCGTTTCGCGCCGCACTTTCTGCCATCAGCCTGAATCGATCATGCGTCTGTCTCCCCAAGGCCTCAAGTCCCTCGCTTCTTCCATCGCCTTCGGCACCGCCGCGCGCAACGTCGCGCTCGGCGTGATGCTGCCCGTCGCGCTCGCGTCGACGATCGTCGTCGCCGAGGCGAAGCCGGCCGCCAAGGCCAAGGCCGCGCATGCCGCGCCGGCCGCCGCCGCCGAGCAGTTCACCGGCGCGCCCGCGACCTTCATGCCGGGCGCGGTGCCGCCGCCGGGCGTGAACGCGCGCTCGTGGGTGCTCGTCGATGCGACGAGCAACACGGTGCTCGCATCGGGCAACGCCGACGAACGCGTCGAGCCCGCATCGCTGACGAAGCTGATGACGGCCTACCTGGTGTTCGAGGCGCTCGACAAGAAGAAGATCTCGATGGAGCAGATCGTCACGCCGAGCGTAGCGGTACGCCGCGTCGGCACCGACGAGTCGCGCATGTTCATCGAGGCGAACAAGCCGGTGTCGGTGCACGACCTCGTGTACGGGATGATCATCCAGTCGGGCAACGACGCCGCGATCGCGCTGGCCGAACTCGTCGGCGGCAGCGAAGGGCAGTTCGTCACGCTGATGAACGACGAGGCGGCGCGCCTCGGCATGAAGGGCACCCACTTCGCCGACGTGAACGGCATGCCCGACCCGAACCACTACACGACGGCCGGCGACCTCGCGAAGCTGTCCGCGCACCTGATCCGCGATTTTCCGCAGTACTACAGCATCTTCTCGGAGAAGGAATTCAAGTACAACAACATCCGCCAAGGCAACCGCAACCGCCTGCTGTGGCTGGATCCGACGGTCGACGGCCTGAAGACGGGCCATACGCAGGCGGCCGGCTACTGCCTGATCGCGTCGGCGAAGCGCGCGATCCCGGGTGTCGACAGCCAGCGGCGTCTCGTGTCGGTGATGATGGGCGAGCAGAAGGAAGGCGAGCGCACGCAGGACAGCATGAAGATGCTGAACTACGGCTATAGCGCGTTCGACGCGGTGCGCCTGTTCAAGGGCGGCCAGGCGATGTCGACGCCGCGCATCTACAAGGGCAAGGAAAACACCGTGCAGGTCGGCGTGAAGGGCGACCAGTGGGTGACCGTGCCGCGCGGCCTGGGCGACAAGGTCAAGCCGGAAGTCGAGGTCAACGCGCCGCTGATCGCGCCGCTCGCGGAAGGCCAGCAGGTCGGTACCGTGAAGATCGTCGCCGATGGCAAGACGCTGTCGGAGTTCCCGGTCGTCGCGCTGCAGGCCGTGCCGGAAGCGGGTATCTTCGGCCGTATCTGGGACTCGATCCTGCTGATGTTCAGCAAGAAGAAGTAAGCGCGACGGGCCTTTGTTTTCACGACTTCATCCCCATCTGTCATTGCCATGAGCCAAGCCGAATTCGAACCGATCGTCTACCTCAGCGTGTCGTCGCACGAGGAACTGGTGCCGCTGTCGGAAGCCCGCGTGCCGGTGCTCGACCGCGGGTTCATCTTCGGCGATGGCGTGTATGAAGTCGTCCCCGTTTATGCGCATGACGGCGCGCACGTGCCGTTCCGGATCGAACAGCATCTGGACCGGCTCGCGCGCAGCCTGAAGAAGATCGGCATCGACAATCCGCATGACGCGGCCGGCTGGCGCGCGCTGATCGAGCGCGTGGTCGCCGCGAATGCGGAAGGCCTCGGCGACGGCCATGCGCTCGTCTACCTGCAGGTGACGCGCGGTGTCGCGAAGCGCGGCCACGCGTTCCCGGCGAATACGGTGCCGACGGTGTTCGCGATGACGAGCCCGCTGCGCCTGCCGTCGGACCAGGAGCGCGCGCAGGGCGTGCGCTGCGTGACGGCCGAGGATCGCCGCTGGCTGCATTGCGACATCAAGTCGATCTCGCTGCTCGGCAACGTGTTGATGGCGCAGCATGCGGCCGAACGCGACGCGTTCGAGACGATCCAGCTGCGCGACGACAACGTGACCGAAGGTTCGTCGTCGAACGTGTGGGTCGTGAAGAACGGCGAGCTGTACGCGCCGCCGCGCAGCAACAGGATCCTCGAAGGGATCCGCTACGCGCTGGTCGAGCAGCTGGCCGACGAATGCGGCATTCCGTTCGTCGCGCGCGAGATCAGCGAAGCCGAGCTGCGCTCGGCGGACGAGATCATGATCACGTCGGCCACGAAGGAGATTTTGCCCGTCACGTCGCTCGACGACCTGCCTGTGCAGGGCGGCAAGCCGGGCCCCGTGTTCGCGGCGTTGTACGACGCGTACCAGCGTGCGAAGGCACGCGAGTTTGAACAGTTTGACCTAACCCGGAGAAAGTGATGAGCGAACCGACCAAAACCATCGAGGTCACCGGCGCGATCGATGCCCGGAAGGAGTCGCTGCTGGAGTTTCCGTGCGACTTCCCGATCAAGATCATGGGCAAGGCGCACCCGGAGTTCAAGGATACGATCTTCAAGGTCGTGGCCGTCCACGACAACGAGATCGACGTCGAGAAGATCGAGGAGCGTGCCTCGAGCGGCGGCAACTACACCGGCCTCACGATCACCGTGCGCGCCACGAGCCAGCAACAGCTCGACGACATCTACCGCGCACTGACCGGCCATCCGATGGTCAAGGTCGTGCTCTGAGCGCCGCTTTCCATCCTCCTTCCTGCGCGCACTCGGCGGGGGTTTTCCCCGCCGCGCGCCGCGCGTCCAGCTCGTCGCACAGCTGCTGGTACTCCGCGACTTCCTGAAGCAGCCAGGTCCTGAACGCCTGCACGCGCGGCGTGTTCACGAGCGGCGGCGGACACACGAAAAAATAGTGCCACGGGCTCTGCCCGTCGATGTCGAACAGGCGCACGAGGCGCCCGTCCAGCAGGTCGTGCACCGCGAGCGAGCGGCGCACCAGCGCGATGCCCTGGCCGTCGATCGCGGCCAGCAGCAGGTTCGACGAATCCTGGTACAGAATCCCGCGTTTCGGCTCGGTGAGCGTATCGAGCCCCGCCGCGTCGAACCACGGCCGCCACAGCTCGTCGTCCGAGCGCAGCAGGTTGTAGTGCACGAGATCGGCGGGCGTCTGCGGCAGCTTGCCGCCGTTCAGCGTCGGCGAGCACGCCGGAAAGAACACTTCCTCGAACAGCGGCTCGACGTGCAGCCCCGGATAGCTGCCGGAGCCGAAGCGGATCGCGAGATCGACGTCGTCGCGCGCGAAGTCGGTGAGCGAGTTGGTGGACTGCAACTCGACGTCGATTTCCGGATGCCGCTCGATGAACGTGCCGATGCGCGGCGTGATGAAGCGCGCGGCGAACGACGACAGCATCGACACCACCAGCCGCCGTCCGCGGTCGCTCGCGCGCACCTCGCGCGTCGCATCGGCGATCTGCATCAGCGCGGTGCGGACCTGCTGCGCGTAGCGCATGCCGGCGTCGGTCAGGCACAGCCGCTTGCCGTTGCGCGTGAACAGTTGCACGCCGAGCTCCTCCTCGAGCGCGCGAACCTGGTGGCTGACCGCGCCGTGGGTGACGTACAGCTCGTCGGCGGCGCGGGAGAAATTCTCGTGACGGGCGGCGGCTTCGAACGCGCGAATCGCGTTCAGCGCAGGCAGCTGGCGGAGGTCCATTTGCTAATTTTCCTCACATCGACGTGAAAATTGGTCGTTTTGTCGGGTGCCTTGAAGTGACTACGATTGTAGCCATCGAAGCATTTATTGGCGGAGTCGATCATGCAAGAAATTTCTTCAAGCATCACGTTCGAAATCCCCGCGGGCGAGACCGTGCCGATGAAGGTGCAGCGCAGCACGCGTCTGACGGTGCAATGCGGGCCGGTGTGGGCGACGCGCAGCAACGACGTCGAAGACTACTTCCTGGTCGACGGCGAGACGCTCCGGCTGCGTCGCGGCGAGCGGCTGTGGCTCAGTGCGGAAGGCCGGCAGGGCGCGCAGGTCGCGTTCTCGGTGTCGCGGCCGGCCGGGGAAGTCGCGCGCGGCGCGCTGGCGCGGCTGCGCAACCGCGTGAACGCGCTGTTCCACGACGGCTGGCGCACCGTCTGACCGACCTTTCCTCCGACGGATGCTCGCGATCCGTCCCCTTCCCGGGCCGGCGAGACGCATGGGTTTTCGGTAAACTAGCGCCCATGTCCGTCTCGCCGGTTGCCATCGTGTCCACGCCTGTCGCTGTTTCCGAATCGCCCGCCGGGTCTCCGGTCCGGCCCGTCGTGCCGGTCACCGTGCGTTGGCGGGGCAGCGAGGCCTACGAGACGAGCTTCGACGCGATGCGCGCGTTCACCGACACGCGCACGGCCGACACCGGCGACGAAATCTGGGTCGTCGAGCATCCGCCCGTCTACACGCTCGGCCAGGCCGGCGACCCGGCCCACCTGCTGGTGGCCGACAGCGGCGTGCCGCTCGTGAAGGTCGACCGCGGCGGGCAAATCACCTACCACGGCCCCGGCCAGATCGTCGCCTACCTGCTGCTGGACCTGCGCCGGCGCAAGCTGATGGTGCGCACGCTCGTGACGAAGATCGAGGAGGCCGTGATCGAAACCCTCGCGGCGTATAATCTCGCTTCGGTCCGCAAGGCGGGCGCGCCGGGCATCTACGTGGCATCCGGCGTGCACGAAGGCGCGAAGATCGCGGCCCTCGGCCTGAAGATCCGCAACGGCTGCAGCTATCACGGTCTGAGCCTGAACGTGAAGATGGATCTGCGCCCGTTTCTCGCGATCAACCCGTGCGGCTATGCCGGACTGGAAACCGTCGACATGGCGAGCCTCGAGGTTGCCGCCGACTGGAACGACGTCGCCCACACGCTGGTGGGTCGTCTGATTGCCAACCTCGATGGCGCATCCGCGGCCGCCGACAAGCCGCAGGCACTGGAACATTCGAATGACTGACGTTACCGCTTCCCCCGCACCGGCCGACTCGGCCGCGACCGCTGCCTACGATCCCACCGCCAAGCAGAAGGCGCAGGCGAAGACGGCGCGCATCCCGATCAAGGTCGTTCCGATCGAGAAGCTGAAGAAGCCGGAGTGGATCCGCGTGAAGGCGGCCACCGGCAGCTCGCGCTTCAACGAGATCAAGACGATCCTGCGCGAGCACAACCTGCATACCGTGTGCGAGGAAGCGAGCTGCCCGAACATCGGCGAGTGCTTCGGCAAGGGCACCGCGACGTTCATGATCATGGGCGACAAGTGCACGCGCCGCTGCCCGTTCTGCGACGTCGGCCACGGCCGTCCCGATCCGCTCGACGCGGACGAACCGAAGAATCTCGCGCGCACGATCGCGGCGCTCAAGCTCAAGTA
>NZ_QTPZ01000061.1:0-26519 GCF_003853505.1 Burkholderia sp. Bp9015
TCGCGGCCGACAGCCCGGCCGGGCCGCCGCCGACGATCACGACGTCGTATTCCATCGATTCGCGCGGGCCGTATTGCGCGAGCAAGTCCTGTGTGGTCAAAATCCTGTCTCCTCCTGCGCCCCGACCGTTACGGTCAGAACTGGTCTTCCGTCAACGCGAGCACGCTCTCGTTGCCCTTCGCGCCGACGATCGACGCTTCGAGCCCGCCTGCCTGCACGAGGACGTGTTCCGCATAGCATTGTGCGATCGCGATCTTCGCGTCGAAGAACGCCGTGTCGCTCGCACGGTTCGCGTGCGCCGCCAGCAGCGCACGCGCCATCTGCCATCCGCACAGCACGACGCCCGCCAGCTTCAGGTACGGCACGCTGCCCGCGAACACCGCGTTCGGGTCCTGCTTCACGTTCGCGACCACGTAGTCCACCACCGTCGACAGCGCGCGCGCACCCTTCTCCAGCTGCGCCTTCATCGACGCGGCCGCCGCGCCGTCGACCTTGCCGAGCGCCGCGACGGTGTCGCCGATCTCCGCGATCAGCGCCTTCGCCACCGCGCCGCCGTCGCGCATCGTCTTGCGGCCGACCAGGTCGTTCGCCTGGATCGCGGTCGTGCCTTCGTAGATCGCCAGGATCCGCGCGTCGCGGTAGTACTGCGCGGCGCCGGTTTCCTCGATGAAGCCCATCCCGCCGTGCACCTGCACGCCGAGGCTCGCCACGTCGTTCACCATCTCCGTGCTCCAGCCCTTCACGACCGGCACCAGATATTCGTAGATTGCCTGATGACGCGTGCGCGTCGCCTCGTCCGAATGGCGGTGGGCAATGTCGCTGTGCGCGGCCGCGACATACGCGAGCGCCCGCGCGCCCTCGGTCAGCGCGCGCATCGTGCCGAGCATGCGGCGCACGTCCGGGTGATGGATGATCGTCACCGACTGCTTGGCCGACCCGTCGACCGGGCGGCTCTGCACGCGCTCCTTCGCGAATTCCGCGGCCTTCCGGTAGGCACGGTCGGCCACGCCGATCCCCTGCATCCCGACGCCGAAGCGCGCCGCGTTCATCATGATGAACATGTATTCGAGGCCGCGATTCTCTTCGCCGACCAGGTAGCCGATCGCGCCACCGTTATCGCCGTACTGCAGCACCGCGGTCGGGCTCGCCTTGATCCCGAGCTTGTGCTCGATCGACACGCAGTGCACGTCGTTGCGCGCGCCGAGCGAGCCGTCTTCGTTCACCAGGAACTTCGGCACGATGAACAGCGAAATGCCCTTCACGCCTTCCGGCGCGTTCGGCGTGCGCGCGAGCACCAGGTGGACGATGTTGTCCGCCATGTCGTGCTCGCCCCACGTGATGAAGATCTTCGTGCCGAACACCTTGTACGTGCCGTCGCCCTGCGGCTCGGCGCGCGAGCGCACCAGCGCCAGGTCCGAACCGGCCTGCGGCTCGGTCAGGTTCATCGTGCCGGTCCATTCGCCCGAGATCAGCTTCGGCACGTAGCGCTGCTTCTGTTCGTCGGTGCCGGCCGTCAGCAGCGCCTCGATCGCGCCGTCGGTGAGCAGCGGGCACAGCGCGAACGACAGGTTCGCCGCGTTCAGCATCTCGATGCACGGCGTCGCGATCAGCTTCGGCAGCCCCTGGCCGTCGTATTCGGCCGGATGCTGCAGACCTTGCCAGCCGCCTTCGACGAACTGGCGGAATGCGGCGCCGAAACCCGGCGTCGCGGTCACGACGCCATCCTTCCAGCTGCTCGGGTTGCGGTCGCCCTCGACGTTCAGCGGCGCCAGCACCTCGTCGCAGAATTTCGCGGATTCGTCGAGCACGGCCTGCGCCGTGTCATAGCCGGCGTCCTCGAAACCCGGCAACTGCGCAACGGTGTCGATGCCCGCGAGTTCCTTCAGCACGAACAGCATGTCCTTGACAGGGGCGTTATAGCTCATGGTCGATGTTCCAAATCAGGCGGTGAATGAGGCGCGCGGCCCGGGCGGCTGCGGCAAAACCGGCCAGCGCCAGGCGACGTCGTGGCCCATCGTAATGCCGCGCCGGCGGTTTTCCATTGTCATATCCGGCCCACATGGTGACAAAACCGGCCACGCGATGCGCAGGGCGATGGCGGAAACGGGCGTCCGGGCGGGGCGGTTCGGGTGCCGTTTCCAGCATAAACGATGCGCAATCGGCGTGCCGGCCGGACGGGCCGGGCGGCGGCTCGAACGGCCGGCGAAGCCGAAAACCGGGAGACGATCATGAACATCGCCGAAGGACGCCGGCCTGAGCGCGTGCGACGGCAACCGCGCCGAGCACATGGCGGCCGGCGCCAAATCGGCCGCCCTTTTTCGCTGCCCGGGCCGGCACGTTTCTGCATAGACTTTCGTCTCATCAAGCCAGCGAGCACCGGAGCACAGACCAGCATGAGTGAACGCCCGAAGCACATCGCGGATTTCGTCCGGATCGCCGGCGAACTGTTCCAGTCGGACCGGCTTCCCCCCGCCGCGCGCGCATTCGCGCCGAAAGTATTCGCGCGGCTGCAAACGCCGTCGGACAACGGAACGCGGCTCGCGGAGCGCTACCCCGCCTGCGCATGGCTCGCCCCGGCGCTCGAGTCGGTCGCGCACGTCAGCCCGACGTTCGCCACGGTTGCACGGCTGATCGGGTCGCTCGAACCCGTGGTCGGATGGTCGCGTCGCACGTCGGGCAAGGACGGCAGCCCCAACTACATCGACGGGCACGCGAACGCGATGATCTGCGGGCCCGGCGGCGCGGAGAGCCGCGACGACATTCAGCTCGGCTTCTCGCTGATGATGCCCGGCGTCAGATATCCGGATCATGGTCACGCGCCGGAGGAAGCGTACGTGCTGTTGACCGCCGGTGAATTCCGGCAGCAGAACGGCGAATGGTTCGATCCCGGTATCGGTGGCGGCATCCACAACCCGCCCGGCGCGCTGCATGCGATGCGCGCCGGCGATACGCCGTTCCTCGCGATATGGTGCCTGCTGAATTGATCCGACGATCGTCGCGATGCGCTGACGGGTCCGCCTGCGGTGAGCGCCCGGTCATTGACCTACCGGTCGGTCCGGATTGCTTCAAACCGCTGTTGAACGGTACCCAGGCGTTTCGCGATCGGCCCGATCATGCCGGCATGCGTGTAAGCGAAACGATTCGACGCCTGCCCGAATCTCCAGCTTCCGTGTACGCCGACGAAATCATCCGAAGGAAGGCGAGCCGACCGGGCAACGAGCGGCGAGGCCATCGACCGGAAGCCGGCCATGGGAACCGGCGAAGGACGCCGGTCATGGGAGGCCCGTGCAGCCCACAGCGCGGCGGTCGGCTCACGCAGCCGCGCCGCACGGCGGAAGCAGCGGTCCGACCGCATCGTCAACCTCCATTCGGTCGACGCGATATCGCCCGCGCGTGGATAAAACGCAACAGCACGGCAGCAGACGCGTTCGACGATTTTGTGTCCTCGATGGCGCCTTTGTTATCGGGCATACTCTATTCGCGCCCAGCGAACGGTCGTTCCATTTTTAATGCGAACCCTCGCGCGAGCCACTAAATACGCACATGATTCTGTTACCTTGACGCACCGGCCCGAGCGCTTCGCGATGGCCATCACCCATCTTTCACACTATGACATTACAGATTGGGGTTCCTCTGGAGACAGCCACCGGCGAACGGCGCGTTGCGACCGTTCCCGAGGTGGTCGAGAAACTGATCAAGCTGGGGTTTTCGGTGGCCGTCCAAAGCGGCGCCGGTGCCGGCGCGAACTTTGACGACGACACGTACCGCGCGGCCGGCGCGAGCATCGCCGCCACGGCGGCCGAGCTCTGGTCCGGCAGCGACATCGTGCTCAAGGTGCGCCCGCCGAGCGCCGACGAAGTCGCGCTGATGCGCGAAGGCGGCACGCTGATCGGCTTCGTGTGGCCCGCGCAGAACCCCGAGCTGATGCAGCAGCTGGCCGCGAAGCGCGCCACCGTGCTGGCGATCGACTCGCTGCCGCGCACGCTGTCGCGCGCGCAGAAGATGGACGCGCTCACGTCGATGGCCGGCATCAGCGGCTATCGCGCGGTGATCGAGGCCGCGCATGCGTTCGGCCGCTTCCTGAACGGCCAGGTCACGGCGGCCGGCAAGATCCCGCCGGCGAAGGTGTTCATCGCCGGCGCCGGGGTGGCCGGTCTGGCCGCGATCGGCACGGCCGCGAGCCTCGGTGCGATCGTGCGCGCGAACGACACGCGCGCCGAGGTGGCCGATCAGGTCAAGTCGCTGGGCGGCGAGTTCGTCAAGGTCGACTACGAAGAGGAAGGCTCGGGCGGCGGCGGCTACGCGAAGGTGATGAGCGAAGGCTTCCAGCAGGCGCAGCGCGCGATGTATGCGCAGCAGGCCAAGGACGCCGACATCATCATCACGACCGCGCTGATCCCCGGCAAGCCGGCGCCGAAGCTCATCACCGCCGAAATGGTGCAGTCGATGAAGCCCGGCAGCGTGATCGTCGACATGGCCGCCGAACAGGGCGGCAACTGCGAACTCACGGTGCCCGGCGAAGCCGTGGTGCGCCACGGCGTGACCATCGTCGGCTATACCGATCTCGCGTCGCGCCTGTCGCGGCAGTCGTCGACGCTCTATGCGACCAACCTGCTGCGCGTGATCGAAGAGCTGTGCAAGGCCAAGGACGGCACGATCAACGTCGACTTCGACGACGACGCGATCCGCGGCCTCACCGTCATCAAGGAAGGCAACGTCACGTGGCCGCCGCCGCCGATCAAGCAGGCGGCCGTCGCGCCCAAGCCACCGGCTGCCGCACCCGCGGCAGCCGCCGCGCCGGCGAAGTCCAAGGGCCACGGCCACAGCGGCGAGCCGATGTCGGCCAAGGCGCTCGCGATCGTGTTCGCGATCGGCGCGCTGGCGTTCCTGCTGGTCGGCCAGTTCGCGCCGGCGAGCTTCCTGTCGCACTTCACGGTGTTCGTGCTCGCGTGCTTCGTCGGCTACATGGTGATCTGGAACGTCACGCCGTCGCTGCACACGCCGCTGATGAGCGTGACCAACGCGATCTCGTCGATCATCGCGATCGGCGCGCTCGTGCAGGTCGCACCGCCCCTCGGTGAGCTGGCCAACGCCGGCGATCGCCCGTCCGGGCTGATCCTCGGTCTCGCGGTCGGCGCGCTCACGCTCACGGCCGTCAACATGTTCGGCGGCTTCGCGGTCACGCGCCGCATGCTGGCGATGTTCCGCAAATAAGGGGACGACAACAATGACTTCCAACCTGACCACCGTCTCCTATATCGGCGCCGCGATCCTGTTCATCCTGAGCCTCGGCGGCCTCGCGAACCCCGAAACCGCGCGCCGCGGCAACCTGCTCGGCATGATCGGCATGCTGATCGCCGTGCTGGCCACCGTGGCCGGGCCGCGCGTGTCGGCCGCGGGCATTCCGTACGTGATCGCCGCGCTCGTCGTCGGCGGCGCGGTCGGCCTGTACGCGGCGAAGAAGGTGCAGATGACGCAGATGCCGGAACTGGTCGCGCTGATGCACAGCCTGGTCGGTCTCGCGGCCTGCCTCGTCGGCTTCGCGAGCTACATCGACACGTCGCTGCAGTTCACCGGCGCCGAGAAGGCGATCCACGAAGTGGAAATTTATGTCGGCATCCTGATCGGTGCCGTCACCTTCGCGGGCTCGATCATCGCGTTCGGCAAGCTGTCGGGCAAGATCGGCGGCAAGCCGCTGCTGCTGCCGGCACGGCACTGGCTGAACCTGGCCGCGCTCCTGATCGTGATCTACTACGGCCGCGCGTTCCTGCATGCGGAAAGCATCCAGGACGGCATGCTGCCGCTCGTCGTGATGACCGTGATCTCGCTGCTGTTCGGCGTGCACATGGTGATGGCGATCGGCGGCGCGGACATGCCGGTCGTGGTGTCGATGCTCAACAGCTACTCGGGGTGGGCGGCAGCCGCCACCGGCTTCATGCTCGGCAACGACCTGCTGATCGTGATCGGCGCGCTGGTGGGCTCGTCGGGTGCGATCCTGTCGTACATCATGTGCCGCGCGATGAACCGCAACTTCATCAGCGTGATCGCGGGCGGCTTCGGCAGCGGCGCGGGCGCACCGGCGGCAGCCGGCGGCGGCGCCGCGCTGCCGGCCGGCGAAGCGGTCGCGGTGAGCGCGGCGGAGACGGCCGAACTCCTGCGCGAAGCGAAGCGCGTGATCATCGTGCCCGGCTACGGGATGGCCGTGGCGCAAGCCCAGCACACGGTGTTCGAGCTGACGAAGCTGCTGCGCGAGAAGGGCGTCGACGTGCGTTTCGCGATCCACCCGGTCGCGGGCCGCATGCCGGGGCACATGAACGTGCTGCTGGCCGAAGCGAAGGTGCCGTACGACATCGTGCTGGAGATGGACGAGATCAACGGCGACTTCCCCGAGGCCGACGTGTCGATGGTGATCGGCGCGAACGACATCGTGAACCCGGCCGCGCAGGACGACCCGTCGAGCCCGATCGCCGGCATGCCGGTGCTGGAAGTGTGGAAGGCGAAGACGTCGATCGTGATGAAGCGCAGCATGGCGTCCGGCTATGCGGGCGTCGACAATCCGCTGTTCTACAAGGACAACAACCGCATGTTGTTCGGCGATGCGAAGTCGATGCTCAATGAAATCTTCGGTGCACTGAAAGCCTGAGTACGGCCACGCGCGCGGAGCGGCAGCAAGCCGCTCCAGCGCCGCGTGGCTTCGATACGCCGTCGCGGACGCCGAACCGGACGACGCGCAGCCTCCCCCGCCTGCCCTTTTCCCGTTGCGCCGGTTTGGTCAGCGCTTGTGGACGACGGAGTCGAGCACGAAACTGGTCGTCATGTTTTGCACGCCGTCCAGCGCGCTGATCGTTGCCCAGATGTCGCTGATGCGCTCGTGTGTGGCCGCCTCGATCTGCACCAGCAAATCGACCTCGCCGCTGAGGACCGCGCAATCGCGCACCTCGGCGATCCGCTCGAGTGCGGCGAGCACGTCCGCGCCGCGCATCCGGTCCCGGCGATACACGAGCATCACGGCACGCACCGGCACGACATCGTCGGGCAATGCGAGCCGCACCGTATAGCCCGCAATGATGTTCAGCGCTTCGAGCCGGTCGATCCGGTTGCGGACCGCCTGCCTGGACAGACCGATCCGGTCGGCCAATACCGCGAGCGGTATCCGCGCATCGGCACACAATGCGTCGATGATCTTCTGGTCCAGGCCGTCGATCTTCATTGGCCGAACCCGGTGTGCGCGGCGCCGCGTGCATCGACCGCGTCGCGCAATGCCGCGATGTGGCCGGGGCCGATTCCGCAACACCCGCCGACGATCCGCGCACCCAGGCCAAGCCACTGCTCCGCCCATCTTGCATAGCCGGGCGGATCGACGTCGCCGCGCAGGCCGTCGAGTTCCTCGTTCGCGCGCGCATCGGCGCGCTGAGGCGGAAACGCGTTCGCATAGGCGCCGATCGCGAGCGACGTTCCGGTGTTCGCGAGCGTGCGCTGCACCGTCTCGATCGCCACACCCATCACCTCCGGCTGGCTGCAGTTGAACAGCAGCGCGGTCGCGCGCGCGGACACGGCGGCGTCGATCGCTTCGTCGAGCGTCTGTCCCGATCGCAGTACCGGCGTGGTGCCTGCGTCGACGTCGACGTCGACGTCGTCACGCAGCGTGAACGAGACCCAGAGCGGCTTCGGATTCGCACCGAGCGCACGCCGGACCGCGCCGATCTCGTCGGTCAGGCTCTGCGTCTCGGCCAGCCACAGGTCGACGTAGGGATCGAGCCCGTCGACGAGCGTCGCCAGGATCGCATCCGCGCGCGCCGCGTCGAACAGGTCGGGTCGGTAGGAACCGCCGGTCGGCGGAAGCGATCCCGCGACGCGCACGGGCCGCGCTGCGCGGTCCGCCGCTTGCCGCGCGAGTTGTCCGGCAAGGGCCGCGAGCGCGACACCGTCGCGACGGAACCGCGCTTCGCCGATATGGAACGGCACGACCGCATAGCTGTTCGCGGTGATCACGTCGGCACCCGCCGCGATGAACGCGTCGTGCGCAAGGCTGACGTAATGCGGCGCTTCCATCAGCGCGAGTGCCGACCATTCCGGCTGCCTGAACGGCGCCCCCATCCGCGCCAGTTCGCGCCCCATGCCGCCGTCGAGTACCGTGATGTCTTGCATAGTCCGTGCTCCGTCGTTGCAATCCGCGCAGCTCGTGCCCGCATCGATTCAAAGGTCGGCGCGACGCGCGTGGGGCGTCGACCGAGCGTGCGCGCGGGTCCGTTTCAGATCTGCGCCAATGCTTGCGCGATATCGCTTTTCAGGTCGTCGATGTGCTCGATGCCGACCGAATAGCGGATGAAATTGAGCGGGATGTCGGCAGCGCGCATTTGCTCCGCCGACATCGTGCCCGCCCACATGGATGCCGTATGGATCGCGAGCGAATCGACGCCGCCGAGATTGCCTGCATTCAGCGGCAGGCGCAGCGCCTCGACGAAGCGCTGCGCTTCGCCGTAGCTTCCCCGCACGCCGAACGCGACCACGCCGCCGAAACCGCGCATCTGCCGGCACGCGAGCCCATGCTGCGGATGGCTGCGCAGGCCCGGATAGAACACGCGCTCGATCTTCGCGTGCGCTTCGAGGAATTCGGCGAGCGCCTGGGCGTTCGCATTGATCCGCTCGACGCGCATCGGCAGCGTGCGCAGCCCGCGCAGCAAGAGCCACGCGTCCATCGGCGACAGCACCGACCCGAGCGTGATGTGCGTATGCCAGATCTGCTCGGCGAGCACGCGGCTCGTGCAGATCACGCCGCCCGTCAGGTCGTGATGGCCGCCCAGATACTTGGTCGCGCTGTGCACGACGATGTCGACACCGAGCCGGTGCGGCTGCTGGTTGATCGGCGACGCGAACGTGTTGTCCGCGAGCGTGAGGATGCCACGGGCTCTGGCGATCTCGGTCACCGCGGCGATGTCGGTCACGAGCAGCAGCGGATTGACCGGCGACTCGAGCACGATCAGCCGTGTGTTCGGCCGGATCGCGCGATCGAACGCGACCACGTCGGTCTGGTCGACGAACGTCACCTCGACGCCGAACCGGCGCAGCATGTCGTCGAGCAGCTTGGTGGTGCTCATGTAATGACGCGTCTGGCCGACGACGTGATCGCCGGCCTTCACGACACTGAGGATCGCGGTCGCGATCGCGCCCATGCCGGATGCCGTGACGAGCGCGGTCTCGGTGCCCTCGAGCTCCGCCATGACCGCCTTCACGCGCTCGTGAACCGGATTGCCGTAGCGCGTGTAGTTGCGCGGATGCTGCGGCACGCTCGACATCTCCGCGAATTCCTCGCTGCCGGCTGCCTTGAACACCGCCGAATAGTGGATCGCCGGCGCGACCGACTTCTCGTCGGTCACGTCGCGGTCCGCGGCGAGCGCCAGCGTTTCAAGCTTGTATCCCATGTCGTCCTCGGATCGTTCGTTGTGTCGCGTTCATGCGGCGCCCGTCAGGCACGCACGCCGCCCAGATGGCGATTCAGCAGACCTTCGACGCGCTTGAGCACGGTCGAAAGCACCGCCGTGATACCGACGTAGACGATGCCGGCCAGCATCAGTGCGTCGGTCGTATAGGTTTCGATGGAGATGCGTCGCGCGACACCGGTCAGGTCGAGCACGGTGATCGTGCTGGCAAGCGCGGTCGATTTCAGCTGCAGCACGATCTCGTTGCCGAGCGTCGGCGCGACGATGCCGATCGCGCGCGGCACGATCACGAACCAGGTGAGCATGAAGCGGCTCATCCCGAATGCCAGTGCGGCCTCCTTCTCGCCGGCGGGGACGCCTGCGATCCCGCCGCGGATGTCTTCGGCCATGTAGGCCGCGAGATTGAGCGTCAGCGCGCACAACGCACACGAGAACGATCCGCCGACCAGCAGCCACAGAGGCGATGCACGCACGAGCGAGAACTGCGCGAGCCCGTAATACAGCACGAAAATCTGCACCAGCAGCGGCGTGCCGCGAAACACCGACATGAACAGCCGGCTCGGCGTCGACAGCCAGCGGCACGCCGACGTGCGCGCGACCGCCAGCGGCACCGCGAGCGCGAACGCCAGGGTGCACGACAGCACCAGCAGCTCGAGCGTAATCCAGATGCCGCGCGCGACGTCCGGGCCGGACTGCGCGATGAGGGAAACAAAGTCGTTCATCAGATGGCCCTCCTCAGGTGCGTGCTGCGTAACCGCGGCCCGCGCTGCGCTCGAGCCACGCGAACACGGGGTTTGATGCGGCGAGAAAGCCGAAATAGACGACTCCGACCGCCACGTAGAAGACGAATGGCTGCTTGGTGAACTGCGCGGCGATGTTGGCCTTGCGCAACATGTCCTCGAGCCCGACGATCGACACCAGCGACGTGTCCTTCAGCAGGTTCTGCCACATGTTGTTCAGGCTCGGCAGGCAGATGCGCCACGCCTGCGGCAGCCGCACGTACCACAGTGTCTGCAGGCGTGTCATCCCGTACGCGCGCGCGGCCTCGATCTGGCCGGCCGGCACCGCGCTGAACGCGCCGCGGAACATCTCCGACGAGTACGCGCCGAACACCACGGCGAGCGCGATCACGCCGGCGGAGAACGGGCTGATGACAACGGCGCCATCGAATTGCGCGTTGAGAAAATGCGACAGCCCGAAGTAGCAGATCAACAGGATCAGGAACTCGGGAATGCCGCGCAGGAAATTGGTCAGCGCATAGGTCGCATGCCTGAGCCACCCCAGGCTCGACAGTTTTGCCGACGCACCGGCGATGCCGAGCAGCATGCCGACGCACAGCGCGGCGACCGCCAGCTCCAGCGTGACGAGCGCGCCAGCCGCGATCTGCGCGCCGTAGTTCACCAGGATATCCATCGTAATGTCGCTCCGTGTAAGACCGGAATCGCGCGGGCCGCCGTCCGGCGCCCGCGCGGTCCCGCTGCGCGGTTATTGCGGCGCGATGCTGAACGGGAAATAGCGCTTGTTGGCCGCGGCGAACGTGCCGTCCGCCTGCACCTGCGCGATGCCCTTGTCGAACAGCGCCTTCAGCGGCGCGTCGCCCTTGCGCACCGCGATCGCCGTACCGTCGCCGAAAATCTCCGCATCGGCGATCGGCTTGCCGACGAAGTCGAAGCCTGCCTTCCTGCCGGCCTTCGTCAGCCAGTCGTACGCGACCGTGTTGTCGGCGAATACCGCATCGACGCGCCCGGCCTCGAGATCGAGCCAGGCCTCGTCGAGCGTCTGATAGACCTTCACGTCGATCCCCGACTTGCTCGCCGGCAGGCGGCGGCGCAGATAGGATTCGTGCGTCGAGGCCGTCTGAACGCCGATCGTCTTGCCGCGCAGCGTGGCGGCGTTGTCCGTGATGCCGGAGCCCTGCTTCGCGACGAGCTGCACGGGCGCCGTCGTGACGATGCGCGTGAAGTCCACCGACTGCTCGCGCTCCGGCGTCTTCGACATTTGCGCGAGCACCGCATCGATCTGCTTCGCCTTGAGTGCCGGAATCAGCGCGTCGAAATCCATCGTCACCCACTGGCACTTGACCTTCATCGTGTCGCACATCTTCTTGCCGATGTCGATCTCCATGCCCTGCAGCTTGCCGGAGGCATCCTTGTATTCGAACGGCGCGTAATCGGCGAGCGTGCCGACCCGCACGACCTGCTCGGCCTGCGCGACCGATCCGAGCAATGCCGCGCCCACGCACAGCGACTGAAGCAGCTTTTTCATGGTTTCCTCTCCGGTTGGCATTGAATCCGCATCAAATGATGCTGGACAGAAACTTCTGGAACCGCGGCGATTTCTGGCTCGCGAACACTTCGTCAGGACTGCCGTCTTCCTCGATTCGTCCCTGGTGGACGAACACGACGCGGTTCGCGACCTCGCGCGCGAACCCCATCTCGTGCGTGACGACGAGCATCGTGCGTCCCTCGTCGGCCAGCGAGCGCATCACTTTCAACACTTCGCCGACGAGTTCCGGATCGAGCGCCGACGTCGGCTCGTCGAACAGCATCACGTCGGGGTCGGTCGCGAGCGCACGCGCAATCGCGACGCGCTGCTGCTGGCCGCCCGACAGCTGGTTCGGATAGTGTTCGCACTTGCCGGCGAGCCCGACCCGTTCGAGCATCGCGATCGCCTTGTCGCGGGCGTCGCGCTTCGGCACGCCGAGCACGCGCACCGGCACGAACATCACGTTCTGCAGCACGGTCATGTGCGCCCACAGATTGAACTGCTGGAACACCATCGCGAGCCTGCGGCGCACGCGCATCACCTGCCGCGCGTCGGCCGCGACGAGCGCGCCGTCGCGGCCCGCCTGTTTCAGCGCGAGCGTTTCGCCGTTCACGCAAATCCGGCCGCGGTCGGGCATTTCCAGCAGGTTGATGCACCTGAGGAACGTACTCTTGCCCGACCCGCTGCTGCCGAGGATCGACACGACCTCGTGATTCTTCGCGGTCAACGAGATGCCCTTGAGCACCTCGACACCGCCGAACGACTTGTGAATATCCTCGACCACCAGCGCGTCCGCCGCCGGTTTGCATGCAGGAATTGCTGCTGGCATCCTCGACTCCTTCCTCGATACGTTGCTCACACCGCTGCGGTTCGCGCCGCGCCGGCCAGTCAGGCGCCGGCGCTTGCGCATCAGCCCGACAGCCGCCGGTTGCGCCTGAAGCAGACCACCTTCGGCTGCGTCATGTCCGTCATCGCGAACCGAACGCCTTCGCGGCCCAGCGACCCATGCTTGAATCCGCCGAACGGCATGCCGTCGAAGCGGTAATCGGACGAGTCGTTGATCATCACGCCACCCGCCTGCAGACGCTCGGCCGCACCGAGCGCCACCTCCAGGCGGTTGGTGAACACGCCTGCGTGCAGGCAGCTCTCCGACGCGTTGGCCGCGTCGAGCGCCTGCTGCAGGTCGGTGAATTTCTCGATCGTCACGACCGGCGCGAATACCTCGTCGGTCCAGACACGCGCGTCGTGCGGCACATCCGCGAGCACCGTCGGTTCATACAGCGCCCCGCGTCGCCGATGGCCGGTCAGCACCGTCGCACCGCCCGACACGGCTTCGTCGACCCACTGCTCGATGCGGATCGCCTGTTCCTCGCCGATCATCGGCCCCATGTCGGTCGCATCGTCCAGCGGATCGCCGACGACCATCCTGCCGGTCAGTTCGACGAAATACCGCACGAACGGCTCGTACGCGGCCTCGGCGACGAAGATCCGCTGCGTGCCGATGCAGTTCTGTCCCGCCGCCCAGAACGCGCCCGACACGCACGATTCGGCGGCATCCTTCAGGTCGCAGTCGGCCATGACGATCACCGGCGCATTGCCGCCCAGGTCCATCGCGATCTTCTTGAGTCCCGCATCGCGCGTGATGGCCTCGCCGGTCTGCGGGCCACCGGTAAAGGTCACCATCCGGATCCGCCGGTCGCGCACCAGCGCGGACGCGAGATCCGCGCCGCCGTGCACGATCTGCAGCGCGGCGCGCGGCGCACCGGCTTCCCACAGGACCTCGACGAGCGCCTGTGCGGACAGCGGCGCGAGCAACGAGGGCTTCAGGATGACCGCATTGCCGGTCGCGAGCGCCGGCCCGAGCTTGTGTGCGACGAGGTTCAGCGGGTCGTTGAAGGGCGTGATCGCGAGAATCACGCCCAGCGGCTCCAGCGTGTAGTAGCCGCTGCGATCCTCCGAGCCGGGATACCCGTCGAACGGGATCGTCTCGCCGTTGAGGCGTTTTGCTTCCTCGCCCGACAGGCGCAGCGTGTTCACGCAGCGCGCGACTTCCTTGCGGGCCTGCCGCAGCGGCTTGCCGGCCTCGAGCGCGATCGTGCGTGCGAATGTCTCCGCTTGTGCCTCCACGCTCGAGGCTGCGCGAAACAGGAGGTCGGCCCGCTGGCTGCGCGACATGCTTGCGGCCGCGCGCGCGCCGTCGAGCGCGCGCTCGACGAGGAGCGGCGCCGCATCGGCTCGCGACAGACGAACCTGGCCGACGATCGAGCCGTCATACGGCGATCGCACATCGGCCACGCCGGCTCCCGTGCAGTCGCTCATCACCGCATCGCGCGCGCTCATGCGGCCACCTCGTGCGAGGCCGCGCCAATCCGGTCCGCCAGTTCGATCAGGTCGGAGAGGATCGCGAACGCCGTTTCCTCGCGCCCGGCCCCCGGCCCGCTGATCGTCACGTCACCGAGCACGTCGGTGTCGAACGTGATCGCGTTCGTCACGCCGCTCGCGGCCAGCAGCGGATGGCCGGCCGGCAGCTTGCGCGGTTCGACGCTCGCGGTAACGGTGCCGTCCGGATGGCGAGTGGCGGATCCGATCAACCGCCAGGACATGCGCTCCGCCGCCGCCGCGCGCACGTCGTGCTCGGTCAATTCCACGATGCCGCGGCACGTCACATCGGCGCGCTCGAGGCCGGCATTCCACAGTGCGTTCGCCAGAATGACGACCTTCAGCTGTACGTCCGAGCCGTTGACGTCGGCCGCCGGGTTCGCCTCCGCATAGCCGCGCTGCTGCGCATCCCGGATCGCCGCCTCGAAGCTCGCGCCGGCCTCGACCTCGCCGAGCACGTAGTTCGACGTGCCGTTCAGGATGCCGGCGAAGCCGCGGATGTCGCAGCCGCGCAGCGAGGTCGCGAGCTGCCGCAGCACCGGCGTGCCGCTCATCACCGTGCCCTCGTACATCACGCACGCACCCGATTGCGCGGCGATCCGCGCCAGTGCCGGCTGCGCGAGCGCGATCGGCCCCTTGTTGGTCGTGATCACGTGCTTGCCGCATTCGAGCGCGGTGCGGCAATGCGACAGCGCGGGCTCGCCGGTGGTCGGATCGGTGAAGGTCGCCTCGATGACGACGTCCACGTGCTCCGACGCGATGGCCTTCAGCACCGCACCGAGGCCGACGTCCGGCGACACCAGCGTGCCGGGATCGCGACGCAGCGCTTCGGCATCGACGCCCCGCCGGGCGGTTTCGTCGAGGACGTCCAGCGCGATACCGCGAGGATTCGTCGCGATCCCGAGCCGCAGGTCGGCGACCATCGTCACCGATACGTCGAGTCCCGCCGCGCCCAGCATCGCGCGCTTCTTCTTGAGCAGTTCGACCAGTCCCTGATTGACTCCGCCGAAACCGACCAGTGCCAGTTTGAGTTCCATCTCGATCATCTCCTGTTCATTGACCACACGACACAGGTTAGTTATGCGAATCGATTTTCAAATTATGCGTTTCGCCCGATTCAAGCCGTCACCCGTTGCGATTCGTCATGCGGGACGGACGGATCGCCCGTCCCGCGCGAAACCAGTCCGTCAGGCGGCCGGCGGTTCGTCGTCGCCGTCCTTGTCGACCGGCACGAACAGCCCGACCTTGACCGCGCTCAGCACGACATTCGTGTTGATCCGGCGGATCATCGGATTGCTCTGCATGATCCGTGCGGACAGCCGGTCGTACGCCTCGACGTCGCGTGCGGTGATGATCGCGATCAGGTCGGCGGAGCCGGTCACGTAGTAGATCTGCTGGATCTCGTCGTGCGCCTTCGACCACTCGCGGAACCTGGCGACCGTCTCGTAGTTTTCGCGTTCGATCTCGATTGCCGCGATGAACGTCATCGGCCGGCCGACCGCCGCACGATCGACCACCGCGATTTCCGCCGAAATGATCTTCTCGGTGCGCATGCGCTTCAGCCGCTTTTGCACGGCCGACGTGGACAGGCCGATCCGTTCGGCGATGGCGTCCGCGGTCGCGCTGCAATCGCGCTGGACGATATTCAGGATCTTGCGGTCGAAGGAGTCGAGTGCGTCGGTCATCGCGTGGTCTGCCGGAGAACGGGTGCTTGCGTCAAAGATAGAAAGGGCGGGCCGATCTGAGCCCGACCAGATGCCGGACACGGTCGAACGCGGTGACGAGCGTTTCGCGCCACTGCGCCGCCGGCCCGCAGATACATACGGGCGCGAAGTGGATCGTATCCACACCCGCGGGAATTCGGAACGGACGCTCGATGCCATCGTCCGATTCGGTCACGAGCGCGGTGCCGTCGACTTCGGTCAGGCTCATCAGCAGATGGGCGGGTGCAGTCGCACCCAGCAGGTCGCGCAGAGGCGACTCGTTCGCGGACAACTGTTCGAGCAGCGGCAACTCGTACGCGCCGGGCCACCAGGTGTCGTGCTCGTCGAGCCACGGGCCGACGCCCGGCATGCCGACCATCTCGAGGATCCGGTTCGCACCGAGATGCGCATACGCGCGACACCGGCCGGCTCCGTCGGTCGACGAGCGCGCCAGCCAGCCGCCGGCGCTCGGGACAGGGTCCGTCAACGCGACGTTCGCGGGCTTCAGTCGGCCGAGCGTTTCAGCCGTGCCTGCGGCGGATCGGTGCCCTTCGCAGGACCTCGGTGCATGATCCGGGACGATCCTGCACACCCATTTGGGACCACCCTGCAAGGCGGCGGGGACGTCGCCGGCCCGGACTTGAGCGGCTCGCCTGCGGGCGTGTTCGACGATGACGATTGGCGTGTCCGGCATACGACTCTCTTGTGCTTGCTGGGCCGCGTCGCAGCGATGCTGGCGCGCTTCATGGATCGGCCGACGGTGTTGGGGCTGGAGAAATCATATCGCCTCGATGCGACTGAAAAAATCTCAACCGCGCCGAACCTCGACGTAAAACGTCGAAAAACACTCCTTGCCGGACGTTTCGCATCCAATCGAGCGCCAGCCGGTCCGCCGGCCATCACGACCGCCGAACCCGCAAGTCAATGCGATGCACCGAACAGTTGAATCACGACGCCGCGCAGCCAGCGGTTGCCGGCCTCATGGTGATATCGCGCATGCCAATGCTGCCGTACCGCAAACCCGTCGACCGGGATCGGACATGCATGAACCGCCAGATCGCTCGCCTGGGCCAGTGTCTGGCCGATATGACGCGGTAGCGTCGTGATCAGGTCGGTCGTCTGGACGATCGCCCCCAAGCCCAGGAAACCCGGCAACTCCAGCACGACGTCCCGCTCGATGCGCGCCTGCCGCAGCGCCTGTTCGAGGAGTTGCGCCCCGGTTCCCGCGGTAATGGCGACATGTCCTTCGGAACGATACTGCTTCGCCCCGAGGCGGCCGCGAATCCGCGGATGATGCCGGTTGGCCAGGCATACCCAGTCCTGGTCGTACAGCTTCTGCTGATAAATGCCGCCACCCAGCCACGGTACATAGCCGATCACGAGATCGGCTTCGCCGGATTCGAGCGCGCGTTCCGTATTGCCGTCGATCCGCGCGGCTTCCAGCCGGACGCCGGGCGCCTGCGCCCGGACATGGGCCAGCAGCCTCGGAAGCAGCGTGATGTGGCTCGCGTCGGTCATGCAGATGCGAAAGCGTCGCTGGGCCGTCGCCGGATCGAACGCGATCTCCCAAGCGGTGAAGCGCCGCAGGGATTCGAGAATTTCCCGGCATGGCCCGATCAGCGCGTCGGCTTGCGGCGTCGGCGCCATGCCGCCGGGCGTCCGGATGAAGAGCGGATCGTGCAGGTGTTCCCGCAAGTGCCCGAGCCAGATGCTGACCGTCGGCTGGCTCTGGCCCAGTTGCTCGGCGACGCGCGTGACGCTGCGCACGTCGTACAGGAGATCGAAAAGCTGAAGCAGCTTCAGGTCGGGCAGGTCGGCAGGCATCGTGGCGTTATTGTCCATGGCAATGACGACATTGTATCCATTGCATTGTCGGCATGAGCGGCGACTCCTATCGTGATGCCATACGTCAGTTTTGCATGGGACCAGAGTAAGGCGCCAAAGCGCCAACTCTGGTCGACAAAGGAGAAGCCATTGAAAATAGCAATTCTGGGCGCCGGCGCACTGGGCTGCGCGATCGGCGCCACCCTCACCCAAGGCGGCCACGAGACCTGGCTGATCGACCGCTCGCCGGCACACGTCGATGCGATGCGCCGTGACGGCCTGCGCGTCGACGACGCGGCCGGTACCCGCCACGTACGCGTCCACGCGACGACCCAGGCTGCCGATGTCGGCGTGGCCGACCTGGTGGTGGTGCTGGTCAAGTCGTTCCACACCGACGCGGCCATCCGCGGCGCCCAATCGCTGGTGGGGCCGGATACCGCCGTGCTGTCGCTGCAGAACGGCCTCGGACACGAGGACATCCTGATCGACGTCGTCGGCCGCGAGCGCGTCCTCGCGGGCAAGACCTACGTCGGTGGCGTGCTGCGCGGCGCGGGCCACATCGAATCCGGCGTGATCGGCAAATACACCTATATCGGCGAACTCGACGGCCGCATCACGCCGCGCGTGCAGGCGATCGCCGCCGCGTTCGATGCCGCCGGCCTCGCCACGACGATCAGCGACAACATCGTCGGCACGATGTGGGACAAGCTGCTGGTGAACGTCGCGACGGGTGCGCTGACCGGCCTGACCGGCCTCACCTACGGGCAGCTTTACGACGAACCGCTGCTGAAGGCGACGTCGCTCGCGGCCGTGGCCGAGGCGATCGCGGCGGCGCAGGCGGCCGGCGTCAAGCTGTCGATGACCGATCCCGAGCAGGCCTGGACGCTCGCCGCGGAGGGGCTGCCCGCGTCCTTCAAGACGTCGATGCTGCAAAGCCTGGAGAAGGGCTCGATCACCGAAATCGACTTCATCAACGGTTCGGTCGTGCGCTGGGGGCAACGCTACGGCGTGCCGACCCCGGTCAACGCAACGCTCGTCGCCTGCATCAAGGGGCTGGAACGCGCGATGGCCGACCGCCAACGGCAGGAGGCCGCCGCATGAATGCCACGAAAGCCTATCTCGAACACGTCGCGATCTGGGTCAAGGACATCCGCTGGCACATCCGCTTCTTCGAGGACGTGCTCGGCATGACCCTGCGCGAAGTGGACGGCACGCTCGACGCGCCGCGGCAGTACTGGACGCTCGGCGGCCTGCAGTTCATCCACGCGCCGGAACACGATGGCCCGGAAGGCCGGCTCGCGCATCTTGGCGTGATGTGCGAAGACCTGGAGGCCGCGCTGGCCGCGGCGCAACGCTTCGGCGCGACGGAGATGCCGCAAGGGCGCAACTGGCTTCGCCTGCCCGACGGGCTCGCCGTCGAACTGATCCAGGCCAGGCCGGCTTCCTGCGTTGCGCAGGCGCTGGCGATCAACCCGCGCGCGGAGGCATGACCATGACGATCGTCGAAAAATACTGGGACGACGCCCGCGAGGGCGACACGTGCACGAGCCCGAGCTACACCGTGACCAAGGAGCGCATTCTCGCGTACGCCGACCTCACCGGCGACCATACGCCCGTCCACGTGGACGAGGAATACGCGAACGCGAGCCATTTCGGCTGCCTCGTCGCGCACGGGCTGTTCGGCCTGTCCATCGCCGACGGCCTGAAGACGCAGAGCGACTATCGCTTTCTGCCGGGCATGTCGCTCGGCTGGAGCTGGGATTTCCTGCTGCCGATCAAGGTCGGCGACGTGCTGCACGTGACGTTCCGCGTCGGCTCGATGCGGGCGAGCAAGAGTCGCCCGGACTGGGGCATCGTCGTGCTGCCGTCGGAGCTGATCAATCAGGACGGTCAGGTCGTTCAACGCGGCGAGCATCGCCTGATGGTGCCGCGCCGCCCGGAGGCACTGTGATGCAGGCTCGCCCACTCGAAGGCATTCGCGTCGTCGACTACAGCCACTTCCTTGCCGGGCCGTATGTCGGGCGCTGTCTCGCGGCGCTCGGCGCCGAAGTCATCAAGGTCGAGCGCCCCGGCTCGGGCGACGCGGGACGCCAGCACGCGACCGTGCTCGACGACCAGCAAAGCGGCTACTTCCTGCAGCTCAACATGGGCAAGCGCGGCGTGAGCGTCAACATGAAGGACGCGCGCGGCAAGGCGTTCATGCAGCGGCTGTGCGACTCGGCCGACGTGTTCATCGAGAACTATCGGCCGGGCGCGCTGGACAAGCTCGGGCTCGGCTATGCCGAACTGTCCGCGCGCAATCCGGGCCTCGTCTACTGTTCGATTTCGGCGTACGGGCACACCGGTCCCGATGCGCATCGCGCAGGCTTCGGGCTGATCGCGGAAGCCAAGAGCGGCATCATGCAGATGGTCGGCACGCCCGGCGAACGGCCGCCGCTGCTGCGCATCTCGCTCGGCGACATGTATACCGGCATTCATGCGGTCGCGGCCATCAACGCCGCGCTGCTGGGGCGCGTGAAGAGCGGCCGCGGGCAGCACATCGACATGGCGCTGTACGACACGCTGGTATCGATGCACGAATACGCGGTGCAGTGCTACACGCTGCAGGGCGTGCTGCCCGAGCAGACCGGGCATGACATGCCGACCTCGACGCTCTATGGCGTATTCCGCGCCGCGGACGGCGATCTCGTGATCGCCGCGCAAGTCGACGACGCGTGGAAACGCTTCGCCGAGCTGATCGCGACGCACGGCGGCCCGGCGGAATTCGGCGCCGACACGCGGTTTCACGACAGCACCGGGCGCAACGCGCACCGCGCGGAGATTCTGTCGGTGGTCGAGCCGTGGGTGGCCGCGCGTTCCGTCGCGTCGGTACTGGAACTGCTCGACGGCATCGACGTTCCGTGCGCGAAGGTGCAGCGCATCGACGAGGTATTGAACGATCCGCAGATCCAGGCGCGAGGCATGGTCGTCGAGCAACAGCATCCGCGCTACGGGACGCTGCGCCTGCCCAACCTGCCGTTCCGGTTTTCCGATTGCGATACGACGATACGCGACGTCGCGCCCGATCTCGGGCAGCACAACGCGGAAGTCGCGCGCGCCCTCGGGTTCGATGCGGCCGAAATCGACGCGATGCAGGCCGACGGCGTCCTCTATTCAAAAGCGAGCCAATGATGACCGACCAGTACGCGGTGATCGGCAATCCGATCGGGCACACGAAATCCCCGTTGATCCACGGCCTCTTCGCGCAGGAAACGCGGCAGGACCTCAGCTATACGGCGATCGAGGGGCCCGTCGAGCCGGCAGGCGCTTTCGCTGCCACGGTTCGCGCGTTTTTCGACGGCGGCGGCAAGGGCATCAACGTCACTGCGCCGTTCAAGCTCGACGCGTTCGCGATGTCGGACGAACGCAGCGAGCGGGCGCAGCTCGCGGGCGCGGCCAACGCGCTCAAGTTCGACGGCGGCCGCATCCTGGCCGACAACTTCGACGGCATCGGCCTGGTTCGCGATATCGAGGCGAACCTCAGGCTGCCGATGGCCGGCAAGCGTGTCCTGGTGCTCGGTGCGGGCGGCGCGGCACGCGGCGCGCTGTTGCCGTTCCTCGAAGCCGGACCGGCTGAACTGGTCATCGCGAATCGCGACGTCGACAAGGCGCGCGCATTGGTCGCGCAGGTTGCCGGACGCGGTCCGCTCGTTGCCGGCGGCTACGCGGACCTCGCACGCATGGGGCGTTTCGACCTGGTCGTCAATGCGACGTCGGCGAGCCTGACCGGCGACCTGCCGCCGGTTCCGCCGAGCGTGTTCAGTCCGGCCGGCACGGCCTACGAACTTGCCTACGGCAAGCGTCTGACGCCGTTTCTCCGGCTCGCGAAAAACGCCGGCGTACACGGCATTGCGGACGGCGTCGGCATGCTGGTCGAGCAGGCAGCCGAAGCATTTGCATGGTGGCGCGGCGTACGCCCCGAGACCAGCTCGGTGATCGATCGGCTGGCCGTGCCCTTTGATTGAACAGGCGATGGAGATTCGCATGAAGAAGATCCTGATGCTGCATGGCATCAATCACAACATGTTCGGCAAGCGCGACCCGGCACAGTACGGGACGATCACGCTCGCGCAGATCGATGCGCGGCTGCAAGGGCTGGCGACCGAACTGGGTGTACAGGTGGAATCGTTCCAGACGAACAGCGAAGGCGCGATGTGCGAGCGCATTCATCGCGCTTTCGAGGAACGCCAGGATGCGGTGCTGATCAACGCCGGGGCATGGACGCATTACAGCTACGGCATTCGCGATGCCCTCGCCATCCTCACGTGCCCGATCGTCGAACTGCACATGTCCAACATTCATGCGCGCGAGCCGTTCCGGCATCACTCCGTGCTGGCTGAAATCGTCAGCGGGCAGATTTGCGGTTTCGGAGTCCAGAGCTATCTGCTGGCGCTGCGGGCCGCGGTCTCGGCGCTCGGCGACGCATAGGCCGATTCCCGCATCGGCCGCCGATGCGGGACCGACGCCCATGCGCAACCGTTCCCGGGTACACGGCGTGGCGCACCGCGCTGGTTCGCCGTGCGTCGGATCGACGGGCCCCGGTCAGGTCACACACCGGAGTCGCCACATCGGGCAGTGACGACTCCCCGCATCACCCGCGTTGCCCGGCACACATATCAATATCTGGAGACGACGATGACCACGACCTTGCGAGACGAGCCTCGCGGCAGGCACCAATCGAGAAAAGCCGCCATCAGCGGCTGGATCGGCTCGGTGCTCGAATACTACGATTTCTTCATCTACGCCACGGCATCGGCGCTGATCTTCCCGCAGATCTTCTTTCCGCACGGCAGCCCCACGACCGCCATCATCGCGTCGCTGGCCACTTACGGTGTCGGCTACGTGTCGCGCCCGATCGGCGCGTTCGTGCTCGGCCATCTCGGCGACACGCGCGGACGCAAAACCGTCCTGCTGTTCTGCATGTTCCTGATGGGCATCTCGACCGTCGGCGTCGGCCTGCTGCCGACCTATCAGCAAGCCGGGCTGATCGCGCCGGCCTTGCTGGTGACGCTTCGCCTGCTGCAAGGTTTCGCCGTGGCCGGCGAGATCACCGGCGCGAGCTCGATGATCCTGGAACACGCGCCGTTCGGTCGGCGCGGATACTTCGTCAGCTTCACGCTGCAGGGCGTGCAGGCGGGCCAGGTGCTGGCCGCCGCCGTGTTCCTGCCGCTCGCCTACTACATGCCGTCCGCGCAATTCGACAGCTGGGGCTGGCGCATTCCGTTCCTGCTGAGCGCGCTCGTCATCGTTGCGGGTTTGATCATTCGCCGCCAGGTCGACGAGTCGCCGGCCTTCGATGAAGCGGTACGCAACCAGGCGCAAGCCGGCTCGCCCGTCGCCGACGCTTTCCGGCATCACTTTCCCGACATGGTGCGCGTGGCCTGCATGTCGATGATGAACGTGATTCCGGTCGTCGCCACGATCTTCGGCGCAGCCTATGCGGTCCAGCCGGCGTATGGCATCGGCTTCCAGAAAGACATCTATCTCTGGATCACGGTGATGGGCAATATCGTTGCGATGATCGTGATTCCGTTCGTCGGCAACCTGTCCGACAAGGTCGGACGCCGGCCGCCGATCATCGTCGGCGCGCTGGCGGCCGGCCTGCTCGCGTTCGCCTACCTGTATGCGATCAGCATCCGCAACGTGCCGCTCGCATTCGCGATGTCGATGCTCATGTGGGGGGTCGTGTACCAGGGCTACAACGCGGTATTTCCGTGCTTTTACCCGGAACTCTTCCCGACCCGCACGCGCGTCTCCGCGATGGCGATCGCGCAGAACCTCGGCACCGCGGCCACGGCGATGCTGCCCGCGCTGTTCACGGCGGTCGCGCCGCCCGGCGCACACCACGTGTGCCTGATCGTCGGCGGGATCGCGTTCGGCATCACCGTGATTGCGTCGCTCGCAGCCGCGAGCGCACGCGAGACCCATCGTGTCCATATGAACGACCTGGGGCAAGCGAACGCTCGACCGGTCGACAAGGCAGAATACGACCGGCTGCGCGTCGCTGCAATGGCGCGCCATCGCGTCGTGCACGAACACGTGCCGGGATCGCTGGGCAGCTAGCCGGCGCTCGACGGGGCGTCGTGTCCGGCGCCTCGTCCGCCGGGTATTTCCGGCTTGCTGCTGCACCCTCGCCGGCAGAGCGCACATGCGTTGCCGCTGTCTTCACCCGATGCCTGATACCGTGCCGAAAACCGTCATGCCGGACACCACGCGCCCTGCCCGCCTGAACTTCGCGCTCATGTTGCCGCTCCTGCTGGCGGCACAGCCGGTGGCGACCGACAGTTACCTGCCGGCGCTGCCTGAAATCGCCGCCACGCTGGGGTCCGCCAGTGTCAGCCTGACGGTTTTCGCATTGATATTCGGTATCGGGCAATTGCCGATGGGCAGTCTTGCCGACCGGTACGGCCGCCGCCCCGTGCTGCTGGGCGGCCTTGCGCTCTATACGCTGGCAGCGCTCGCGGCTGCGCTCGCGTCGAGCGCGGCGATGCTGGTCGCCGCTCGCGCGATGCAGGGCTTTGCGATGGCCGCGATCCTGGTATGCGCGCGCGCAACCGTGCGCGACCGGTATTCGGCAGCCGACGGCCCGTACGTGATGGCGCGCGGTTTCATGGGAATGGGGATGATGGCGTTCCTCGCGCCGATTCTCGGTGCGTATGTCACGCAGCAGGCCGGATGGCGATGGGTGCTCGCGGGGATGAGCCTGTATGCGTTCGGGCTGCTCGTCATGTGCTGGTACGGCTTCGAGGAAAGCTTCACCCGAGTCGCTTCGAGCCGGGGCTCGATCCGCGACGTGCGCGAGATATTCGGCAATGCCACGTTCAGGGTATGGGCGCTGCTGGCCGCCTCGACGTACACCGGCATGTTCTGCTTTCTCTTGCTCTCGCCCGCGATCTACATCCGGCATCTCGGCCCGTCGCCCCAGCGATATGGCTGGATACCGGCGAGCGGTACGTTCGTCTATGTGCTGAGTACGTATGGCTGCCGCCTGTTGCTGCGACGGCAGAGCATGCTGCGAACGGTGCGACAAGGCGCAACGTTGAGCCTCACCGGCGCGGTGATTCAGGCATTGGGGTGTGCGCTGCTTCCCGGAAGCATCTGGCCGCTGCTCCTCGGGCATGGCGTGTATTGCCTCGGCCACGGCATCCATCAGCCCTGCGGGCAGGCAGGGGCGGTCAGCAGCCTGCCTCATCTGGCGGGCCGCGCGGTATCGTGGTCCGGCTTCGTCATGATGTTCTTCGCTTTCAGCGTGGGACAGACGGCAGCGGTCTTCACCGATCCGCGCTATCAACTGGGCGCGTGGCCGATGGTGGTGCCGATGCTCGTCGTCGGCGTGACGCTGGTCACGATCGCGTTTGCGTGGCTGCCGAGAATCATCCACACGATTTCGGTCGGCAGGCAATCCGGCGTATCGGCGAGTTCGAGCCGCTGACCGGGCCGCCGTGCTTGCGTGTGAAGCGCGCGGCCGATTCGCTCGACCTGTCCGTCGAATGCGTCGCGCGCGATGTGACGCCGCCAGCTCGTGACCTCGAACGACGCGATGTGGAGAATCTTCGCGATGCGCTATTGCCGATACGAAAAGCAAAACGACACACCGCACGCATGCTGAAGCCTGGCGACGGGGAGCCGTCCATGGGAGCGCGCGAAGGATGCCGGTTATGGGAGCGGGATCGAAACCGGGTTTAAACGACCCGCGCTACGCGCGCCGCCGGTAAGTCCCCGGCGTACTCCCCGTCCAGTGGCGGAACGCGCGATGGAACGCGCTCGGATCGTCGAAACCGATATCGGCGCCGATCGCCGCGATCGTGTCGAGCGTGTCGGTGAGCCGCTGGATCGCGATGTCGCGCCGCAGTTCGTCCTTGAGCGCCTGGAACGTCGTGCCTTCCGAGGCCAGATGGCGGCTCAGCGTGCGCACCGAACAATGCAGATCCTCGGCCGCCTGCTCGATCACCGGCAGGTCGGGCAGCGCCGCCGACAGGTATTGCCGCACGCGATGGCACACGAGCTGTTCGCTGAACGATTCGAAGATCCAGTCGCCGGGCGCGCGCGCGAGGAACTTGCGCAGGTTGCGCTTGCTCTGCCGGATCGGCGCGTCGAGGTAGTCGGCGCTGAAGCGCATCAGCGTGCGTTCGCAGTCGAACTGCACGGAGCCGGTGAAGAAGTACAGGTGCTCGACCGCATGGCGCGGCCGCGGGCACGCGAACTCGATCCGCAGCAGCGGGATCTTCTGCCCGATCAGCCAGGAACACACGCCGTGCACGAGCTTGAGCATCAGTTCCTGGCCGAGCGCGCCGATCGGGCCGACGGCCGGGTTCGGCCGCAGCAGCACCTGCGCGACGAGGCCATCGCGCTTCGATTCGACGAAGAAGTCGTCGAGCAGGATATGGAAGAACTGGCCGAAACGGTGCAGCGCCGTTTCGAGGTTGCGCGCATCGAGCAGGCTCAGGCACAGGTACTTCAGCGTGCCGCCGCGCAGCGGGCGCGAGAAGATGCCGGGCATCTCGTCGTCGAGGTCGATCGCGAGCGTGCGGTACAGCGTCGAGAACTGCTCTTCCGTCACGCGCGCGTGCGGCTCGCCGAGCAGCTCGAGCGGGATGCCGGCCCCGCGCAGGTAACGCTCGACCACGTCGCGCTGCGCGCCCGCGCTCGCCAGAAAGCCGTTGACGAGCGAAATCGGCACCGTCGCGCTCGGCGACGGCAGCGCCTGCCCGGGCCGGGCGGAAGGTGAGTCTGAACCGGTCATCGCGTCCCCGTCGGTCGAACCGCTCGCATTGTACTTGAGCGGCCCGGGCCCGGCTTTTGGGGCTTTTGGGGCTTTTGGGGCTTTTGGGGCTTTTGGGGCTTTCGGGGCTTTCTCGGCTTTCTCGGC
>NZ_QTPZ01000062.1:0-24619 GCF_003853505.1 Burkholderia sp. Bp9015
AGATCATGAACACGATATCTCTAACGCACCGCTCGCAACGCCCGTTTACACCGTATCCAATTTCAACAGCCTGCTAGGGCCACCACGATAAGATAGACATTGAATAGCTGCCCCCTGTTGATGGAATACAACCATGCATTCAGATATGAGGCGGTGCCGCCGAAGAATGCGACCGCAAGTGAAATGAAGAAGCCGAAGAGACGGGTGCGGTAGCGTGTCGGCACTTGTTCCGAAATGGCTGCAGGCTTGCTCCCGGTGATAAATGCAACGAGCACGAGCCCGACCGATTGCGTGACAAGCAACGTCCACGGCTCGCTGGAAATCAAGCTCCAGAGCGGAAAGATGGTGATCGAGATGCCGAGTAGCGAGATGAGCGTTGTAACCTTGCGTCCTGTGAAATCGGAAAGGCGTCCAATGAGCGGAAGCGCGATCAGATAGATCACCTGGGCAATGCAACTCATTGCGAACGCGCGGTGCGGATCCATGTGCTTGACACTGATTGCATAGATGGCCGCGGACGTTACCCACGTATAGTAGGTAAGCGTCGAACCGGCCTCATACACGAACAGCTTCAAGCCTTCACGCACGACCTTGGCCCGTGGCCACGGTTTATGACGGGCGTTAGTCGAAGCGTCAACGCTGATGCTCTCCACCATATTGCGGCGCAGCCATAGCGCGAATATCGCGAGAAACCCGCCTGACGCGAACGGCACCCGCCATCCCCAGTCCTGCATGGCGTTCGGTGAAAGGAACGCCGTGAGCGACGCAAGAAAAAAGGTGGCAAGCAGCGAGCCGGCGCCGACCGAAATGAACACGGCACTCGACCACAAACCACGCTGCGCCGGAGGAGCGATTTCGGCAACGTAGGCGTAGGACGCAGTTGTTTCGCCGCCGTGCGCCGCACCCTGCACGAGTCGCGCTACCAGCAATGCAGCCGAGGCCCAACTGCCGATTGCGTCATATGGCGGGATGATCGCGATCAGAAGGCTCGCGAACGCCATGAGGAGCATCGTACTCAAGAGTACCGAGCGGCGCCCGATCCGGTTGGCGATCGCGCCGAATACGATGCCACCCAACGGGCGGGCGAAGAAGCCTGCAGCGAATACGGCCAGCGTACCGAGCAGCGACGATGTCTTGTTCGTATTATCGAACAGCGCGCCAGCAATATAGACCGATGCGACCGTGTAGACCGTCCAGTCGAACCATTCGAGTAAATTGCCGAGGCTGGACGCGATCAAGGATCGCCGATGAGATGAAGGTTGCGACGTGGCACGTCGCGACGACGAGGAAAGATGAGAAAGGTAAGTCATGAAGTCTCCAATTTATTGTCGCGGGAAATGTTTTCGCGCCCGGTTCGCGCTGCCTGTGGGCTCAGGCAGTAGCGTGGTCGATGGCTTCCATTGCCGCGACGATGTCCGCGATGCCGAGCGTGCGCTCGAAATTTGCCGAGTAGGGTGCTTGTAACGTGAAGCGAGCGACGGTCTCGTAGTGCTCGCGAGTGACGACGCCAGAACCCAGGTCGCACAAGCGGACCGGCAGACCAATGCGCGCATAGAGGCCGATCATGTCGCGCATGAAGTCCGGTGCTCGACGTTCGAGATGTAGTTGAACGAGCAGCGCGTACGCGACCTGCAAGCCGTGTGGTGCCCGCGCCGACGTTTCGAGCCGGGACAGGCCACGCGTCATCGAGTGCGCGATCGATAGCCCCGCGCTTTCGAAGCCCAGGCCGCTCATCAGAATGACGGCTTCGACAAGCCGGTCGAATACCGGAGCAGTGCGGCCGTGCTTGAGCTCGGCCAGCGCCGTCTCCGCGTGGGCGCGAATGATCGAAAAGCACTCGCGCGCGAGTACGTACGCAGAGTAGGACGGCCTGGCGCCGAACATGTTTTTGCCGTCGCTGTGCAGGCACTGCTCTGCTTCGAAGTATTTGCTGATCGCATCACCGATGCCGGCAAGCAGAAAATGTGTCGGCGCCTGCGCGATCAACGTTGTGTCAACCAACACGTACGTGGCGCTGCGCCGCAAGTGCCTGACCGCCGCGAGTTGATGATCCTCGTCGTAAACCACATAGTTTTTGGAAGTTGGGGAGTCGTTCGATGCAACGGTGGGCACGGTGATCAACGCGCAATGTGCAGCATCGACAAGCGCCTTTCCAGCGTCGAGCGTTTTGCCGCCACCGATCGCAACAACGACTTCGTGGTCGAACGAATGCGCGGCCTGCTCGAGCTCGCGAATCTTTCGATCCGTAAGTTCACCGCTGAACGCAATCCAGCGTACGTCGATTTCGTGCGCGGCGCACGAGGCCGCGATTCGCGATCCGAACTGTTCTTTCACGAAGCAGTCGCAAAGGATCAGCGCACGCTCCGAGCATTCGCGAATGTATTGACCGATATCGTCAAGGAGTCCGTCGCCCTGGATGTATCGGCCCGGAGAGCCAAAAATGAGTGCAGTCATGATTTCGAGTACCGGTCGAATAGAATTAGATATGGAATCCTGAACAGATGAATCTCATGGGATGCATCAGTGACTAGGGTGCAGTAAGCGTGCCGGAATCGCCGATCGGTTTGCTTGCAAGGACCGCGTATCTGGGTGGCGAGCTCGCTGAGACGTTGGGCGACAAGGACGCCAGCCTCAGCCTTACGCATTCACGGTGGTGAGCAGGAATTCGACAAAGTGATCGAGTTGCGACATAACCATGTGTTCGCCACGGTGAGTGCGGGCGCCACGCGCTTCAGCTTCTACCAGAAGCCGCGTGACCGCGGGCTGCATGATCACCTCAGCGACGACCATTGCGGGCGTCAGCTTCGACGTGTCGCAGGGCAGCGCGTCGTCAGGTTTCAGACCTAGCGACGTTGCGTTGATCACGATGTCGTGATTGCCTGGCTCGTCGCTGCCCGCTTTTACCTCGCAGTTCGGCACTGCCTTTCCGACGAGTGCCGCCAGGTCGCTTGCTTTTTCTCGACTGCGGTTCGCGATCGTCAGCCGTGCAATGCCCTCGCGCGCCAGTGCCAACGCAAGGGCAGTCGCCGCTCCACCTGCGCCAAGCAAAAGCACGCGCTTGCCCGCGAGCGCGATGCCCTCGCGCAGCATGCCGGCGACAAAACCGGAACCGTCATACATTCGCCCCGTGTAACTGCCGCTCGCGTTGCGGCGGACCGCGTTCACAACGCCGAGCAACGATGCGTCGCCATCGAGTTCCTCACACAGTTCTGCCGCCGCCTGCTTGTGCGGAATAGTGAGCACGACACCGGCCAGATTGGCGATGTGCCGCAGTCCGTCCCATGCCTGCGTCAGATGCTCGGGACGCACGGCCCACGGAACCATGATCGCGTTGATGTTCTTCCTCGCGCAAAGGGCATTGAACAGTGTGGGCGTCCGGACGTGAGCGGACGGCCACGCCATCAGGACGATAACCTGTGTTTCGCCATTGACCGTGGGCGAGGAGGGTGGAGTGGTCATCATGCGTGTCTCCGTGTTGTTTGAAGATATATGATGCATCATTTGAGGGCGATACGGCAAGGTCAATTTGCGGAGCGCGATTCATGATTGCCGGAATGCAACGCGTACACATCGACAACAGAAGACAGGGCGCGTCGATCATTGCGCTATCATGATATATGATGCATCATGTATGAAACGAAGGCGGAATGCCGAGTCTTGCCGCGCTCGCCTCGTTCCTTTCAGGTTCCAATAGGAGACTCTATGTCGACAGCATTGCAGGAGAGCGATCAGGCGCTTTCCAGGGAGACGCTCGCGCAGTTGCGCGAGAAGGCGCAATTCGTCCGCCTCGAGACGATTCGTCTGATAGAAATCGCGAAGACGGGACACTACACGTCGGTGTTTTCCGCAGCCGAAATCTTTGCCGCGCTTTACTACGACGTCATGGCACTGCGTGCCGGCAACCCGCAATGGAAGGATCGCGACCGGTTCACGATGGGCAAAGGGCACGCGGCCGTCGGACTTTTTCCCATTCTTGCGGACTACGGGTTCATCGACCGGGAGACGCTCGATGGCTACACCCGTCTCGGCAATCCGCTCGGCGATCATCCGGACATGACCAAGGTTCCGGGCGTCGATTTCAGCTCGGGGTCGATCGGCCACGCGCTATCGAACGGTGCCGGCATGGCCAAGGCGGCGCAGATGGCAGGCAGCCCCTTCAAGGTTTTTACGTTGCTGGGTGACGGCGAAATGCAGGAGGGGCAGGTATGGGAAGCCGCGCTGTTCGCCGCGCATCACCGCCTCTCGAACCTCATCGCGATTGTCGATCGCAACGGCTATCAACTCGACGGCAAGGTCGACGACGTCATCGGTATCGAATCGCTTGCGGAGAAGTGGCGCGCCTTCGGCTGGGAGACGCATGAAGTAGACGGCCACGATCTGACCGCCCTCGTGCCGCTGCTGCGTCGTGTGAAGGCCGACCCGGTGCGCAGCAAGCCGGTCTGCATCATCGCGAAGACGGTCAAGGGCAAGGGCGTGTCGTACATGGAAACCGAACCCGGCTGGCATCTCGGCTATCTGGCACCCGATGACGCGCAACGGGCGATCGAAGAAATCAAGAGCAAGGTGATCTAAGCATGTCTACTCCGCAAAATCCCGATTCGTGGCAGTACCGCGCGCTCAACGCGCGCAATCCTGGCCTCGACTATCTGTCCGATGCGCTCATCGATCTCGCGCGCGAAGGTCATCCCGTCGTCGCCGGCTCCGCCGATCTCCAGTATTCGAACGGCTTGAACAAGTTCGCCGGCGAATTCCCGGAGCGCTACGTGCAATTCGGCATCTCGGAGCAGAACATGGTTTCCGCCGCCGCCGGCATGGCGACCACGGGCCTCATGCCGTTCGTCGCGACCTTCGCATCGTTTCTCGGCCTGCTGTGCTGCGAGCAGATTCGCATGGATGTCGCGTACTGCAAGCTGCCGGTGCGGCTCGTGGGTCACCATACCGGCATCTCGCTCGGCTTCTACGGTACCTCGCACCATGCAACGGAAGACATCTCGACGATGCGCGCGATTGCGAATCTGACCGTCATTTCGCCCGCCGACGGCGCGCAGCTCGCCGCCGCGATCCGCGCGTCGGCCACGTGGCCCGACCCGATCTACTTCCGCATCGGACGCGGGCGGGATCCGAAAGTCTATGAGGATGGTGTCGAGTTCACGATCGGCAAAGCCATCGTTCATTCGGTGGGACGCGACGTCATCATTATCGGCTGCGGATTGCCGGTCGCCGGTGCACTCGAAGCGGCTGACAATCTGAGGGCGGAAGGAATTTCGGCGGGCGTGATCGACATGCCGACCATCAAGCCGCTCGACCGTGACGCCATTATCGCGGCGGCGCGACAGTCGAAGGTGCTCGTCACGGTCGAAGAGCACAACGTGATCGGCGGGCTGGGTGCGGCGGTGGCCGAGGTCCTGGCCGACGAGGGGCTCGGCGTGCGGCTCGTGCGGCACGGAATCTACGACGAGTACAGCCTGATCGCACCGCCGACGCATCTGTATGCGCACTACGAACTCGACGGTCCCGGGATCACCCGCGTTGCGCGAGCCGCGCTCGCGAAGGCGACCTGACGTGCCAGCCGCCCGCAAAACAGCTCACCGTATCGCGGGCGGCACGCGGTAATCGAGGTGTTTACGGTACGCGAAGGGTGGCAGCGACGCGCTGGCTCGCGAAGCCATCTCCCGACATCGGAACTCGGGCGCCACCACTTCGCGCCGGTTCTGATAAACGGGAGTAGCGATGTTGAATGACGATGGCTGGCGCGGCGCGGAGCTGCGCGATATGGATCTGTTGAGAGACGCGTGCCTGATCGGCAGTGAGTGGGGCGCGGCCGATGACGGCACGACCATTGACGTGTTCAATCCGGCAACCGGCGCGTTGCTTGGCACGGTCCCTCGGATGGGCACGGTCGAGACACGCCGCGCGATCGATGCGGCTGCGCAGGCGCTGCCGCATTGGCGTGCGAAAACGGCAAAGGAGCGCGCCGCGTTGCTGCGCCGTTGGTACGAGCTGATGCGCGAACATCGCGACGATCTGGCGAAAATCATGACGCTCGAACAGGGCAAGCCGCTGAACGAGAGCCGCGGTGAAATCGACTACGCGGCGTCGTTTGTCGAGTGGTTCGCCGAAGAGGGCAAACGGGTTTATGGCGACACGATTCCGTCGCCGGCCGGCGACAAGCGAATCGTCGTACTGAAGCAACCCATCGGTGTCTGTGCGGCCATCACGCCATGGAACTTCCCGGCCGCGATGCTCACGCGAAAACTCGCGCCGGCGCTGGCTGCCGGCTGTACGATGGTACTCAAGCCTGCGAGTCAAACCCCGTTCAGTGCGTTGGCGCTGTGCGTGCTCGCCGCACGCGCCGGTATTCCGTACGGAGTAATTTCGTGCGTGACGGGCAAAGCGAATCAGATCGGTGCGGAACTCACGTCGAATCCACTCGTGCGCAAATTGTCGTTTACCGGCTCGACGGAAATCGGCAAACAACTGCTGGCCCAGTGTGCCGCAACGGTCAAGAAGACATCGATGGAACTAGGCGGTAACGCACCGTTCATCGTGTTCGACGATGCCGACCTCGATGCGGCAGTGCGCGGTGCGATCGCGTCGAAATATCGCAATGCCGGTCAAACCTGCGTGTGCGCCAACCGCCTGCTCGTGCAGGATGGCATTTACGACCGCTTCGTCGCGCGACTCGCGGAGGCCGTCGGCAAGCTGGTGGTCGGCAACGGCCTGGACGAACGCGTCACGATCGGGCCGCTGATCGATGCCGCTGCCGTTTCGAAGGTCGAAGAGCATGTGCAGGATGCGCTCGCGAAGGGCGCACGTGTCGTGGCCGGCGGCAAGCGCGCTGCGCAGGGGGCGAATTTCTTCGAGCCGACTATCCTGGCCGACGCCACACGCGACATGCGCATCTTTGACGAAGAGACGTTCGGCCCGATTGCGCCGATCTTCCGGTTCAAGACGGAATCGGAAGCCATCGCGCTCGCAAACGATACGCCGTTCGGGCTTGCTTCGTATTTCTACGGGTGTGATATCGCGCGGGTGTGGCGTGTCGCGGAGGCGCTCGAGTACGGAATGGTCGGCATCAACGACGGAATCGTGTCGACCGAAGTCGCGCCGTTCGGCGGCGTCAAGGAAAGCGGCCTTGGCAGGGAAGGATCGCGTTATGGCCTCGACGACTATCTCGAGATCAAGTATCTGTGCTTCGGCGGCATCGCCTGATCGCCGAACGTGCGGAAAAGGAAATGGCCGCCACGGGCGGCCGTTTTTGGCTGATCGGCTTCGAACGCCGTATCGAATCGGACTAGAAGCCGGACACATATCCTCCGTCGACGGGCAGCGTCACCCCGGTCACGAAAGCCGCGGCGGGTGACGCGAGAAACACCGCCGCGCCCGCGAGATCCCCTGCTTCGCCCCAGCGACCGAGAGCGGAACGCGACACGATCTTGCGCGACAACTCTTCCGATTCCCAGAATATCCGCGTCATGTCGGTTCGATGGTAACCGGGAGCGATCGCATTCACGCGCACGCCGCGCGGCCCGTATTCATGGGCCAGCGAGCGAGTCAGACCGACCACGCCGGTCTTGCTGGCGCAGTAGGCCGGTACGTCGGCGTCGGCGAGGTAGCTGAGCATGGACGCGATATTGACAATCGAGCCGCGCGACTGTTCGAGGAGCGGGCGTGCGGCCTGCGACACGCGCATTACGCTACGCAGGTTGACGTCGAGTACATCGCTAAACACATCATCCGCGTATTCGTCGCGCGGGCGAGCGACGCCGGCCGCGTTGACGAGCACGTCAAGGCGGCCGAGGCTGCCGAAGAATGCGTCGATTTCGCCGTGGCTGCGCACGTCCAGCGCGGCAAAACGCAGGCCGGTCAGCGACGCCTCGTTGCGTAGCGCGTCGAGCTTCGTTGCGGATGAGCCCGTGGCGATGGTATGCGCGCCGAGTCGGTGGAACGCACGCGCGATGGCAAGCCCGATGCCGCTCGTCGCGCCGGAAACGAGCACGTGCCGTCCTGTAAAAAGATTGTCGCGAAAACTGTCGGTGTCAAAGCTCATGAAGTGAATCTCCAGTGAAAGTACGCGGCGTGCGGACCAAGGCAGTGCACGCCCTTGCATTACATGCGGAACAAAGCGAAACGAATTAGTTGCTTGTGCCTTGCGCCCGAATCTCCGAAATCGACCGGACGGGCGGAATCGTGTACTTGTAGAAGAGGTTCGCCGGATTCGGATCGATCTTCTGGTCGACGTTGCCTTGCGTGATGATTGCCGGCGGGAAACCGGAGCCCATGGGCAGATTGTTCGCATCGACGCGCCGCGTGAACGCGTTGTGGATGAATTCGATGGCAGCCACACCGGTCTGCTCGCCGGAGTTTTCGCCGGACACGAGGATGTTGCCCTTCTTGATCTGGTCAAGCTCTCCACGGTAACCGCCGGCTGCATCGGCGATGCGTATCTTCCCCTGCTTGCCCATGTTTCGTACGGCGCGCAATGCGCCGAGCCCCATGAAGTCGTTCTCGGAGAGGATGAAATTCAGCTTGTTGCCGTGCGCGGAGAGAATATCTTCAGTTGCTGCGAGGCTGCCTTCCTCGGTCCACTTGCCTACGCCCAGCGCGAGTACGTTGAATCTGATGTCCGGGGCGCTCAGCTTGCCGGTTTTCTTCAAGGTCTGGAACAGTTCGAAGCCGCGCAACATGGCGTCCTCTCGGCTCGCGCTTGTGGTGCGCTCGCGCATGCGCTGATCGACGATGCCCGCGATCAGTCCGTTGATGCGGCTTTCCGACGTCGAGTTTCCGAGCACGCCGATGACGACGGCTGCGTCGATCGGCGTGTCTTTGCCTGCCTCCTTCGCCACGTACCGGCCTACCTCGAAACCGCTTGCATAGGGGTTGCCAAGCAGTGTGGTGAGCACTCGGGCGCTCGCGTCCGGCGTGGTGCCGACGGTGACGACCGGAATGCCGGCATCGACGGCGCGATTGATGCATGCGGACACACCTAGCGTATCGGTCGGATCGACCACAATGACGTCCATTTTGCGCGTGACGAAGTTGTCGATCTGCGCGCATTGGCGCTGCAGATCGCCGTCGGCCACTTGCACGTCGATCGAGTAACCGTATTTCGCCGCACTCTGCCGTGCCCCCTTGATGAGCTCAACGAACCACGGATTGCCCAGCGTGATGTCGGTCCAGCCTATTTTTAGCTGGTTCGGATTGGCCGGCTGCTTCGGCCATGCCTTGCGGACCGCCGTTCGATCGGGCAGGGCCGGATCCACCACACCGGACAGTGCCGTATTCGGCAGAAGCGTGTAGATCTTTGCCTTGGCCTGGCTGTGGACAGGGGCGGTGATGCCGAACGCCAGCACGGTGGCGACGGCGAGTGCTCTGCGAGCAACATTCATTTCAGTCTCCTGAATAATATTGTTGGATGAAAGAAAAGCTGAAGCGGAGGGGCCGCGTGGCGGCCCGGGCGGATGGGGAAGTGGTTTAGCGTTGGCCGATACGTTGGACCAGCACGGCAAGAACGATGATGGCGCCTTTGATGATCTGTTGCGGATAAACAGGCACGCTCAGGAGATTCATCACATTGCCGATCAGGCCCAGCACGAGCACGCCGATCACCGTGTTGAGAACCGATCCCTTCCCGCCCGAGAGCAACGCGCCACCGATCACGCACGTCGCGATGCCGTCGAGTTCCAGGCCGACGCCGGTGATCGGCGTGCCAACACCCGTGCGTGCCGTGAAAACGATGCCGGCGACGGCGCTCAGCGCACCGGAAATCACGTAGACGCAGAACTTGTAACCGCGCTCGGAAATACCTGCCAGCCGCACGGCCGTCTCATTGCTGCCCGTGGCGACGACCATGCGTCCAAACGTGGTGTAGGTCATCAGGAAGTAGAACAGCAGCGCGATGACCACGCCGAGCACGACCGGCCATGGCACGTTGATCCAAGGAGCGCTGCCGCTGCCGAATTCATTGAGCAATTCCGCCGCCGGCAGATCGAGCGGCAGCATCGTCGGCTGGCCATTCGACATCATGTATGTGATTCCGCGTGCGATGGTCATCATGGCAAGCGTGACGATGAATGGCGCGAGACCGAGGGCGGTCACGAGTACACCATTGAACGCCCCGAAAAGCGCACCGAGCATCACGGCCAGCACGACCGAGAGGAGGAGCCCGGTCATGCCGCCGAACGGCATCGCCGGGACCAGCATGGCTACCAGCAGGCCGCCCGCCGCTGCGATCGACCCCACCGACAGGTCGATGCCGCCCGTATTGATCACGAGTAACATGCCGAGGCTGACGAACAGCAGGGGTGTCAATTGCCGTAGCAGGTTATAGAGGTTTTCCTGGCTCAGAAACGCGGGCGACATGACGCTCGATACGACGAACAGCACGATCAGCATGATCAACGCGTTATGGCGCAACAGACCGCGGAGCAGCGGAACATCGGTGCGCTGTGTTTGCATGATTCCTTCCATTACTTGACTCCCATGGCCAGCGATATCAGCGACTTTTCGTTGATGGCGGGGCCGCTGAGTTCGCCCGCAATACGGCCCGCACGCATGACGAGCACGCGGTCGCACAGGCCGATGATCTCCGGCATGTCGGAGGAGACCACGATGACGGCGACGCCGGCGCGTGCGAGATCGTTGATGACGTGATAGATCTCGATCTTGGCGCCGATATCGACGCCCCGCGTCGGCTCGTCAAGGATCAGTACCCGGCAGCCGTTCGAGAGCCACTTCATCAGCGCGACTTTCTGCTGATTGCCACCCGAGAGCGTCGATACGTCGACGTCGGTATCGCGCGCCTTCACCCGCAGCTGTTTGATCAGTTCGCGCGTGCGCACGCGCTCGGCACGATGATCGAGAATGCAGCGCAGGTGCGCGAGCGTGTTGCGCGGCGTCATCATCGCGTTTGCGCGGATCGGCATGTTCAGGAGCACGCCTTGCTGTTTGCGGTCCTCGGGCAGCATCCCGATACCGCTCTCGATGCCGTGGCGGGGACGCTTCAGCTTTGCGACCGGACGGCCGTCGACCCGAATTTCGCCGCTGCTCCTGCGGTCCGCACCGAAGATCGCGCGCATCGTCTCCGTTCGGCCTGCGCCGACGAGGCCGCTGAAGCCTAGCACCTCGCCCGCGCGCACGTGAAAAGAGACGTCGCGCACGCGTTCGCCTGCGCAAAGGCCGCGTATTTCCAGCCGTGTGTCGCCGATGCACGCGTCGCGCTTCGGAAAGAGATCCTGCAGCTCTCGGCCGACCATCAGCTGAACGAGGCGATTTTCGTCGATGTCGGCAATGCGCACCGTGCTGACGAAGGTGCCGTCCTTGAGCACGGTGGCGCTGTCGCACAGCCGGAAGATTTCTTCCAGCCGGTGCGAGATGTAAATGACGCATACGCCATCACGCTTGAGTCGCTCGAGCAGGGCGAACAGACGCGTCGTTTCGCGCGCGGTGAGCACGGCCGTCGGTTCGTCGAATACGAGAACACGCGACGTGCGCGAGAGCGCCTTGCAGATCTCGACGATCTGCTGCTCGGCGACCGACAGCGTTGAGACGGGCCGCGACACGTCCAACTCACCGAAGCCGAGCGCATCCAGTTGTTCGCGGGCGCGCGCCTTCAGTTTCGACCAGCGGATGATCGACGTTCCCGCGCCGAGGTCGTGCAGAAAAATGTTCTCCGCGACGGACAAATGCTTTGCGAGCGAGAACTCCTGATGAATGACGGAGATTCCGTGCGCCTGCGCGGCGTGCGGGCTGTCGATTGGAAGGTGGCGACCGTCCAGCAGGATCTCGCCTTCGTCAGGCGTGTGCGCACCCGCCAGTATTTTCATGAGCGTCGATTTGCCCGCACCGTTTTCGCCCATCAGCGCGTGTACCTGACCGCCGTGCGCTTCCAGGCTGACGTTGCGCAGCGCCTGTACGCCACCGAAGTGCTTGCTGATGTTGCGCATGATCAAGTGGTTGCTCATCGTCTCCTCTGTAATCCTGTTTGCCATGGGCGGTGTTCATTGCTGCCCGTAAGTGAAAGCGTGTCATCTTGCGGCGATTGAGAATGGATGATGCATCATATATTCAAGGTGGCCTGACTTAGATGGGTATTTCCCCTAGGCGCTGCGAAGCCATACGACCACGGTCGTTGTTGTTCAATAGAGATGCATCATATATCATTGGTTGGCGGGCTGTAGCGATGTGCAGTGCAGCGATGTGTAGTGCAAAAGAAGTCGCGCCCGTTCAATCGACCAGAAGCAGACACTGGAGACACCCTTGACATACGACTACATCGTGATCGGAGGCGGTTCGGCGGGCAGCGCCGTCACCGGCCGACTGATCGAAGCTGGCGCAAGCGTCCTGTTGCTGGAGGCGGGGCCGCGCGACAGGAATCCGCTCGTGCATATCCCCGCCGGTTTCACGAGACTGCTCTCGACGGATCTGCTGTATCACTACGAAACCGAGCCGCAGACAGGGCTCGACTCCCGGCCGCGCATCGTGCCGCAAGGCCGGGTGCTGGGCGGTGGCAGTTCCGTGAACGCGCTCATCTATATCCGGGGGCAACAAGAGGACTACGACGAATGGGCTCGCCTGGGCAACTCGGGATGGTCTTACGACGAGGTGTTGCCGTACTTCAGGCGCGCGGAGGACAACGAGCGGCTCGACGATCGGTATCACGGCGTCGGCGGGCCGCTTGGCGTGTCGGATCTTTCGCAACGCTGCGAATTGTCGACGGCGTTCGTGCGCGCCGCGCAGCAAGCCGGCATTCCTTTCACGCACGATTTCAACGGCGCGCGGCAGAATGGCGTCGGCTTCAATCAAATCACGACACGCGACAAGAAGCGTTGCAGCGCAGCCGTAGCTTATCTGCGCAACGCCGAGGCGAGCGGGCGTTTGACGATCCGTACCGGTGTGCGCGTGGACCGCATTTTGATCGAGGCGGGTCGCGCGATCGGTGTGGAATACGTCAGCAACGGCCAGCTCGTACGCGAGAAGGGCTGCAAGGAGGTGATCCTGTCGGCAGGAGCCGTGCAGTCGCCGCGTCTGCTGTTGCTTTCCGGAATCGGCGCGACGGAGGAACTCGCTCGGCACGGCATCGAGGCCGTGCAGGATCTGCCGGGTGTCGGTGCGAACCTGCAAGACCATATCGAATTTCCGGCGGTGTCCTACTGCACGGGAAACTACGGTTACTACGGCCAGGACAGCTTCACCAACACGCTGAAGAACGGGCTGCAATATTTGCTTTTCAAGAGCGGGCCCGTCACATCGAACGTGACCGAAGCCTGCGCGTTCGTCAACGTCGACGCGCCGCAAGAGCGTCCCAATATCCAGATGCACTTCGTGCCGATCGTGTTTCTGGACCTGGATCAGGACCACGTGAAGTCGGCAGGCGCGACAATCAATCCTTGCGTGCTTCGTCCGCAAAGCCGTGGCGAGATTCGTCTGCGCAGCGCGGATCCGGGCGCCGCGCTGTGGATCGATCCGAAGTACTTCCAGCATGCCGAGGATCGACGCCTCGCTGTAGCCGGCCTGAAAAAGGCGCGCGAGATTCTCGCGCAACCGGCTCTGCGCAGCTATACGAGCGAGGAGGCGCTGCCGGGCGCGGGCGTCGCGACCGACGCCGCGCTGATGGACTACATTCGCAAGCGCGCGAAAACCGTCTATCACCCGGTCGGCACGTGCAGGATGGGCGTGGACGAGCACGCGGTGGTGGATCCCGAATTGCGCGTGCGCGGCATCGATGGATTGCGCGTGATTGATGCATCGATCATGCCGAATCTCGTGTCGGGCAATACGAACGCCGCTTCCATCATGATCGGCGAGAAGGGCGCGGACTACGTGCTCGGCAAGACGACCCTGAGCGGCGCAGCACTTGACGCGGTGGTGTAGCGATGCTGGAAGATAGCGTGACGATCGGCACGAACAACACGACGGATACGATGGGCGCCTGGACCTGGCAGATCGCCGGCGCGCCTTCCGCGCTCGCATGGCGGCGTGCGGCGAGGCCGGTGCCGGGGCCCGGAGAAGTGCTCGTGCGCAACCGCGCCGCGGGTCTGAATCCCGTTGACTGGAAATTCATCGAATGGGGGTCGCCGGCATGGCGGCCGGACCACATACCAGGGGTTGACGGGGCGGGAGAGGTGGTCTCGGTAGGCGCGGGCATCCAACAGGAATGGCTCGGCGTGCGTGTGGCCTACCACCAGTCGCTCACGCGCGACGGCAGTTTCGCGGAGTACACCGCAGTGCCGGTCCGCGCACTGTTGCGCTTGCCGCCGGGCCTGAGTTTTGCCGAGGCGGCGGCGTTGCCGTGCCCCATGCTGACGGCGTGGCAAGCCACGCAGAAAGTGCCGCACCGGACCGGCCTCGAAGCACTGGTAACGGGTGCCGGTGGAGCGGTCGGCACGCTGTTGGTCCAGCTCGCAGTGCGGGCTCGCTGGCGAGTGTCGGTGATGTGCAACTCACGTCATTTCGAGCGCATGGCGCGTCTTGGCGCTTCGACGAGTCTGTTGCCGGACATCGGAAGCAGCGCCTTTTCATCGCATCGGCCGTTCGACGTCGTGTTTGACACGGTGAGCGGCCAGCATGCCGCCCGACTTGCGCGCTTCGTCGCCGTGAACGGCCATCTCGTCTGCATCCAGGACCGTCTGGAGACATCCCCGGTCGCACCGTTTACGACGGCCATCTCGTTGCATGAAGTGGCCCTGAATGCACTGCACACCCACGGCTCGGCCGCGCATTGGCGCACGCTGGTCGATGCGGGAGAGCGTCTGCTCACTGACGTGCTGCATCGCGCACTGGCGCCGCTGCCTATCGAGCCGATGCCGCTGTCGCGCTTGCCCGAAGCACTGGAATCGTTGAAAGCCCATACCGGGCACGGCCGGCCCGTCGCCGTAGTCGACTGAGCCCGCAGCCGGGTTATCGGCATCGGCACCGCCTGTTGCGGCGATGGAGCGTGATGTATCATGCATGAAAACATTTTTCGTCCCGTTATCAGAATGAAGCCACTCGCCCGTGTCGAAAAGAGCAATCTCTCGTCACGCATCTACGAAGAGATCCGCTCCCGATTAATGAACGGTCAGTACGCGCCTGGCGACCGACTGCGTATCAACGACCTTGCCGAAAAGCTCGGCACGAGCATCACGCCGGTGCGCGAAGCGATTTTCCGCCTGGTCAGTGAACAGGCCCTGGAAATGACTGCGGCAACCTCGATCGTGGTGCCGGTGCTCGACGCCGATACCGTTGCGGAGATTCAGCTCATGCGGCGGCTTCTCGAGGGTGCGGCGGCCGAACAGGCGGCGCAGCGCATTACCCCAAAGGAAATCCGCCATCTGAGCCTGACGCACGACGAGTTCATCGAGGCAGTTGCCGCGAGCCCTTCAGAGGCCGCGGAGCGCAATCGCGACTTCCATTTCGAATTGATGGCGGCAGCCAGGATGCCCACGCTCAGCGCAACCGTGGAAACCATGTGGGTCCGGATGGGGCCGCTGCTGCACACGTTTCATTCGCATCTGCCGCGGCGCGAGATATCGAATCGTTCGCACCCCCACTATCGCGTGCTGGCCGCGCTGCGCAAGGGTGATCCCGAGGGGGCATCGCGAGCGATCCAGGAAGATATCGAATGGGGCCAGCGCGTGCTGCTCGAATGGATGGCCGAGCGGGAGCATGGCGAAGTCGCCGCTACGTAAGTAGCCGATTACCCGATCCGATTGCGATGCTACCCCCACGCGGGTAGCACATGCGTGCGGCGGCGCATCGCCGCCGCCTATCCTCACTGCTTCATCATGCGATGCTGAATCCGCCGTCGATCGGAAGGACGACTCCCGTGATGTAGTCCGCGTCGGCCGAGCAAAGGAATTTCACGCCCCTGGCGACATCCGAAGGTTGCCCCCAGCGCCCGAGCGGCAGCCGTGCGCGAATTGAACCGCTGCGCTCGGGGTTGTTCAGCGCTCCCGCAGATAGTCGCGTTTCGATCCAGCCAGGCGCCACTGCATTGACGCGCACTCCGCGATCCGCGAACGCGGCGGCATGCGCGCGCGTCAAGCCAACGAGGCCGGCCTTGCTTGCCGTATAGGCAGGATTACGGGCCGAGCCGAAAAAGCTCCACATCGATGCGATATTGACGACGCAGCCGCGCACCGCGGACAGCTTGTCGAGCGCGACTTCGGTCGTGAGCTGGCAGGCGTTCAGATTGACGTCGACCACTTTTCGAAAGCCCGCTGAATCGAACTCCGCGCGGTCGTGGAGGATGATTCCGGCGGCGTTGACGAGCACGTGAATCTGCGCAAGATCGCCGAATGCGTCGCGAACTTCAGCGGCTGACGTCACGTCGACTCGTTTGAACGCGATCGCCGGATCGAGATCCTCGTCCGCGTCCTTTCCGACGGACACGGGGCGCAGACCCGCGCGCAAGAATTCTTCGGCGATCGCGCGACCGATTCCGGTGCCGCCCCCCGTTACTACAGCAACTTTCGTCATGGACTTTCCTCCTGTGAAAATAAAATATATGATGCATCATATTCCGGTATGCGGGCAGGCACAAGCGCCCGGGTCAATCGTGGCAGTGGAGGAGGAAAGCCACGGGCATTTCTCGATGCGATGCAGCAGATGCAGCAGATGCGGTGACGATGACGGCAAGGCTGAATCCCCTTTTTAAATTCAACAACTGGAGACTCGAATGACCAATGCGAAGCGGTTTTACATTGCGGGCAAATGGCAAGCGCCTGAGTCGAGCGCGCAGATCGAAGTGGAAAACCCGGCGGACGAGTCGATTATCGAGACGATTGCCGCTGCTTCCGCGTCGGACGTCGGTCGCGCGGTAGTGGCCGCAAAAGCTGCGTTCGGCGAATTTTCGCGGACTGCCGTCGAGCAGCGGGAGCGATGGCTCGTCAAACTGCTGTCGATCTACAACCGGCGCTACGACGAGATGGCGCGCGTCATCTCGCTAGAGATGGGCGCGCCCATCGATTTCGCTGTAGCGGCACAGGCCCGCACGGGGCAAGGGCACATTGAGGCCGGGATCCATGCCCTTCGGACGTTTCGCTTCCAGCACGCAGTCTCCGGCGGGACTGTGGTTCGCGAACCCATTGGCGTGTGCGCATTGATTACACCGTGGAACTGGCCCATCAACCAGATCGCGTGCAAGGTGGTGCCCGCCATCGCAACCGGGTGCACGATGGTGCTCAAGCCGAGCGAGGTCACGCCGCTGAGCGCGCTGTTGTGGGCCGAAATGATCGATGAACTCGATTTGCCGCCCGGCGTGTTCAACATGATCAACGGCGACGGTGCGACTGCGGGCGCGGCGCTTGTGGCGCATCCTGACATCGACATGATTTCGTTTACGGGTTCGACCCGCGCAGGCAGCACGATCGGCGCGGTGGGTGCGCAAATGATCAAACGGGTAGCCCAAGAGCTGGGCGGCAAATCGCCGAACATCATTCTCGAAGGCGCGGATTTGCGTCCGGCCGTGGAGAGAGGCGTGCGTCATTGCATGGCTAATAGCGGACAGTCTTGCAACGCACCCACACGTATGCTCGTGCCCGAGAGCGAATACGCGGCGGCTGTCGAAATCGCTCGTGAGGTGACCAACAGCATTCAGGTCGGTCGTCCTGAGCGGCACGGCGGCCATATCGGCCCTGTTGCGTCGCACGCTCAGTTCGAAAAGGTCCGTGCTCTCATCCGGGCGGGGATCGATGAAGGCGCTACGCTCGTCGCCGGCGGGCCGGATGCGCCGGCTGGTCTCGAGCTCGGCTACTATGTCAAACCGACGCTGTTCGCTGATGTGCATAACGATATGCGTATCGCGCGCGAGGAAATCTTCGGCCCCGTTTTGACGATGATCCCGTATCGGAGTCTCGACGAAGCCATCTCCATTGCGAATGACACGCCGTACGGACTTGCGGCATATCTGCAGGGCAATGCGGAATTGGCACGATCCGTAGCAAGCGAACTGCGTGCCGGTATGGTGAGTCTCAACGGCGCCGATCAGTCTTTCGATGCGCCGTTTGGCGGCTATAAGCAGTCGGGGAACGGGCGCGAGTGGGGGGCGTTCGGTTTCGAGGATTACCTGGAAACGAAGGTCATCAACGCGGCCGGATGAAATGCCAGGTCGATGCTCGTGAACGTGTGAGGACGAGGTTCAGCCAGCTGGCTATATTGAGATTCGTGGAGCTCCGGAATGATATTGATGATGCCGGGCGTCCGTATGCGGAGATGCCCGCGCATAGCGGTGATACGCGTCAGCGGAACCTGTCTGCATTTTTGTGGGCGAGGCGGTTGAACAGCGCGTTATCCACGCGCCTGCATAAATCGCTCTCCGAACAGGATAGCAAACTGATTCATCGCTGATTTCCAGTCGAACGCAGCGCGTACGGTCTTGGCCAGCACGTTGCGCAACGCCAGCCAGAGCAGTTTGATCGCGGCCTCATCATTCGGGAAGTGACCACGGGTCTTGATGATCTTGCGCAACTGCATGTTCAAACTTTCTATGGCGTTCGTAACCGGCATGATATAGCCGGTGCCTCGCGTTTCCGCGCCGAGTGGTTTGAGCGTATGGTGTGACCATCCGGGACAGGGGCACTGGGGAGCACTTCGGGTGGGCAGGCCGTTGTTACACGATGAGCCGCGAGCTCGTGTTAGTAGTTGGCCGCCCCTGCGACCCGCCCGGTTGCGCTGTGAGCGCGAATCCATAGTTGTCGTGCTGTCCCACCGGCTCCCAACAGTGATCTGATACGGGAGACGGTTATGCGAATCGTGGGGTTTGACGTCTCGAGCTCAGTGGCCGAGATCGCGTACCTGGAGGATGGCACGCTGCATGCAGGCGGCCGCACCGGGTTGCGACGCGACGAACTGGAGCGTTTTGCCGAGAAGCTGCGCGCCACCGATCATGTGGTGCTCGAAGCAACCGGCAACACTGCCGCCATCGTCAACGTGCTTCGTCGGCACGTCGCGCGCGTGGCGATTGCCAATCCGCTGCAAATTCGGCTGATCGCGGAGGCTCGCGTCAAGACGGACAAGATCGAGGCAGCCGTACTGGCGCAGTTGTATGCAAGCGGCTTTCTGCCGGAAGTATGGATGCCGGACGAGCACACGCTGGCGTTGCGCCGACAGATCTCGCGTCGTTCACAGCTGGTGCGGCAGCGCACGCGGCTGAAGAACGAGATTCATGCGGTTCTGGCCGCGCATCTGATCGAGCGATGCCCCGCCACCGATCTGTTTGGCAAGAAGGGGCGTGCCTGGCTCGGCGTTCAACCGCTTCCGTTGGACGAGCGACTCGGTGTTGAGCAGCGGCTGCGCGAACTGGACCGCCTCGGTGAGGATCTGCGCGAGGTGGAGCAAGCACTCGCGCAAGCGACCATCGACGACGCGCGATTGCGCGTGATACTGACGATCACCGGCGTCAACACCACGGTGGCGATCGGGCTGCTATCTGCCATTGGCGACATCGAGCGGTTTCCGAATCCGGAGAAGCTGGTGAGCTACTTCGGGCTCAATCCGTCGGTCTATCAGTCCGGCCCGACACCGGCCAGGCACGGCCACATCACCAAGCGCGGGCGCTCTTACGCACGGGCGATGCTGGTCGAGGCTGCCTGGGGCGCCACGCAGGCGCCTGGGCCGCTGCGCGCCTTCTTCCTACGCGTGCGCGATCGCCGCGGCCAGCAAATTGCTGTCGTCGCGACCGCTCGCAAACTCGCAGTGATCGTATGGTATGTGCTGACACGCGACGAGCCGTTCGCGTGGGACCGTCCCGCGTTGACCGCACACAAGTTACGTGCGCTGGAACTGCAGGCTGGAATGCCGGCGCAGCATGGCTCGCGCAAAGGTCCGGCTGCCGCCTACAGTCTGAAGAGTGTCCGTCAGCAGGAACGAGCCGTGGCTGAGCAGTCTGAGCGAACCTATCAAAGACTGTTTAACCGGTGGAAGCAGTCGCGCCCCAAATCAGACAGCGCGCCGATACGGTGGCCGGAAGCGCGGACATAGCGAACGAGCGAAGTACGGCGTGGGGGCTTGTGTATTTCATCCGTGGTGTACACGACCCGTCGAATCTCCGGCGGGAACACGTAGAACGGCACGACGTGCTCCCACGCGCGTTGCCACGACTGCACGATCGTCGGGTACTTCGCCCCCCAGGGTCCGTCGGCGAAGTCTTGCAGCGCTTGCCTTGCCGCCTCTTCGCTGGCAGCCGCGTAGATCGGGCGCAGCGCAGTGGCGAGTACCTTACGGTCCTTGTAGCTGGCGTATTCGAGGCTGTTGCGGATCAGATGCACGATGCAGGTCTGAACGGTGGTCCGCGGATAGGCTGCGCTGATCGCCTCGATCAGTCCTTTCAGGCCATCGACCACGGCGATCAGGATGTCCTGGCAGCCGCGCGTCTTGAGTTCGTTGAACACCTTGAGCCAGAACTTGGCGCCCTCGGTCTGCTCGATCCAGAGGCCCAGCACGTCGCGCTGGCCATCGGCCTGGATGCCCAAGGCCAGATAGACGGCCTTGTTGCTGACCACGCCGTCGTCGCGGATCTTGACCCGCAGCGCGTCGAAGAACACGACCGGATACATCGCCTCGAGCGGGCGGCGCTGCCAGCTCAGCGCTTCGGCCATCACCTCGTCGGTGACCGAACTGATGAAGTCGGGCGACACTTCGGTGCCGTATTGCTCGGCCAGAAATCCTTGAATCTCGCGCACGCTCATGCCACGCGCGTACATCGCAATGATGCGTTCGTCGAAGCCGGTGAAGCGGCGCTCGTGCTTGGGAATCAGGATCGGCTCGAAGCTGCCGTCACGGTCACGAGGGACTTCGACACGAACCGGGCCGCGATCCGTGATGACCGTCTTGCCGCTGGCGCCGTTGCGCTCGTTGGCTTGTCCGGGCGGCTTGGACTGGTCCGACGGGTAGCCCAGATGTAGATTCATTTCGGCGCCCATCGCGCGTTCGATGACCGCTTTGTTGAACGCCAGCATCAGATCCTGAACCTCGGTCGGCGTCATCGGCCCCTTGACCAGTTGGTCCAGCAGTTCTTTGGGCAACTCAGGCAGCGGCCCGCGGGCCGCTGCCTGAGAGGCTACTGTTCTCCGTTTCTTCTTCATTGGCATATCCATGACTTTTACCTCTCATGATATGCCCCGCCCACAAAATGACGGATAGGTCCACTGGAATTGTCGGTCTATGACCTCATCAAAGGGCGTATCAATTTCCGGCACAAAGACGAACGGGCTTCGCCCGGTGTGCCTCGAAACAGACTTGTTCGACGCTAACCATGTAGCGCCGATACAGGATTGATTGCGCTCCTCTACGCAATTCGTAGCCATCAATCACCGGGAGTTCATCATGAGTATGCGTACCTATCGCGGATTCGAAATATATCCGCTGATTTATCCTCACTTTCACACAGGCGCTGGCCGTACTCACAACTACGAAGCCGGTTTCGACGCGGCGGTCAAGGTTTGCCTGCGTGGCACTAACACCACGCTGACCCGGAGCCAGACCTTCAAGCTTGTCGACGGTTCGCCGTTTGCCAGTGCCGGTGACGCACGCCGGGCTTCGCAACGTTACGCAGAAGACATCATCGATCAGAACCGAGGCGAACATTGGATGTTCGACGCAGTTCTTTGATACGGCTCTCTGTTGAACAGCAATGCATGGGAGCGCGCGTCAATCGGAGACGTGCGTCCCGATCCGAAATTGCGCGAGCCGACGCCATGCTGCCGGTCAACGGGAAACTCGCGTCGTAAGCCGACATTCCTTTCTATCCCGTGCTCTCAAGGCAGATCAACGGACGAGCGGCCGCATTGTGCGACTGGCGCGCTACGCGCTGATGGACGTCGCGTTGCCGATCGACGTTGCGTAACGACCAGGCCGCCGACGCAGATTCAATCGATGCCTTGCGCCTTTTCGTGCCCCTGGATTTGCTCTTCGAGCAATCTGCGTGCGAGCGTTCGTGCGGCGTCACGCGCCTCCACGTCCGATGCAAAATCCCCTTCGGTATCGTGTTGATCAGAGGTGCCGGGATCCTCTCCGATGCGGTGCAAGTGGACGATTCCGCGATAGCGCCCAGACGTGGTCTGCATCACGCGAAGGCGTGCCACGTGCGTGTGGGTCGTACACACTTCATCATCCATGATGCCTTCCTTGCCAAGACCCCTGGCGAGACAACGACATGGCAGACTTCACCCGCCCGCCTGCATCCGTGTGTTTGGCTCCCGGTAAACTTCGGCAAGGCGGGGTTTATCGCCGCCAGCGCCGAGAGGTCAATGTTTGCGATGCATCCACCCCAAGTGATGGGAGTCCAGCCACTGAACGACTTCCATACTTGAATGTTCGCTCTGGTAACGGCGCGCCAACGCGACTGCAACCACCGCGACCACCGCAAGACCAACCACCCAACCAATCATCGACTGAGTCATGACAGCCTCCTTGTGAATGTGGAATGCAGCCATGACTGAATTCTAGGCGTCTTGGCGGAAGGATTCACAAGTCCTGCACCACGCCGCGCGGACGAACCGCCTCCACATGCACGATCCTGGGGAAGGTACGCTCGACCTCCACCTGATCGGTCGCGCCCCATATCCAAGGATCTGGGGCGCAGGCCTTAGCTGTGACTGATGAGGTGGACAGGTTTCGGTCGGGATGTCGTGCAGATTTGATCGACGGCATTCACCGCTCGGTTCCAACGGAATGCGCGAACGGAGGCAAGCGATGCTTCCAAGGACAACATTTCTGAGAATTTCCGTGCCCAAGGACAAGCGCCGCCTCGGGCGTGGGCACGCGTATCGTAGTGAGTCTGGTAGATTCTTTCGACCTGCAACGTCTTGAGGAAGCTCTCCATCGGGGGGGCGTTATCCCAGGCGTTGGCACGGCGGCTCATTGAAACGTTCATCTTGAACGCGGCGGTCAATTTCCGGTACGCGCGACTGACGTATTGGGCGCCGCAATCGGAGTGCAGTAGCAATCCCGGTGGCGGTTTGCGTTGCCAGCACGCAAGCGCTTCTTCCGGCGGATGCTGCGCTCAAACCCGGTGCTGCGTAAGATTGTGACCGATCAACTGCGCAGTTATCCGGCGGTGAAGGCTGAAATTCCCTGCCGAGACATCAAATGAACGCGGTATGTCATCGCGCCATACTCAAAGAACGCCTCGCGACATGGCATGGTTGGACTGACTCTCCCGCAGCCAACGAAGTTGTCTGATAAGGATAACGACTCTTGAGGAAGACACGTAGCGCGCGCTCGTCAACTTGACAGAGCCATTTCGTCTTCTTCATCGCTTCATTCTCCCGCCGCCTCTTCACCAACTTACAGAGTCTTTGCGTGGCTTTCACGAGTTGGGCGACACGAAAATCGATAGTCGTGCTCACATCCCCATATCGGAAACATTTCAATTAGATTTCAGACGATTCGATCATGCGTCATTGTTCCGCATTTCAGGCCGCCGATGCCCAAATCGTCGGCCGGCCGGCCGAAATACCGGCAGCAACCTACCCCTGCTCCCTTTCAAATTTCCGCAAACGTCTGCGTATTGACCTATCTTTAATGGGATGAAAAAAGCATGGCTCAATGCGTAAAAAATTCGATTGCGATCAGACGCGCCGCATGACAGCATGCGGGGCGTCGGCAATCGGGCACCCGTCCGGAACGATTCGATCGATCGCGCCGACCCGCGACCGAATCGTTTTCTCTGCCTTTCGCGCCGCCGGATCCAGACGACCCAAGCCCTACGGGAGATAGACATGGCCACTGCGACGACGCCCCGCGCCGGCACGCCCCCTTTGCCCGCCCTGCTGCGCGGCGGACGCTTCACGCTCGGCAAGCGCATCGTGCTCAGCTTCGGCGCGATCTTCGTGCTGATGCTGGTCATGGCCGCGATTTCATACACCCGATTGACGGCAATCGACGCCGCTGCCGACAGCCTCCAGCGGGATTCGGTACCGGGCCTGTACCTGTCGACGTCGCTGCGCGCCGCGACCAATCAAAGCTATACGATGGTCGAACGCGCGATCTTCAGCGACGGCGATTCGGACGGCACGAAGCGCGATCTCGATCGGATTCCGGAAGCGCTGCGGCGTTTCGATCAGGCGTCGACGCAATACGAGGCGACGCTGTTCCGCGACGACGACAAGGCGCGCTTCGCCGCGCTCCGTGCCGCATACGACCAGTACCTGCCGCTGTTGAACGACGCAGCGCATGCGGCGGCGAGCGACCGCGCGGCTGCGCGGGCCAACTTCGCGCACGTGACGACGGCGTGGGAGAACGTAGTCCGTGTCGCGGACGCGCTGGTCGACGAAAACCGCGGCCAGGCCGACGATTCGGCACGGCAGATCCGCACGTCGGTCAATACGGCGGAAGCGACGCTCGCGACCGCGCTGAGCGTCGTGCTGCTGGTCGCGCTGGCGACCGGCTATGCGCTGTTCCGCGCGATCACGGGGCCGATGGCGCGGCTCGTCGAGGTGCACGACGCAATGCGCACCGGCAACCTCGCGCAGCGGCTCGACCTGCGCCGCAGCGACGAATTCGGCACGCTGCAGGACGGCTTCAACCGGATGGCCGAACAGCTCGCGAGCCTCGTGTCGCAGGCGCAGCAGTCGTCGCTGCAGGTGACGACGTCGGTCGCCGAAATCGCGGCGACGTCGCGCGAGCAGCAGGCGACCGC
>NZ_QTPZ01000063.1:0-24562 GCF_003853505.1 Burkholderia sp. Bp9015
GGGGTGGGGGGGGGGGGGGGGGGGTGGGGGTGGGGGGCGGTGGGCGGTGGGCGACTGGCGACTGGCGACTGGCCGCAATCGTGCGGTGCATCGAGGGGGAATCGACGGTAGCGAGCCGAACGCTACGCGGCGCCGTGGCGACTTCGCGGTGTCGTGCCGGCAGCATCGTTCCGCGTAGCCGGTCAAACCCGCCGGCGAAGCGGAAGGAGGCTGGCCGGCATCACCGGCCAGCGCGGCGCAGCCCGCGAGAACGGGCTTGCGCCGCCAGCGTTACGACTGGACGAAGGCCAGCAGGTCGGCGTTCAGCACATCGGCGTTGACCGTCAGCATCCCGTGCGAATACCCCGGATACGTCTTCAGCGTGCCGTTCTTCAGCAGCTTGACCGACTTCAGCGCCGAATCGGCAATCGGCACGATCTGGTCGTCTTCGCCGTGCAACACGAGCGTCGGCACCGAGATCGACCGCAGGTCTTCGGTCTGGTCCGTTTCCGAGAACGCCTTGATGCCTTCGTAGTGCGCCTTCGCGCTGCCGATCATGCCCTGGCGCCACCAGTTCTGGATCACGCCCGGATGCACCGTCGCGCCCGGCCGGTTGAAGCCGTAGAACGGGCCCGACGGCACGTCGAGGAAGAACTGCGCGCGATTGTCGGCAAGCGCCTTGCGGAAGCCGTCGAAGACCTCGAGCGGCAGGCCTTCCGGGTTCGCATCGGTCTTCAGCATCAGCGGCGGCACCGCGCTGACCAGCACCGCCTTCGCGACGCGGCCTGCCGGCTCGCCGTGGCGGGCCACGTAGCGCGCGACTTCGCCGCCGCCGGTCGAGTGGCCGATATGGACCGCGTTGCGCAGGTCGAGCGCTTCGGCCACCGCGAACGCGTCCGCCGCGTAGTGATCCATGTCGTGGCCGTCGGAAACCTGCGCCGACCGGCCGTGGCCGCGACGATCGTGCGCGACCACGCGATAGCCCTTCTGAACGAAGAACAGCAGCTGGGCATCCCAGTCGTCGGAAGACAGCGGCCAGCCGTGGTGGAACATGATCGGCTGCGCATCCTTCGGGCCCCAGTCCTTGTAGAAGATGTCGACGCTGTCCTTCGTGGTGATGTAAGGCATGGCTTCAGGCTCCTTTGGGGTAGGTGAACGTCACGTGCCGGCCGGCCACCCGGGCGGATGTCGGTGTCGAACTGCGACGCGGCGGCACACCGCGCCGGTCGATGCGGCACCTGAGTGTTGTAGCGGAAAACCGCGACCGTGTCATGAAGCCAATTGCATACCGCCGTGTATCGGTTCTCCGCGGGCAACGACGATGTGTGGCGCGAACGACCATGCCGCGTTCGTCACCGGTCCGGACGGGCACAACCTCGAAGCGGTGTGCTCGCATCCCGAGACTTGACCATTCAACGCAACTAACCGTGCGATTTCGCACGCCCCGACCCTCGTGCCTCAACCGTCCGTCGACACGGTCACCGCCTCCCACGCGCGCATGTCGTCTTCCAGCGCCGACCATTTGGCGCGCACGAGCCGAAGCGCATCGCTGCCGAGCAACAGATGGGCCGGCGGATGGTCCGCCTCGATGACCGCGAGCATGGCACGCGCGGCCTTCGCGGGATCGCCCAACTGACGGCCGCTGTTCTCCTCGCGCGCGTGACGGATCGGCTCGAAGAGCGCGTCGTAATCGGCGATCGAGCGCGGCGTGCGCGTCATCGAACGGCCGGCCCAGTCGGTGCGGAACGAGCCCGGCGCCACGGCGGTCACCGCGATGCCGAACGGCTCGAGCTCCTTGCCGAGCGTCTCGGAAATCCCTTCCAGCGCGAACTTGCTGCCGCAGTAATAGGCAATGCCGGGCATCGTGATGTGGCCGCCCATCGACGTGATGTTCAGGATGCGGCCGCGCCGGCGTGCGCGCATCAACGGCACGACGGCCTTCATCATCGCGACGGCGCCGAATACGTTCACGTCGAACTGTCGGCGCATCTCCGACAGCGGCGACTCCTCCATGATGCCTTCGTGCCCGTAACCGGCGTTGTTCACCAGCACGTCGACGGGCCCGACGCTCGACTCGATCGCCGCGACGACGCCGTCGATGCGCTCGAAGTCGGTCACGTCGAGCACGCGCCCGATGGCCGCATGCGGGGACAGCGCTTCGAACGCCCGCTTCGCCGCTTCGCTTCTCACGGTGCCGACCACCGTATGACCCGCGGCCAGCGCCGCTTGTGCGAGCGCGCGGCCGAAGCCGCTGCTGACGCCGGTGATGAGCATGATAGTGCCGGATGCCATGTGAGCTTCTCCCGAATGTCGATCGAAGCATGCATACTAGTCTGACGATCCACGTAACCTAAGCCCGGTTCCGCTGATTTTCTTGCACAAAACTATGAGCACCGCGCCCTCTTCGTCCCGATCGCCGCGGCTGCCCGCGCGCAGCCGCCAACACCTGATCGCGTTGCTGCATGCATTGGCGCCGGACGAAGGCTACAACCTGACCGCACTGCCGAGCGTGCGCATCCTGCGCTCGAACCGCGCGCTGTCGCGCACGCCGGTGCTGTACGACCCGGGCATCGTGATCGTCTGCCAGGGCAGCAAGCGCGGCTATTTCGGCGGCGAGCGCTACCTGTACGACGAGGCCCACTACCTGGCCGTCTCGGTGCCCGTCCCGTTCAGCATGGAAACCGACGCAACGGCGGCGCACCCGCTGCTCGCGCTGTATCTGCACCTCGATTTCCCGATGGCCGCCGAACTGGCCGCGCAGATCGACCGCGAAGGGATCGCCGAACCCGTGCAGGCGCCGAGAAGCATGATGTCGACGCCGATGGACGACGCGATGCAGGCGACCGTGCTGCGTTTCGTCGAAGCGCTGCACCGGCCGCTCGAAGCGGCGATACTCGGCCGCGGGTTGCTGCGCGAACTGTATTTCCGCGTGCTCACCGGCGCGCAGGGCAGCGCCATGCGCAACGCGCTGGCGATGCGCGGACAGTTCGGCCGGATCGGCCGTTCGCTGCGCCTGATTCATGCCGACTACGCGCAATCGCTCGACGTCGCGCAACTGGCCGCGGAAGCCGGCATGAGCGTGCCGAGCTTCCATAGCCACTTCAAGGCGATCACGCAGGTGTCGCCGATGCAGTACCTGAAGTCGACGCGGTTGCATCAGGCGCGCTTGCTGATGGTGCGCCAGGACCTGACCGCAGAGGCGGCCGGCCATGCGGTCGGTTATGCGAGCCCGTCGCAGTTCAGCCGGGAATTCAAGCGGCTGTTCGGGCTCACGCCCGCGCAGGAGACGAAGCGCATGCGTGCGCAGTTCGCGATTCCGGCGGCGTTCGAGGATGCGGTGTTCGTGTCGTCACACTGAGCGACGCGCCGCGAGCGGCACGCGTGACTCGGCGGGCCCGAGGCCCCGTGCGTGAAACTAGTCGGGACGTGCACACTCTCCGCCCGCGGCATCGCGCACCAGACCCGCCAGCGATTTCAGGATGAACGCGGTCACGCCCCAGATGTCCTGCGTCTGATCCGCCCAGTACCAGGCGCCGGCGCGTTCGCCGTCGCCGTATTGCCGCGGCAGATCGGGATTCAGCAGCGTCGAAAACGGAAACTCGAAGATCGCCTCGACTTCAGCGGGTGCGGCTTCCCATGCGGCTGTTTCCGACACGAAGCCGATCACGGGAAAAATGGCGTGATTGCGCTTTCTCGTTTTATGAATCGGCAGGCTTCCGATCATCCGCACCGCATCGGGCGCGAGGCCGATTTCCTCGAACGCCTCGCGCAGCGCGGTCGCGCCGATGCTGGTGTCCGATTCCGCCGGACGTCCGCCGGGAAAACTCACGTGCGACGAGTATTCGCTGAGCCCCGACGATCGCTTGGTCAGCAGGATCGTCGGATCGCGCCGCGCGACGATCGCGACCAGGACAGCGGAGAATTTCCACGGTCGGTCGTTGTCCGCGAGGTAGAGCTGCGCCGTGGGCCACGGCGTGTCGGCCGGGATCAGCAGGTGTTCCACGCCGCGTGCGAGCGCGTCCAGCATGGTTTGCGGCGAAGCGGTGCCCGCCGATGCGTTCGCGAGTCCACCCCCGGTTTTCAGGTGGCTTCCGTCGGATGCCATGTCTTCCTCCTGCATGCAGGATGCTGCAAGCGTTGAGCGACACTGAACACGACCTGTGTTGCATGGGCACGGCGTCGTTGTGATTGAACCGGACGATTCCGGATTCGCAGGCGGCCGTCTGCTCCGGCGAAAAAATTGGCGCGATCGTTGCGAAAATTCGCGTGGCCGGGCCGAAGCGGAGAACCCTGATGATGCACGAAAATTGAAATGCCGAGCGACGGCGCATCGATCGATGCGCTCGGTCCGGCAGAATGCAGGATCGTGCCGAAGCATCCCGACATCCGGGCGATGCTCGCGCGCCCCGACCAGCACGCCCCTCTCACACGAGATCGAGATGACCCGGCCCATCACGCGCTGCCCGCCGCGTTTCAGGTCGAACAGGGTGAAGCCGTCGGCCGGCCTTGCCTGCTGCGGTTGTCGGTCAGCTCGAACGGTGAAATCAGCGTCGGCGGTCGCGTGGTCGAGCTCGGGCGCGGCGTCATCAACGTCTAGACGCAACGACCTGCGACGCCGGACGCGCGCGCGACACACCGCCATCCATGCGTCGTGCGTGCTGCGGGCCGGCGCGGGAGCGATCGACGGCCGGGGCATCGACGCACGCCAGGCGTCGCCGCGCTTGCCATGCCGCCCGCGTCGCCCGCCCGAGCCGATCGCCGACATCAACGACCCGGCCGCCGATATCGCGCACACGTCGCGCGCCGCCTGCAACGCGTGCTTCGGCACGGCAGCCGTGTAGCCGCTCGTCGAGCGCGCGTAAGGGACGAGCCGCAGCGCTTCCATCGCACGCTCGCGCATCTGGCCGAACCGCTCGCGCGGTTCGCGATCCTCGCGGCTGCACCCGATCGGCTTCGCGAATACGACCGGGCGCGGCAACCGTCATTGCGCCGGGTCTTTCAGCTCGATCAGCAGATCCTTCGCCGCGACTCGCTCGCCCGGCTTCACATGCACGGCCGCGATCTCGCAGTCGCGCTCCGCCGCGATGTGCGTTTCCATCTTCATCGCCTCGAGCGCGATCAGCGTCGTGCCGGCCGACACACGCTGCCCCGGCTGCACGGCGACCGTGACCACCGAGCCCGGCATCGGCGCGGCGACATGCAGCGGATTGGCCGGATCGGCACGCTGCAGGCCATGACGCTCCTTGCCCGCCTGCACGACGCTCTTCTGCTCGACCAGCGCGGAACGCGACTGGCCGTTCAGTTCGAACAGCACCTTCACGATGCCATCCTGCGCGTCGGCGTGCTGACCCTGCAGCGACACGAGCAGCGTCTTGCCCGGCTCGATGTCGATCGCCACTTCTTCCTGCGGCTGCAGCCCGTACAGGAACGCCGGCGTCGGCACGACCGACGTGTCGCTGTAGGCGCGAACGTGCGCGTAATAGTCGACCGTCTGCTTCGGATACGTCAGGTAGGACGCGAGCTGCCGGTCGTCCAGCGGGCGTTCGCACGCGGTCTCGGCCTGCTTGCGTGCCGCGTCGAGGTCGACCGGCGGAAGCTGATCGCCGGGACGATACGGCGCCGGCGGTTCGCTCTTGAGCACCTTGCGCGACAGGTCCGCCGGGAAGCCGTCGGGCGGGAAACCCAGCTCGCCCTTGAACAGCGACACGACCGACTCGGGGAACGCGATGTCCTTGTCCGGATTGCGCACGTCGTCCACGCCGAGGTCGTTCGCGACCATCATCAGCGCCATGTCGCCGACCACCTTCGACGTCGGCGTGACCTTCACGATGTCGCCGAACAGGCGATTGACGTCCGCATACGCACGCGACACCTCGGTCCAGCGATGATCGATGCCGAGCGAGCGCGCCTGCTCGCGCAGGTTCGTGTACTGGCCGCCGGGCATCTCGTGACGGTAGACGTCGGCCGTGCCCGCGCGAATCTCCGATTCGAACGGCGCGTAATAACGGCGCACGCCTTCCCAGTACATCGACGCTTCGTGCAGGCGGTCCTGATCCAGCCCGGGATCGCGTTCGCTGCCGGCCAGCGCCGCCGCGATACTCGACAGGTTCGGCTGCGACGTGAGCCCGCTCATCGCGTCGAGCGCGCCGTCCACCGCGTCGCAGCCCGCACCGACCGCCGCGAGCACCGACGCCGCGGCGATCCCGCTCGTGTCGTGCGTATGGAAATGCACCGGCAGCCCGGTTTCTTCCTTGAGCGCCTTCACGAGTGTCGCGACCGCCTGCGGGCGGCAGATGCCGGCCATGTCCTTGATGCCGAGCACGTGCACGCCGGCCCGCTGCAGCTCGCGCGCGATGCCGACGTAGTACTTGAGGTCGTATTTCGAGCGCGACGTGTCGAACAGGTCGCCGGTGTAGCAGATCGCGCCTTCGCAGAGCATCCCGCTCTCGCCGACCGCATCGATCGCCACGCGCATGTTGCGCACCCAGTTCAGCGAATCGAACACGCGGAACACGTCGACGCCCGCGCTCGCGGCCTGCTGCACGAAGAAGCGCACGACGTTGTCCGCGTAGTTCGTGTAGCCGACCGCGTTCGAGCCGCGCAGCAGCATTTGGAACAGGATGTTCGGCACGCGTTCGCGCAGCAGCGCGAGCCGCTCCCACGGGTCTTCCTTCAGGAAGCGCAGCGCGACGTCGAAGGTCGCGCCGCCCCAGCATTCGAGCGAGAACAGCTGCGACAGCTCGCGTGCGTAGAACGGCGCGATCGGCAGCATGTCGGCCGTGCGCATGCGCGTCGCGAACAGCGACTGGTGCGCATCGCGCATCGTCGTGTCGGTCAGCAGCACCTGCTTCTGGTCGAGCATCCAGCGCGCGAACTTCTCGGGGCCGAGCTCGCGCAGTCGATCGCGCGTGCCGGCCGGAATCGCCACCGCCGTATCGACCTTCGGCAGCACGGGTTTCGGCAGCGGCAATGCCGGCAGCGTGCGGCCGCTCATCTCGGCGTTGCCGTTCACGTTCAGCTCGCCGAGATAGCGCAGCAGCTTCGTCGCGCGATCGCCGCGCTTCGCGAATGCGAGCAGCTCCGGCGTCCTGTCGATGAAGCGCGTCGTCACGTCGCCCGCGATGAAGGCCGGGTGATTGATCACGTTCTCGAGGAACTGCAGGTTCGACGTGACGCCGCGGATCCGGAACTCGCGCAGCGCGCGATCCATCCGGTGGATCGATTCGGCGGCCGTCGGCGCCCAGGTCGTCACCTTGACCAGCAGCGAGTCGTAGTACGGCGTGATCACCGCGCCACCGTAGGCGGTGCCGGCGTCGAGGCGCACGCCGAAGCCCGCCGCGCTGCGATAGGCCGTGAGCCGCCCGTAGTCGGGCAGGAAGTCGTTCTCCGGGTCCTCGGTCGTGATCCGGCATTGCAACGCGTTGCCATTCAGCGGAATCGCCTGCTGCTCCGGCACGCCGGCCGCGCGCGCGACGAGCGTGCCGTCGCCGTCCGTCGCGTCCTCGGCGAGGCCGATCCGGCCGCCTTCGGTGATGCGGATCTGCGCCTTCACGATGTCGATGCCGGTGATCATCTCGGTCACCGTATGCTCGACCTGGATGCGCGGGTTCACCTCGATGAAGTAGAACTGGCCGGTGTCGGCGTCCATCAGGAATTCGACGGTGCCTGCATGCGTATAACCAACCGCGCGCATCAGGCGCAGCGCCGATTCGCACAGCGCCTGCCGGCCCGCGTCGTCGAGATACGGCGCCGGCGCCCGCTCGACCACCTTCTGGTTGCGCCGCTGCACCGTGCAGTCGCGCTCGTACAAATGCACGACCGTGCCGTGCAGGTCGCCGAGCACCTGCACCTCGACGTGCCGCGCATTGCGCACGAGCTTCTCGACGTATACCTCGTCGTTGCCGAACGCGGCCAGCGCCTCCCGGCGCGCGACGGGCAGCAGTGTTTCGAGATCCTGATCGCTTTCCAGCACGCGCATCCCGCGTCCGCCGCCGCCCCAGCTCGCCTTCAGCATCAGCGGATAGCCGACTTGCGCGGCCAGCGCGCGGCATGCGTCGAGATCGTCCGGCAGCGGCGCGGTCGCGGGCATCACGGGCACTCCGGCGGCGATCGCCGCGTTGCGCGCGGCCACCTTGTTGCCGAGCGTGCGCATCACTTCCGGCGACGGGCCGATCCAGCGAATGCCGGCGTCGATCACGGCCTGCGCGAAATCGGGGTTCTCCGACAGGAAGCCGTAGCCGGGATGGATCGCGTCGACCTTAGCCTGCCGCGCGACGCGCAGGATGTCGTCGATGTCGAGATACGCGGCGAGCGGCTTCTTGCCTTCGCCGATCAGGTAGCTCTCGTCCGCCTTGAAGCGATGCAGCGCGAGGCGGTCTTCCTTCGAATACACCGCCACCGTACGCATATTCAGTTCGGCGGCGGCACGCATCACGCGGATCGAGATTTCCGAGCGGTTCGCGATCAGGATGGACTGGATGGGGGTAGGCGTCACGGCGGCCATGGATAGTGAATGGTTGAATTGAGTTCGCCGCCGCGCCGTGCTCCGCCCGCCTGCTTCATTGGGCGGCGTTCGGATCGTCGCGTCGGTCATTCGCGGTTGCATCGTCGCGGCTTTCGCCAGTCGACATGTTCGCCAGATCGCCGGATGGTCGCTATCGACATCGCGACGACGAATAGCATCCAGCCGACCAAACGGAAATAAGGGACCGCTCGCCGGCCGGTCCGGTCGTCGGTCGAAGCACGGCGAGCCCGTGGCACGAACCGCGCTCGCGACAGGATCAATCGCGGTGATCGAACAGCGGTGCGTGATCCATCCAGTCGTAGCCGGCCGTTCCCTTTGCCCACGCCCAGTTCGTATCGCGGCGGCGTTCACCGGACGATTCGCGCGTCGGCGCGGATCGATCTGCTTCCAACGCGCGTTCGCGCGCAACGCGACGCGCATCGTTCCCGGAAACCGTGTTTCGTTTGCCGTAGTCAGTCATTGCATTCACCTTACGATTGAAAAGCGGGTCGCCTCGAACTGTGCGGTTCGTTTCGTCAGGAGAGAACGGTCGGACGAGAGCACATCGAGCATGTCGTCTCGTAAAGGCAAGAAGCAGGCCACATCGAATATCACACGGACGGCGTTGATGGATGGGGCTCGGGCGCGTAGGCCGGCTTCGTACCGGCTCAGATATGGAATCGAAGTTTCAATTCTGAAATCCCGCGAGGCGGGACCGGTCAGCCGAGCGGACCGATGGGCCAGGAGAAGTCAACGTCAATCGGGCCGGCATCGCACACCGCTGAGAAAGGATCCGAAATCGCCCTCCCGACGCGTCTCGCCTCCATCAGATCCCGTGCGCGCTCAACCGCGCGCCGTACCAGCGCGAGAACCGGTCGACGTAAGCCTCGGTGAACGGCGAGAACACGCCCGGCGCATACGCAGGATCCTGGGTGCCCGCGTGCGTGATCTCGACGAGGTGCTTGTCTTGCGTATTCGTCGCGACCCATACCTCGGTCAGATCCGACAGCGTGTAATCGACGCCCTCGACCGCGTCGGCATGGACGAGCCATTTCGTGCGCACGAGCGTCTTGTCCGGTGCGAGCGGGATGATGTACGAAATCACCGCGTGGTCGCTCATCACGTGGGTCCACGAATTGTGCGTCCACAGATGCGTATCGCCGAGATCGCGCCGTTGCAGGTCGCCGAACAGCTTCGTGCTCGCCACCTTCGTGCTGATCGTCTGCGATTCGCCCGCGCCGGCGATCACGAGCTGCTGCGTCCTGAACTGCGTGACGGCATCCTCATCGAGCCATTCGACGGCCGAGCCGAGGAAGCCTTCGCGCGCCCAGTTCGCCTGGCAGCTGGCGTTGCGCGCCTGGTATTCCTCGAACGCCCGAAGCTGTTCGTCCGTGAGGTTTTCCGGGCAGAAGCCAAAATCCTCGGGCAGGAACGACGCGGTCAGCTCGGGATGGGTGCCCGCGCAGTGATAGCACTCGCGGTTGTTCTCGATCACCAGCTTCCAGTTGCCGTGCTCGACGATCTCCTGCTCGAACGCGATCTTTGTATGCCGCAGGTCGTACGGCGCGAAGCGCGGCGCCATCGTGTCCTCGAGCTTCGCGATGTCCTCGGGTGCATCGTCGTCGAGGCACACGAAGATGTGCGTGCCGATGATGCGCGTCTTCACCGGAATCAGGCTGCGGCAGGTCGTGTCGAAATCCTTGCCCATGTGCGTCGCGTGGCGCAGCGTGCCATCGAGGTCGTACGTCCATTGATGATAAGGACACACGAGCATTCCAACGGTCGACTTCCCCGCCTCCTTCATGCGCGCGCCACGGTGACGGCACACGTTCCGGTAGGTTCGGACGTTCTCGTCGTCGTCGCGCACGATGAAGATCGACGACTTGCCGATGTCAACGGTCGACACGTCGCCGGGCTCCGGAACGTCGGCCGTCACGCCAACCAGGATCCAGTGCTTCAGGAAGAAGATCTCGACATCCGTTTCGAAGACGTCCTGACGGCCGAACAGTTCGCCGGGCATCCCGTGGCCCGGTTGGCGACTGCGGATCAGGTCGCCGTGCGTCTTGACTTGCACTTCGGACATCGTCTTTCTCCAATCCCAAGGTTCGTGAAATCGCGCGGCTTCGAATGTTCCGCGTCGATTTCAGTATTGGATCGATGAAAAAGAGCGTCAACGCGCTTTATTTTCGTTCTGGTATTACCTGGGATCATGCGAAGCGGACAGAGCGAAAATCGCCGCGAAAGTCTGCCGGCGCGCCTGCGTCAGTCCTGCCTGACGTCCGCGCGCAGCCATTCGACGAGGCCGTCGATCGCCGGCGTGATCGTCTTCCCGTGCGGCACCAGGATGTAATAGGCGTCCGTCATCTGCAAGGACGCCACCGGCAACCGCACCAGTTCCCCGGCGTCGAGCAGGTCGTGGACGAGCCGCCCCCAGCCGAGCGCGACACCATGACCATAGCGGACGGCATCGATCGCATCGGTATATAAGCTGCAGCGCAGCGCGTAATTCAACCGGTCGGGCCGAAAGCCGGCGGCATGGAACCACGCCTCCCACCCCATCCAGCCCTCGGACGTCGAATCGGACTCCACCAGCGCGACGGCGGCGAGTTCCGCCAGCGATTCCGGCGCGCCGTGCTGCCGCAGCCAGGCCGGCGAGCAGACGGGAAAGACTTCTTCGTCGAACAGGCGGATCGCGGTGCCGTCGGCCCAGCGACCGTTCCCGTAGCGCACCGCGATGTCGATTTCGTTGTGGCGCAGATCGGCGGTAAACATCAGCGTCGCGAGACGAAGCTGCAACTCGGGCTGTGCGGCCTTCAGTGCGGCAAGCCGCGGCAGCAGCCGGAAATGCGAGAACGCGGAGGTCGCCGCGAGGACGAGTTCCTGCCGGATCGGGCCGCTCGTCAGACGGTCGAACACGCCGGCGATCTTCTGCATCGACTCGGCCATCACCCGGTACAGCGCCGCACCCTCGTCGGTCAGTTCGATCGAGCGATGCAGCCGATGGAACAGGCGCGTGCCGAGCAGGTCCTCGAGGAACTTGATCTGCCGGCTCACCGCGGCCTGCGTGACGCCGAGTTCGTGCGCGGCCAGCGTGAAGCTGCCGAGGCGGGCGACCGCCTCGAACTCGACGAGCGCCGTCACGGACGGGATCAGACGGCGATAGCCTTTGGGGGTTGCGGACGCAGGTTTCATCTGACGAACGCGTGGTGCGGGGGCAGCGTGCTATTGACCGATCTCGACCCCGGCATCGAGCCAGCCGCGCATCATCACGCCGACCTCGTCGCCCAGCCACTTCCGGAACAGCCGGTATTCCTCGCGCGGCTGCGCATTCCGGTGCGTGATCAGATAGTGATGGCGATCGCGGAACACCAGCACGTCCTGTACCGGACGCACCAGGGTGCCTTGCTCGATCTGCCGGTGCACGAGGTGATGCCAGCCCAGCAGCGTCCCCTCGCTGGCCTCGGCCTGGGCGACGAGCAACCGGTAGTCGTTGCTTTCCAGATATTTGTTCTCGGTCAGCGTGTCGGTACCGTCGCCTTGCTGGAACCAGTTGCGCCACACGCGCCAATCGACGTGCTCGCACACCTGCGCGCGGCCGAGCATCGACAGGTTCAGGGTCGGGCACGACAGCAGGTCCAGCGGCTTCAGCGACCGGCCGCGAAAATGGCGTTCGTGAAAGGACGGGCTGCAAACCGGATACACGATGTCGTGAAACAGCGGCTCGGCTTCGAACTCGGGCTCGCGCGGCGGGTTCTTCGTGATGATCACATCGGGCTCGATGAGCCCGTCGAGTTCCATGAAGTGTTCGGTGACGATCACGTTCAGCCGGATATCCGGAAACCGCTCGCGAAACGCGGGCAGCCGCGACGACAGCCAGAGCGCCGAGAACGTATGCGACACGCAGATCATCAGCGCGTGCCTGTCGGTGCGGCGCACCGCCTCCGCCGCCTCGGCGATGTTCATGATCGACAGGTACGACGCGTTGTAGAGGACGCGCCCCGCATCCGTCAGCGCGATATGCCGGCCGGTGCGCTCGAACAGAGCGACGTCGAGCGAATCCTCGAGTTCCTTGATCTGCCGGCTGATCGCGGCCTGCGTCACGCACAGCACCTCGGCCGCCTGGGTGAAGCTCTCGTAGCGCGCCGCCGTCACGAAACACCGCAGCGCGCGAAGCGACGGCATCTGCGCGAGGAGTCGGTCTGCAAACAATTGCTTCTTCAACATGGCTTTCACTCTCAAAACGGAGGTCGGACGCAGCGTCAGCGCATTCGTCGACGGCAGTCCCCATCGGCTGCCTGCGAGCAGGCTCATCGCAAGCCTTTCGATTATCTGAATATTACGGCTTGCGAGTCGGCCGGGCGGCGTCGCGATGACGCCATTCTCGCTCGATTGTGCACTGCGTCGCCATTATCGGCGCGATGATGGAGACGGCAAGGCGCGCCGTGGTGCCGCCCATCCGCCCCCGCGCCAGGCCACTGCGCGGCGCGGGGGCGCAGCGCACCATACGTGATGCCGACGCGGCGTAGCGTCGTTCGTTCTGTCGCGCGCCGCGTGCGCCATTCTCGCCGGCCGAGCGGGCGCTGGCCATACTCGCGCGACATGGTGCAGGACAACATCGCAGCCGATCGGCGGCTCGACAAGCCGCCGAAACGGTTTCGCCGCAACCTGCAGCCTGGGCCGCGCGGCCCCGGGGTGCAGCGTGCGCGGCGCGCGCCCCACTTAGTCGAGCTTCAACCAGGTGGTCTTCAACTCGCAATATTGATCGTGTGCGTACACGGACTTGTCGCGGCCGCCGAACCCCGACTGCTTGAAGCCGCCGAACGGCGTCGACAGGTCGCCTTCGCCGAAGCAGTTCACCGTGACCGTCCCCGCACGAATCCGCGCGGCGACCTTGTGCGCGCTGTTCACGTTGTCGGTCCACAGCGACGCGGCCAGCCCGTAGCACGTATCGTTCGCGATCCGCACCGCGTCGTCGACGTCGTCGTATTCGATGAAGCACACGACCGGCCCGAACACCTCGTCGCGCGCGATGCGCATCTCCGGCGTCACCTGATCGAAGATCGTCGGCTCGACGAACCAGCCGCCCGTCTCCGCGAGGATCGCGCGCCCGCCGCATACCACGCGCGCGCCTTCCGCCTTCGCCTGTTCGATATGGCCGAGCACCTTCTCGTAATGCTTCTGTTCGATCAGCGCGCCGAGCTTCACGTCCGGATCGAGCGGATCGCCGGTCTTCCAGCCGGCGAGCACCGCCTGGACCTTCTCCAGCAGTTCCGCCTTGCGGCTCGACGGAACGAGGATCCGCGAGCCGGCGCTGCAGTTCTCGCCCATGTTCCAGAACGCGGCCGCAACTGCCTGCTCGGCCACCGCGTCGAGGTTCGCGACGTCCGGCAGGATGACCTGCGGATTCTTGCCGCCGCACTCGAGCACGACGCGCTTCAGGTTCGTATCGGCCGAGTAGTGCAGGAACCGCTTGCCGGTGGCGGTCGAACCGGTGAACGCGACGAGATCGACGTCCGGATGCCGGCCGATCGCCTCGCCGGCCTCGGCGCCGAACCCCGTGACGACGCTGAACACGCCCGGCGGCACGCCGGCTTCCATCGCGAGATCCGCGATGCGCAGCGTCGACAGCGACGTCTGCTCGGCCGGCTTCACGACCACGCTGTTGCCCACCGACAGCGCGGGGCCGATTTTCCATGCGAGCATCAGCGCCGGGAAATTCCACGGCAGCACCGCGCCGACGACGCCGATCGGCTCGCGCGTGACCATGCTGACGACGCCGGCGCCGGAAGGCGACAACGCGTCGTAGCGCTTGTCCGTCACTTCCGCATGCCAGCGGATGCACGCGGCCGACTCGGGAATGTCGAGCCCCAGGCATTCGCCGATCGGCTTGCCGGCTTCCAGCGCCTCGAGCAGCGCGAGCTCTTCGGCATGCTCGTCGATCAGTTGCGCGACGCGCAGCAGCACCGCCTTGCGGTGCGCGGGCGCGGCCTTCGACCAGACGCCCGATTCGAACGCGTCGCGCGCGGCCGCGACCGCGCGGTCGACGTCGCGTTCGCCGCATCGCGCGACCTCGGCGAGCGCGTTGCCGGAAGCGGGGTTGAGCGTCGCGAACGTCTCACCCGACGCTGCCGCGCTGCGCTGCCCCGCGATGAACGCACGACCGTCGAGCGACAACGCGTTCGCCTTCTGTTTCCAATCCTGATGGGTCGTCATGTCGTTTCCTCAAAAATCAAAGCTCGGCACCAGCCGAGAATTCCTTGGCCCAGATCGTCGCCGACACGGCCAGGTCGACGAGCGGCCGAACCGGCAGCGGACGCGGATGCGGCTGCTTCAGCAACTGCTGCACGAGGCTGTTCGATCCGCCGAGCGCGTATTCGGCGATCAGCTTGCCGGAGGCCGACCCGCGGCTCAGCCCGAGGCCGTTGCAGCCGATCGCCTCGTAGAGGCCGTCGTCGCGCCTGCCGAACAGCGCACCGTTGTTCGAGGACAGGCACAGCGGCCCGCCCCACGTATATTCGAGCTCGACGCCGCCGAGCATCGGGAAGCGGCGCTCGAACGAGCGCTGATGCAGATGCCGCGATTTCGCGAGATCGGCCTGCGACAGCTTCACGTCCGGCCGGAACGCGAAATGGTTGCGCACGCAAATGCGATCGGTGACCAGGCGCCGCACCGTCGTGCCCATCGGATCGGCCGGAATCAGCGCCCACGAGCGCGTGCCGCCGAGTCTCGCCACTTCGTCGGGGTTCATCGGGCGCGTGAGCGACGCGAACGTATAGACCGGCAGCAAACCGTTCGAATGCATGCCGAAGGTCGCCGCGTATGCGTTGGTGCACAGGATCACCTGCTTCGCGACGATCGTGCCGCCGGCGAAATGCAGTACGCGCGTGTCGCCGCGCGGTTCGATCCGCTTCACCGGGCTGAGCTCGAACACCGTCACGTTCGCCGGTTGCGTCGCCGCCAGCCCGCGCATCAGCGCCGCCGGCTGCACGGTGCTGCAGCCCGGCGTGAACAGCGCGCCCGTGTAGAACCCGGTGCCGGTCACGGCCTGGATCGCCGGCTGATCGAGCCATTCGAATGCTTCGCCGATGCGCGACAGCCCGTCGGCGAAATGCGCGAGCGCGGCCGCGCCCTTCCGGTTGACCGACGCGTGGAATTTGCCGTCGTCGCGCCAGTCGCAGTCGATGCCGAAACGCCGCACGATCTCGCGCACATAGTCGATGCCGTGCCGCTGAAACCGCACGTCCGCACGATCCTCGTCGATGCTGCGCGAATAGCTTTCGCTGCTGATGTCGTGCGGCAGGTCGACGAAGAATCCGGAATTGCGCCCGGACGTGGTGCGGCCGATCCGGTCGGCCTCCACGAGCGCGATGGACGCACCGGGTGCCAGCTCCGCCAGCCGGCGCGCGGCACAAAGCCCGGTGATGCCGCCGCCGACGACGACCCAGTCGAACCGGCTGTCCGACTTGACGGCATTGGCGTCCGGTGCGGGCGGAAGGCTCTCCCACCACCCGTTCATCCCGTCCGGCGCCGGAAACCGCGCGAATTCCAGAGTCGAGCCCATGACGGATTACCGGCCGTCGCGCAGAAGCGGCTTGACGAGCTCCGCGAACGCGTCGCGCTCGTCGCCCGACAACGCGCCGAGCGGCGCGCGCGCGACGCCGACCGGCAGCCCGGCCAGCTCGCAGCCGTAGCGCACGTACTGAATGAACTTGCCGCTGCGCTCGAGCAGTTCGAGTACCGGCAGCAGTCGGGCCATCAGCTTGCGACCGGTCGCGAAATCGCCGCGCTTCACGCATGCGTCGAACAGGTCGGTGTGCGCTTCCGGCAGGAAGTTCGATGCGCCGCCGACCCAGCTGCGCGCGCCCCACGCGAAGAACTCGAGCGCCTGATCGTCCATCCCGCAGCTCAGCACGAGCCGGCCGCTGAAATGCGTCGACAGGTGATGCAGATGCGCGATGTCGCCGGTGCTTTCCTTCATCGCGACGAAGTTCTTGCGCTCGAGCAGCGTCTCGAGAATGTCGTCGCCGATTTCGGTGCCCGTGCGGGCCGGGAAGTTATACAGCATGATCGGCATGTCGAGCGCGTCGTCGACCGCGAGCAGGTGCGCGAGCAGTTCCTGCTGGGTCGGCTGCGCATAGTACGGCGCCGCCACGAGCAACGCGTTCAGCCCCGCGCGCTTCGCTTCACGGCCGAGGCGCAGCACCTCCTTCGTCGTGGTCGCGTTGATGCCCGCGGTCAGGAACGTCTTGCCGCCGGCCGCGGCGGCGACCGTGTCGAACGTGCGCACGCGCTCGTCGAAGCTCAATGCGTAGTATTCGCCCGTCGTCCCGCCGATGCCCAGGCCGGATACCCGGCCCGCAAGATCGGCCGCATGCCGGCCCAGCAGTTCGTGGTTGATTTCGCCGTCCGCGTCGAACGGGGTGACCAGCGGAGTGTGTACGCCCTCGAAGCTCATTTTCGATTCCTCAATCAAGTGGTTGCACCAGGTTCCCGCCCGTCAGGCAGGAAACCGGCAATTCGACACAACGTCGTCGGTACGTCGCTGCATACGCGCAGCGACGCCGATCGATTCACTACGTGATCCGAACGATGTTCGAGGTTCAGACCGATTCCCGGATCAGGCGAACGCCTCCGCGTGCGCGTAGACGGGAAACTGGCTGCACAGGTCGCGCACGCGGGTCCGTACCGACCGCTCGACCGCTTCGTCGCCGTTCGGATCGCGCACGAGCGCAGCCATCACTGCCAGGATCATTTCGCCGATCTGCTCGAACTGCGCGGTTCCGAAGCCGCGCGTGGTGCCGGCCGGCGTACCGAGCCGGATGCCGGACGTGACGGTCGGGTTTTCCGTATCGAACGGAACCCCGTTCTTGTTGCAGGTGATGCCCGCGCGCTCCAGCGCCTTCTCGGCCTGCGCGCCGGTGATGCGCCGGGCGCGCAGGTCGACCAGCAGCAGGTGGTTGTCGGTACCGCCCGTGACGAGCGTCAGGCCGCCGGCCGTCAGCACGCGCGCGAGCGCCTGCGCGTTGCGCAACATCCGGTCGATATAGCGGGTGAATTCCGGCCGAAGCGCTTCCGCAAAGGCCACTGCCTTGCCGGCGACGACATGCATCAGCGGCCCGCCCTGCAACCCCGGAAACACCGCCGAATCGATCTGCTTCGCGACCTCGGCGTGGTTCGTCAGGATGAAGCCGCCGCGCGGGCCGCGCAGCGTCTTGTGCGTGGTGGACGTCACCACGTCGGCGAACGGCACCGGATTTTGATGCCGACCGGCCGCGACGATGCCCGCGATGTGCGCCATGTCGACCATCAGCTTCGCATCGACGCTGTCGGCGATCTCGCGAAACGCGGCGAAGTCGAGCGCGCGCGGATACGCGGAGTAACCGGCGATGATCAGCTTCGGGCGATGCCGCTCGGCGAGCCGGCGCACGTCGTCGTAATCGATGCGCAGCGTGTCGCGGTTCACGCCGTACTGCACCGCGTTGAACCACTTCCCCGACAGCGCGGACCGCGCGCCGTGCGTAAGGTGGCCGCCCGCATCGAGCGACATGCCCATCACCGTGTCGCCCGGCTTGACGAGCGCGAGCATCACCGCGCCGTTGGCCTGCGCGCCCGAATGCGGCTGGACGTTGGCGTGGCTCGCGTCGAACAGCGCGCACGCGCGATCGATTGCGAGCGCCTCGATCCGGTCGACATGGTCGCAACCGCCGTAGTACCGCCGCGACGGATAGCCTTCCGCGTACTTGTTCGTCAGCACGGTGCCCTGTGCTTCCAGCACCGCCGCCGACGCGATGTTTTCAGATGCGATCAGTTCGATCTGGGTTTGCTGGCGACGCAGCTCCAGCGCGATCTCCGACGCGATCACCGGATCCCGGCTCTGAAGCGTTTCGGAAAAAAAGCGGGCGTTCTCGTTCACTTGCTGACTCCGCGACGCGATTCGTGACATGCTGCATGGACTGCGCGTACCGCACATCGCGAGGCCGGCGCCATCGTTGCGGCTCCGCCCATCGGCTTCGGGCGATACGCCCCGCCGGTTCGCGCGGACGACGCCGATCGCATCGTCTGCGCCACCGGGGCGCAGCTTTACTGCTGCAGCCAGGCCTTGAGCTTCTCTGGGTGTGCATCGACGAACTTCTTCGCGGCGCTCGCGTAGTCGTTCGTGCTGTTCCCCTCGAACTCGATCGCCTCGACATCGGCCAGCGTCAGCTTCAGGTGCTTGAAGAACACGTCGGCGCGCGGGAACTTGCCCGCGAACTTCTTCGACGCGAACGCATGAATCTGCTCTTCGCCGCCCAGCGTGCCCTTCGGATCCTTCAGGTAACGCATCTGCCACTTCTGGAACAGCCAGTGCGGGCTCCAGACCGTTGCGACGATCCACTGCTTCGACTGGTACGCACGCGACACGCTCGCCAGCATGCCGGCCTCGCTCGACGCCTGAAGGTTGTAGCCGTCCAGGTTGTACGCCTTGATGGTCTTCTCGGATGCCTGCATCAGGCCGCCGCCCGGCTCGATGCCCTGGATCGTGCCGTTCAGCTTGCTCTTGACTTCCGGCTTGCTCAGGTCGGCGATCGACGACAGCTCCGATTCCGGAATGTAGGTTGGCACCGCCCAGCCGTTCTTGCCGCCGGTGTAGATGATGCCGACGTCGTCCAGGTCGTTCTTGTACTTCGCGTAGTAGGTCCCGTGCGTGACCGGCAGCCAGCCCCCGACCATGATGTCGAGATCGCCACGCGCGACACCCTGGTACTGGATGCCGATGTCGGCCTGGACGAACTGCACCGGTTGCTTCAGTTGCGTCTCGAGCACGTACTTCGCGACGTTCGCCACCGCGAGCACGTCCGCCCAGTTGGTCACCGCGATCTTGACCGGCTCGGCCGCCGATGCCGCGCCCACACCTGCACTGCAGGCCACCACCGTCGATACCGCAAGTTTCGCCAGAAGCGACTTGAACGTATGGGTATTCATCTAGTACTCCTTTTTAATCACGCGAGTCTTTCAAGGGTGAGGAACGCCTTCGATCGGCGTTTCCGGTCTCCACGCACTGCTACACCGGTTCCGCCGCGGCACCGTGGCCGCGACGCTTCATCGTCCTTCAAATGCCTTCGACCGCCCTGTTCGTCAGGTGCGTGCCGCGCCACGCGGGCCGGCCTTGCCGGCGCGCACGATCGGCTTCTTCGCCTTCTTCTTCGCCTTCACGCCGAAGCTTTCCGTCAGGCGATCCAGTACGATCGCGAGCAGCACGACGCCCAGCCCGCCTTCGAAACCGATCCCGATGTCGAGACGCTGAATGCCGCTCAGCACGTATTCGCCGAGGCCGCCCGCGCCGATCATCGACGCAACCACCACCATCGACAGCGCCATCATGATCGTCTGGTTCACGCCGGCCATGATCGACGGCAGCGCGTTCGGCAACTGGATCTTCCACAGCAGCTGCCAGTCGGTGCTGCCGAACGAGCGGCCGGCTTCGATCAGTTCCTCGCGGACCTGCCGGATGCCGAGCGTCGTCAGCCGCACGACGGGCGGCATCGCGAACACGATCGTCGCGATCACCGCCGGCACGCGTCCGAGCCCGAACAGGATCACGGCCGGGATCAGGTACACGAACGCGGGCATCGTCTGCATGAAGTCGAGCAGCGAGCGCAGGATCATGCCGATCCGGTTGTTGCGCGCGCCCCAGATCCCCAGCGGGACGCCGATCACGAGGCTGAAGAAGGTCGCCGCGGTAACGAGCGCGAGCGTCGATACCGTCTGTGCCCACAAGCCCATGTAATGGATGACGAGCAGCGCGAGGCCGACGAAGATCGAGAACACGATGCCGCGGCGCCACAGCGCGAGCCCCACCATGATCACGACCATCGCGATGAACGGCACGGCGGCGAGACCGTCTTCGAGCAGCTTCACGACCGCGCCGAGCCCCGCCGAAAACGTGTCGAAACCGCCGCGGAAATGCAGAAACAGAAAGTTGACGAAGTCTTCCGCGAACTTCCCGATCACCGACGCGTTCATGCTGCCCTCCGTTGCATCATCTGCTTGAGTATCGTCCGGCAGGACACGACGCCCGCCAGTTGTCCCGCCGCGTCCGTCACCGGCACGTCGTGCTGCCGGGTCAGCGCGATCGACGCGAGCCGATGCAGATCCGTATCGATCGACACCGCATGGAAGTCGGGCAGGAATGCCTCGCGAATCGGCCGGACACCGGACCGGTGCAGTGTGGCGGCCGTCACGCAGCCGAGGTAATGGCCGGCCTCGTCGCACACGTAGCCGCATTCCGCGCCGCTGTCGATCAACCGGTTCAGGTAGCGGTCGGACGACGTGCCCGCGTCGCACTGAATCAGCCCGCGCTCGATCTTCGTCAGCAGGCTCGACGCCTTCAGGAAGCGCGACACGTCGACGTTGCGGAAGAAGTCCTGCACGTAGGCGTCCGCCGGTGTCTGGATCAGTTCGGCCGGCGTGCCGACCTGGATCAGGCAGCCGTCCTTCATGATGCCGATGCGGCCGCCGATCTTCACCGCCTCCTCGATATCGTGGGAGATGAACACGATCGTGCGCTGCTCTTCCTTCTGCAGGCGCAGCAGCTCGTTCTGCATTTCGAAGCGGATCAGCGGATCGAGCGCGGAGAATGCCTCGTCCATCAGCAGGACCGACGGGTTCACCGCGAGTGCGCGGGCAAGGCCCACGCGCTGCTGCATGCCGCCGGACAACTCGCTCGGCAGCAGCTTCTCGTACGACCCGAGCCCGACGCGCTCCAGCGCGGCACGCGCGACCTCGTAGCGCTGCGCCTTCTTGATTCCCGCGACCTCGAGCCCGTACGCGATGTTGTCGAGCACGGTCCGGTTCGGCAGCAGCGCGAACGACTGGAACACCATCGCCATCTTCCGGCGTCGAACGTCGCGCAATTCCGGCGTCGACATCGGCGCGATGTCGCGGCCTTCGAGCACCACCTGCCCGGACGTCGGCTCGATCAGCCGGTTGAGCAGACGTACCAGCGTCGATTTACCCGAGCCCGACAGCCCCATGATCACGAAGATCTCGCCGGCCCGCACGCTCAGGCTCACGTCGTCGACCGCCACCATGTTGCCGGTTTCGGCGAAGATCTCGTTGCGCCCGACGCCGCGCTTCATCAGCTCGATCGCACGCTCGGGCTTCGGACCGAAGATCTTCGACAGGTGCTTGACGGTCAGGATGTCGGTTCCGGTCGCGATGCTCGACCGGGCGATCGACGGCGCACCGTCGGTGGAGATTGCTCCGGGGGGAAGTACGTCGCCCGGTGCAAACGTCAGATTTGGGGCCATTCTGTCATCCCGACTAACTGGTAACGGAAACCGCGAACTCCGCACGTGTCGCCATCGATTGCCGGCTTGCTGCCAGGGCTCGATGCCGCGCTCGCGTGGTTGACGGCGCTGATTCAGTGACTGCAGCGTATCAATCCAATTTCGTCGCTCCAGATACATTTTCTGTGCGCTTTTCCATACCTTTGGTAATGCATCGAATGCGGGCAAAAAGGCATGACTGCCCCGAAACCGTGCGAATGACGTGAAAACCAGTGCCGGTGCGGCTGTGCGGGATTGGACGAGAATTGCGCCGAGGCGGCGTGCGTGGCGTGCGCAGGGGTGCGCTAGGGGAAAATCCCGACGAGGGGACTTAAGGGAAACTACCAGGAAGACGCGCATTCGACGGCGCACATGGCCGTCGGGCCGGCTCTCGGCAGGGCGGCCCGGCAGATGCTCGCGATGTTCAAGCGTCCCTTGCCGCGGGACCTCGCGGCGCTCGACGCGTAAGCGCACCGCGCAAAGCACGCGGCCGCCCGAAGGCGGCCGCGCGAAGAGGCACTGATGCGCCGCCTACTTGCTGTAGTCGTACACCCCCCGCCCCGTCTTGCGCCCCAGCCGCCCTGCCGACACCATCTCGCGCAGCAGCGGGCACGCACGATACTTCGTGTCGCCGAAGTCCTTCAGGAACACGTCCATCACCGCGAGACACACGTCGAGCCCGACGAGGTCGGCCAGCGCGAGCGGCCCGATCGGATGGTTCGCGCCGAGCTTCATCCCCGCGTCGATCTCCTCGGCCGACGCGATGCCTTCGGCCAGCACGAAGAACGCTTCGTTGATCATCGGCACGAGGATCCGGTTCACGACGAAGCCCGGCGCGTTGCGCACGCCGATCGGCGACTTGTCGAAACGCTCGGTCAGCGCGCGCACCGCCGACGCGGTCGCGTCGCTCGTCTGCAGCCCGCGGATGATCTCGACGAGCGGCATCAGCGGCACCGGGTTGAAGAAGTGCATGCCGACGAAGCGCGACGGATCGGCGAGCAGCGCCGCGAGCGACGTGATCGAGATCGACGACGTGTTGGTCGCGATGATCGCGTCAGGCCGCGCGACCGACTCGATCTGCTTCAGGATGCGGCTCTTCAGCTCGACGTTCTCGGTCGCGGCTTCGATCACGATGTCGACCGCGGCGAGCTTCGCGTAGTCGGTCGACGTCGTGATGCGCGCGAGCGCGGCGTCGCGTGCGCCGGCGTCGAGCTTGTCCTTCGACACGAGCCGCTCGAGGCTGCCCTTCAGGGCGGCGACGCCCTTGTCGAGCGCCGCGTCGCTGACGTCGATCATCACGACGTTGAGTCCTGCAACGGCCGCGGTTTGCGCAATGCCGTTGCCCATGGTTCCGGCGCCCACGACGCCGACGGTTTCGATTGCCATGACGATTCCTGTGTATTCGGGTGCTGAGCGGTCGATTATCAGATGTTCTCGAAGATCGCCGCAATCCCCTGGCCGCCGCCGATACACATCGTCACGAGCGCGTAACGCCCGCCGATGCGCTTCAGCTCGTACAGCGCCTTGACCGTGATCAATGCGCCGGTCGCGCCGATCGGGTGACCGAGCGAAATGCCCGAGCCGTTCGGGTTGACCTTGGCCGGATCGAGACCAAGCTCCTGCGTGACCGCGCACGCCTGCGCGGCGAACGCCTCGTTCGCCTCGATCACGTCGAGATCGGTGATCTTCAGGCCCGCGCGCTCGAGCGCCTTCTGCGTGGCCGGCACCGGGCCGATGCCCATGTACGCCGGATCGACGCCCGCATGCGCGTACGCGACGAGACGCGCGAGCGGCTTCACGCCCTGCGCGCGCGCGGCATCCGCGCTCATCATCAGCACCGCGGCGGCCGCATCGTTGATCCCCGACGCGTTGCCGGCCGTCACCGTGCCGTCCTCCTTCACGAACACCGGCTTCAGCTTCGTGAAGTCGTCCGGGCCGGCGTCGTGACGCACGTGCTCGTCGGTGTCGAACGCGACCTCGCCCTTCTTCGTGCGGATCGAGATCGGCAGGATCTGGTCCTTGAAGCGGCCTTCGGCGATCGCGCGCGCCGCGCGACGATGCGATTCGAGCGCGAGCGCATCCTGCGCATCACGCGAAATGCCGTACTTTTTGGCGACGTTCTCCGCGGTCACGCCCATGTGGATCGTCTGGAACGGGTCGTGCAGCGCGCCGAGCATCATGTCGACGAGCTTTGCGTCGCCCATGCGCTGGCCGAAGCGCGCGGCCGGCACCGTGTACGGCGCGCGGCTCATGTTCTCCGAGCCGCCGCCGATCGCGACGTCGGCGTCGCCGAGCATGATCGTCTGCGCGGCCGACACGATCGCCTGCAGGCCGGAGCCGCACAGGCGGTTCACGGTGAGCGCCGGCGTGTGCTGCGCGACGCCGCCGTTGATCGCCGCGACGCGCGCGAGATACATGTCCTTCGGCTCGGTGTTCACGACGTGGCCGAACACGACATGCCCGACCGCATCGCCCGGCACGTTCGCGCGCGACAGCACTTCGCTCACGACCTTCGCGCCGAGATCGGTCGGCGAGAAATCCTTCAGGCTCCCGCCGAAATCGCCGATCGCGGTACGGACACCGCTCACCACCACGACTTCTTTCGCTGCATTGCTCATCGTCTCACTCCGGTTCGTTCGCGCCCGCGGGCGCGGGGATGCGTTGCGTTACATGTTCGGATAATTCGGCCCGCCGCCGCCTTCCGGCGTGACCCACACGATGTTCTGCGTCGGGTCCTTGATGTCGCAGGTCTTGCAGTGCACGCAGTTCTGCG
>NZ_QTPZ01000064.1:0-20762 GCF_003853505.1 Burkholderia sp. Bp9015
GTCGCGTATGCGCGCAACGGCGGGAATTCGAACTTCTCGCTGCTCGCGTCGCCGCGCGACGCGACGTCGGGCACGAGCCCGATGACGGGCGAGTCGCAGACGGGCGCGTATGTGGGGATGATGCATACGTTCTGAGCGGGGCGGCGCGCACGCAAGGCACGGGTGAGGGTGGCCCGTGCCTTGTTGCGTTTACGGGGGCCGGCGTGCGGCGTGCCGTACGCGTTGCCGGTCAGAACCCGCATGCCTCGGTCGTCGTCAACGTCGCGAACGGCCCGCCGAGCGTCGCATTGTGATGCGCGACGATCCGCTCGGCCGGCAACGCGGGCGTATCCATGCAGGTATGCGCATCGGCGACGAGCACGGCGCGAAAGCCGAGATCGGCGGCCGCGCGGCACGCCGTGTCGATGCAGTACTGCGTCTTCATCCCCGCAATCACGATCTCGCCGATCCCGGCCGCGTGCAGCCATTCAGCGAGCCGTGTGCCCGCGAAACAACTCGGCCGGGTCTTGTCGAACACGATGTCGCGTGCCGTATCGATCGCGAGCGCCGGCAGCAATGCGGCGAGCGGCGCATCGGGCGCGATCGGCGAACCCGCCGGGCCGGTGTGGCGCACGGCGAATACGGGCGCGCCGGCTTCATGTGCGCGGCGAATCAGCCGGTTGACGTTGGCCAGCACGCGTTCGCCGTCATGCGGACGATCGGGGCCATGGAACAACCCGACTTGCATGTCGACGACGAGCAGCGCACGTTTCGGGGATGGGGCTTCGGACATCGCGTTTCTCCTGAAAGGCCGGTGCGGACGGAGAAACGACGAGACCCCGTCCGGAACCGGCGGGGCCTGTGGGAATCGGTGAAGGGCGCTACGACCTTGCGCGCACTCGCCGCACGGGCCCGCCGAAGGCGGTCGTGCGCGTGGTCGTCGAAAGGTTGAGCGTGGCGTCGTGCATGGAGCGATCATGCACGATGCGCGTTCGCTGCGTCAATGACGTGTCGCACGCCCCGCGTCGCCACCGCTCAATCGAGCGCCTTCCCGGCCTTCTCGTCCATGCAGCGAATCGCGAGCAGCGTGAGCACGCCGCAGCCGATCGCATACCACGCGGGCGCATTCGGATTGCCGGTCGCCGCGATCAGCCACGTGACGAAGAACTGCGCGAAGCCGCCGAAGATCGCGACGCCCACGCTGTACACGAGCGCGCCGCCGGTCGCCCGCACCGCCCGCGGGAACAGCTCGCCGAGCATCGCACCCGTCGCGCCGATGTTGATCGCGTGCACGATCGACAGCGCGGCGATGATCGACAGCAGCGACGCGGCGCCCGGCCAGCGGTTCAGCGCGATGAACGCGGGATAGATCGCGGCCATCAGCACGATGCGCGTCCACCAGACGATCCGGTTGCGGCCGAACACGTCGGACAGGTGCCCGCCGATCGGCGTCACGAGCATCAGGATCGCGCCGGCGACGCAGCCGGCCGTCATCGACAGCCAGGTCGGCAGGTGCAGCACCTGCACGCCGTAGATCGCCATGTAGAACACGATGATGTAGTGGATCGACGTGCCGCCGATCGTTACGCCGAGGCCCGCGAACACGGCCTTGCCGTGATGGCGCAGCACGTCGGCGAGCGGCAGCGACGCGACGGGTTCGTCGTGCGCGGCGGCCGGCGCGGCGGCCGGCACTTCCTCGACGGTGCGGCGCAGCCAGTAGCCGAGCGGCACGAACAGCGTGCCGATGATGAACGGCACACGCCAGCCCCAGCTCTCGAGCTGCGCGGCGTTGAGCGTCGACGTCAGCGCGACGCCGGTGAGCGCCCCGGCGAGCGCGGCGAGCCCCTGGCTCGAGAACTGGAACGACGCGTAGAAGCCGCGGCGATGCTGCGGCGCCTGTTCGAGCAGCAGCGTCGTCGACGCGCCGACTTCGCCACCCGATGCAAACCCTTGCAACAGGCGCGCAAGCACGAGCAGCAGCGGCGCGGCGAGGCCGATCTGCGCGAAGGTCGGCGCGATCGCGATCGTCGCGGTGCCGAGCGCCATCAGCAACAGCGTCAGGATCATCGCCTTCTTGCGGCCGGCGCGGTCGGCATACATGCCGATCACGAGGCCGCCGAGCGGGCGTGTGACGAAGCCGACGCCGAAGCTCGCGACCGCGAGCATCAATTGCCCGAACGACGAGTGCACCGGGAAGAACAGCTTGCCGATCAGGATCGCGAAGAAGCTGTAGACCGTGAAGTCGTAGAACTCGAGCGCGTTGCCGACCGCGGCGGCCGCGATCAGGCGGCGTTTCTTCGCGGCGGCGCGGGCATCGGCCGGCGAGCCGGCGAACGGAAGGGCGGACGTTTCCATGAGGTTCCCCTGCTAAGGCGCGGAACTGCGTGATGAAGGGCCGTCAGGCCGCGAGCCAGGCTTCGGCGACGCGGACCCAGTAACTCGCGCCGATCGCGAGGATGTCGTCGTTGAAGTCGTAGCCGGGGTTGTGCACCATGCAGCCGCCCTTGCTGCCGATGCCGTTGCCGATGAACGCATAGCAGCCGGGGCGTGCTTCGAGCATGTAGGCGAAGTCCTCGCTGCCCATCAGCGGCGCGGCCTCGGTTTCGACGCGATCGGCGCCGAGCATCTGGCGGGCGATGTCGGCCGCGAATGCGGTCGGTTCGGGATGGTTCACGAGGACCGGATAGCCGTAGTCGTAGTCGACTTCCGCCGTGATGCCGAAGCTTTCCGCCTGGCCCTTCGCGAGCGCCTCGATCCGGCGTGCGAGCAGCGCGCGCACGTCGGCGTCCAGCGCGCGCACCGACAGCTTCATCACGACGGTTTCCGGAATGATGTTGAAAGTCTCGCCGGCCTGCACGCTGCCGACGGTGATCACGGCCGCATGCTGCGCATCGACCTCGCGTGCGACGATCGTCTGCAGCGCGACCATGATGCTGCCCGCGGCCGACATCGGGTCGCGCGCGAAGTGCGGCATCGCGCCGTGTCCGCCGACGCCGCGCAGCGTGATCGTCACGCGGTCGGCCGACGCCATCGCGGCACCGGCGCGGAACGCCATGTCGCCGGCGGCGCGGCCCGGCATGTTGTGGATCGCGAAGATCGCGTCGCACGGAAAGCGCTCGAACAGGCCGTCGTCCATCATCGATTTCGCGCCGCCGAAGTTTTCCTCGGCCGGCTGGAAGATCAGGTTCAGCGTGCCGGAGAACTGGCGCGTGGCGGCGAGGTGGCGCGCCGCGCACAGCAGCATCGCGGTGTGGCCGTCGTGACCGCATGCATGCATCTTGTTTGCGTGGCGGCTCGCGTACGGCAGGCCGGTGGCTTCGGCGAGCGGCAGCGCGTCCATGTCGGCGCGCAGGCCGACGGTGCGCGTGCCTTGTCCTTCGCGCAGCACGCCGACGACGCCCGTCTTGCCGATGCCGCGATGCACTTCATAGCCCCACCCCGTGAGCAACTCGGCGACGAGATCGCTGGTCAGCGTTTCCTCGAACGCGAGCTCCGGATGCGCGTGGATGCGGCGGCGCACGTCGATCAGGTCGGGGGCGATCGCGGCGATGCCGGGGATGACGGGGTTCACGGCTTGCAGCATGGTGTCTCCTGTGGAGCAGGTGAGGCAGGTGGGGCCGGTGGGCGTTTGACGCACATATGACGGCCAAGCATATAAATTTCTGTCGGGTACCAGAAGCTGCTAAATTGCTTTGGTGCTCACCACCGGTTGCCGCTCGGGAATACCCTGATCCGCTGCGCGTGGCCGGGCGTCGGGTTTCCACGAATCACGCATGCCGCCATGAAATACCATCAGCTGAAAGCGTTCGTCACCGTCGCGGACGAAGGGAGCATCCGCGCGGCCGCGCGGCGCCTGAACGTGTCGCCGGCGGCGTTGACGAAGGCGGTCAAGGAGCTGGAGATCGCGCTCGGCGTGTCGCTCGTCGTGCGCACCGCGCGCGGCGTGCAACTCACCGCGTTCGGCCAGCAGCTGCAGGTGCGCGCGCGGCTGATCGTCGCCGAGATGCAGCGGGCGCGCGACGATATCGAGCAGGCGCAGGGCGCGATGACGGGCTCGGTCGCGGCGGCGATCACGCCGGCTGCGGCGGTGACGATCCTGCCCGACGCGTTTCGCGCGTTCCGGCGGCGCTTTCCGGTCGCGCGCGTCAATCTGATCGAAGGGTTTCCCGGCGTCGCGCTGCCGCGGCTGCACGACGGCTCGCTCGATTTCGCGGTCGCCGTCGTCGTGCCCGAACTGCTGGCGGCCGAGTTCGACCACGCGGAACTCTATGCGAGCCGATCGCTGATCGTCGCGCGCAAAGGGCATCCGCTCGCATCGGCCACGTCGCTGGCCGATCTCGTCGAGGCCGACTGGCTGATGAATCCGTCGCCGGAAAGCTCGACCCAGGTGCTGTTCAACTCGTTCGTCGCGTACGGGCTGCCGGTGCCGCAGCGGGTCGTCGAATGCCCGAGCTTCGGGCTCGCGCACAGCCTGATGACGGGCTGCGACCTGATCGCGTCGATGCCCGAACAGCTGCTGCAGGGCGAGTGGGCGCGCGACCAGCTCGCGGTGCTGCCGATCCGCGAGCGGCTGCCCGGCGTGTCCGTGCAGGTCGTCACGCGTCGCGACAGCCCGCTCACGCCGGCCGCGTCGATGCTGCTCGACTGCCTGCGCGATTCCGCGCGGCGCAAGGGGCTCCGATGAGTCGGGCAATGCATCGCGTAGTGATCCTGAACATCTGCCGCGCACCGCGGACCATTCCCGCTCGCGGCGCGCTCGCCGCGAGCCGGTATCATAGCGGCCGGCCCGCCGTTCCGGCCGGCTTCCGACAACACGCCATCCGGCATCCAGCAATCAGAGGCATCACATGACCAGTGCAACCCAATTCGACAACGTATCGGTCGTCAAGCGCGCGAACGTCTATTTCGACGGCAAGTGCGTGTCGCATACCGTGCTCTTCCCGGACGGCACGCGCAAGACGCTCGGCGTGATCCTGCCGTGCGCGCTCAACTTCGGCACGGACGCGCCCGAATTGATGGAAGTGCAGGCCGGCAAGTGCCGCGTGAAGCTCGACGGCAGCAGCGAATGGCAAACCTACGGCGCCGGCGAGTCGTTCTCGGTGCCGGGCAAGAGCCGCTTCGACATCGAAGTGCTCGAGACGCTCGACTACGTCTGCAGCTACCTGTAAGCGCATGAGCACCGGCCGCAACCCATGCGCGCGGCCGTCGCGCTGAAAGCAGAAAGCCCCGCCGAAGCGGGGCTTTCTCGTATTCGGACGGCGCGTTGCCGTCCGGCGCGGAGCTTACAGGCAGGCGTTGATGTCGCCCGCGGCAGCGGCGTCGCCACGCATGCCGACCCACGTCTTCGCGCCCGGCTTCGACGCCGGACGAACCATCGCGGCCGCGCCGTTCGGCGGTTGCTGGCCCGGTACGTAGACATCGGTCGCGAGGCCGTTGGCGAGCACGTTCTGCGTGACCACCTGTTGCTGCGACTTGTCGGCCCAGGTCTTTGCGATGCACGCCGACACGTCCTCCGCGGACTTCTGGCTTTGCCCCACGTTCTGCATGGCCGGATCGGCTGCATGTGCGGAAATTGCCACGGTCAATGCGATGAGCGGTAAGTATTTCACGTTCACGTTTTATCTCCCTCGAGTCGTGATTGATTGAGCGGGATGCGCAGCAGAACTTGAACTGCGTTCTTGTGAGATTGCATCGGACAAATGCGGTTCCGGCGATTCCGAAACAAGTTGTTAACACGCTTGCCAAACGACAATCCGGATGCTGTCCGTTCTGTTGCGATACGGCATGGGTCGCGCACGGCCCGCGTGGAGGCGGGGACGCGGCGACGACGTCATGCGTCGTGAGGTCGGCTCGCTGCCCTGTGGTGTGGCGGATTGACGGCCGCGGCGTGCTGCATGTATCTGCATGTCGCGCCGCGACGCTTCTTTATTGGATGACGAAGTGGAATGGCTGAAAGGGTGGCCCCGTCGCATGAGCACCATGATGACAAACTTTCGTCCGATGAATTGTCAACCAAGTTTAAACGCCGGACGCGGCGGAATGCGAACCGGCGCGCAGGGTGCGCGCCGATCCGGAACGGCGGGGGACGGTGAAGCGCGCGGTACGTATCAGCCGGCCTTGCGCGCACCGGCGTCGCGCAGGTTGACCGGTACGACCGGGCGGAAGCGTTCGCGCTTGTGTTCGTCGTCGAAGTGCTGGAGCGCGGGCTTGATGAGGTCGCTGCGCGACACGATGCCGATGATGCGCAGCGATTGCGGATCGTCGACGACCGGCAGGCGTTCGAGGCCGAGCATCGCGAGCCGCGACGCGACCACGCGGCACGTTTCGTGCGCGTGCGCGACGGCCGGCGCACGATCGATGAATGCGTTCGCGAGCGCCGCGCCGGGACCGGCTTGCGCACGCTGCGCGTCGAGCGTCGCACGATCGACGAGACCGAGCAGGCGGCCGTTCTGCACGACGGGGTACGCACGGTGCGTCTGCTTCGCGCCGAAGTACTGCGACTCGACGGCGTCGAGCGTCGTGCCGCCGTCGATCGAGACGAGATCGTCGGCCGGCGTCATCACCTCGGCCACGTCATGGCGTTCGAGCGGATCGACGCCGTATTCCCGGTAGATGTGGTAACCGCGGCGCGCGATCTTTTCCGTCATGATCGAACGCTTCATCACGACGGTCGCGAAGCCGTGCGCGACGAGCGTCGCCGCGAGCAGCGGCAGCAGCGCGTTCGCGTCGTGCGTGAGGCCGAACGCGAACACGATCGCGGTCAGCGGCGCACCGAGCGTGGCGCCGAGCGTCGCGGCCATGCAGACGAGCGGCCACAGCGCCGGATCGCCGCCGGGCAGCACCGGCGACAGCACGGTGCCGAGGCCCGCGCCGAGCATCAGCAGCGGGGCGAGTACACCGCCGGACGTGCCGGAGCCGAGCGCGATCACCCACATCACGGCCTTCACGGTCAACAGTGCGAGTGCGATCTTCAGCGCGATGTGCTGGTGCAGCAGGTCGCCGATCACGTCGTAGCCGACGCCGAGCGCGCGCGGCTCGAGCCAGCCGCCGATGCCGATCACGATCGCGCCGAGCGCCGGCCACCACATCCAGTGCACCGGCAGCTTCGCGAAGGTGTCCTCGACGCGGTACAGCGCCGCCGACAGGCCGCACGCGAGCGCGCCCGACAGCAGGCCCGCGACGATGCACGACAGCAGCGCGACGGGCGTCGGCGGCGCCGTGGTCAGCGCAAACAGCGGGTCGACTCCGAAGAACACGGCGCGGGCGAAACCGGCGACCGCGCAGGCGAGCGCGACCGGCAGGAAACTGCGCGGACGCCATTCGAACAGCAGCAGTTCGACCGCGAGCAGCACGGCGGCGACCGGCGTGCCGAACACGGCGGTCATGCCGGCGGCCGCGCCCGCGACGAGCAGCGTCTTGCGCTCGGCGGCGGTCACGTGCACGCATTGCGCGATCAGCGAGCCGAGCGCGCCGCCCGTCATGATGATCGGGCCTTCGGCGCCGAACGGGCCGCCGCTGCCGATCACGACACCCGACGACAGCGGCTTGAGGATCGCGACCTTCGGCGACATGCGGCTCTTGCCGAACAGGATCGCCTCGATCGCTTCCGGAATGCCGTGGCCGCGGATCTTCTCCGAACCGAAGCGCGCCATCAGCCCGACGATCAACCCGCCGATCACCGGCACGACGATCACCCATGCGCCGAGCGTGTGGTGCGCGGGCGAACGGTCGGCGAACGAAAACTGCTGGAAGAAGAACAGGTTCGTGAACAGGTGGATCAGGCTCGACAGCACGAACGCCGCCAGCGTGCCGAGCAAGCCGATCCCGGCAGCGAGCAACGCGATCCTGGGCAGGCGTTCGTTGGTCGAGAAGTCGCGTTTGTGCGGTGCGTTCATCGGCGTGAGGATAGGTCGGTAAAGCCTGGGTCAGTTATTGATCTGCGGAACCTGGAACGTGCCCTTGAGCGATTTCAGTTCCGCGCGATGCATGGCCGCGAGGTGGGCGAGCAGCGTCTCGCCGGCTTCCTCGAGGTGGACCTCGACCTGCCGGCGGTCCGCTTCGCTCGTCTTGCGCTTCACGAGCCCGAGTGCCTCGCAGCGCGTCACCAGCGCAACGACGCCGTGATGCTGCGCCTGCAGGCGTTCCGCGAGTTCGCCGATGGTGGCCCATTCGCGGTGCGGATAGCCCTTGATGTGCAGCAGCAGCAGGTACTGCAGCGGCGTCACGCCTTCGCTTTGCGCGGCGCGTTCGGAGAAGCGCTCGAAACGGCGCATCTGGTAGCGGAACTCGGACAGTTGCTGGAAATCGCTTTTGGTCAGCGCGCGTCGGGTATCGGTCATTGCGGTCGGTCGGGCAGCAGTTTCGGTAACGTTAAATATATCACAATATGATATAAATGGCCGAATTTCAGCGAAATAGATACATTACGCTGTCGTCGGCCCGTTGAGCGTCCGCGTTACGCGGCTTCGAGCATCTGCGTCTGGCGGTACAGGCCGGTGACGAGATCCGTCTGCGTGATGATGCCGACGAGCCGGCGTGATGCGTCGACGACCGGGATGTGGTGATGGCCCGAATGCGTAAACAGCGGCACCAGCGCGGTGATCGGCATGGTCTGCGGCACGGATGCGACGTCGCGGGTCATCACGGTCGCGACGCTGGGCGGCCGGCCGCCGAACGATTGCGGCAGCTGCGCGGCCAGCCGCCGCCACAGCGGGACCGGGCGGCGCAACGGGCGCGTGAGGTCGGCGCGCGTGACGATGCCGACCAGGCGATCGCTGCCGTCCACGACGGGCAGCGCCTTCACGCGATGGCGGTCGAGCAGCGTCAGCGCGGCCGTGACCGACGTCGACGGCGCGACTTCGATCGCGTTCTTCGTCATCAGGTCGGCGCACGTGAGCTGGCCGAACGTGCGCGCATAGGCCTGCATCTCGGTTTCGCGCAGCAGCATTTCGAGGTCGTCCGGGTCGACGTCGAGCCATTCGCCGCGGCGCTTCAGCACGGCGTCGAGATCGGCGCGCGTGAAGCCGCCGCGTGCCGGCGCGGCGCTGCCGCCTTGCGGTTTCGCGTCGTGGCGCACGCCGCCGTGCGGATAGCGGTGGCCCGTCAGCGCGTGGTACACGAGCGCGGCCGACAGCAGGATCGCCGATTGCAGTGCGATCGGCTCGACCACGAAGCGCAAGCCGAGCGCGTGGATCGCCGGGCCGCCGAGCACGGCCGTCAGCGCGACCGCGCCCGACGGCGGGTGCACGCAGCGCAGCGCGAACATGCCGCCGATCGCGAGGGCGACCGCGACCGCGGCGGCCGTGATCGGATCGGCGATCCACTGCGCGCAGGCGACGCCGACGGTCGCCGCCACCAGATTGCCGCCGATGATCGACCAGGGCTGCGCGAGCGGACTCGCGGGCACCGCGAACAGCAGCACGGCCGACGCGCCCATCGGCGCGACGAGCAGCGGCACGAGGCCCGGCACGCCGGGCAGCAGCCGCATCGTGACGCCGACCGTCGCGATCCCGACGAGCGCGCCCGCGCACGAGCGCATGCGCTCGCGCCAGCCGAGCGTCATCGGATGGGGAATGAAGCTGTGCAGCCATTGGCGGAAGGTGCGGCGCGACGGGGAGGGGCCTGACGACATGGACGATTGAGCGGTAAACATGACGATGCGCATGACGCAGCGCGAGGACGTCGAGAATTATATCGCATCGTGATATAAATTGTCGCGCTGCATCAACGCGTTGCCTGCGCGCGCCGCATCCGTCTTGCAGGAACCTTTCATCAGATGAAAGCCTGACTGCCCTGCGACCGCGCAAATTTGTCTGCAGCGGCGTACAATTCGGGCCACCGAATTCCCCGATACGCCACAACCACGCACGCGATGCCCGCTCTCCCGCCCGTTCCCCGGCATGGCGATCGCTTGCGCGTGGTTCGCGCGCACGCCCCGATTCCCGTCTGACGCGAGCGCCGCCGACGTTTCCCCACCGACACTCCCCAAGCCAATTCAATGGACATGCTCGAAAACATGCGCCTGTTCGTGCGCGTTGTCGAAGCCGGCAGTTTCACCGCGGTCGCCAAAGAAATCGATGCGACCACCGCGCAGGTGTCACGCGCGGTGTCGAACCTCGAAGCCCACGTACAGACGCGCCTGCTGCATCGCACGACGCGCCATCTCGGCCTCACCGAAAGCGGCGAGCGCTACTTCGAGCGTGCGAAATCGATCCTCGCCGAATTCGACTACGCGAACGCCGAGGCCCGCAACGCGCTGCTGCGGCCGAGCGGCAAGATGCGGATCCATGCGATGACGGGGCTCGGGCAGAGTCATGTCGTGTCGTCGATCGTGCGCTACCAGGAAGACAACCCGGACGTGTCGGTCGAGCTGACGCTCGCGCAACGGATGCCGAATCTCGTCGAGGAAGGCTACGACGTGTCGATCGTGACCGCGTCGCAGCTGCCCGATTCCGGCTATGTCGCGCAGACCTGCGGCACCAGTTGCAGCGTGCTGGTCGCATCGCGAGAATATCTCGCGCGGCACGGCACGCCGAAGACGCCCGACGACCTGCCGAACCACGTATGCCTGCGCCTCGATACGCCGGCATCGCCGGCCAGCGAGTGGCGGCTCGAGCGCGACGACGGCGAGGAGACCGTCTACGAACTGCAGCCGGCACCGTTCCAGGTCAACGTGCCGGATGCGCTGTGCGTCGCGGTGCGGGCGGGGCGCGGCATCGCGTGCGTCGCGCTGTATACGGTGCTCGACGACCTGCGCGCGGGGCGCCTGATCCGCGTGCTGCCCGAGTATCGGTTGCAGACCGTCAGCGTGTACGCGGTCTATGCGACGCGCCGCTATCTCGATGCGAAGATCCGCACCTTCCTCGACCATCTGCGCACGACGCTCACGCCCGCGCTGGAGAACGACCTGCGCGAACTCGACCGGCTTGCGGTCGAGCCGATGCCGGGCAGCCGCCAGCGCGCCTGATGCCGCCGGTCGCACGCCCGGCGGCGCCCGGTATCACGCGTCCGGCGTGACGCGAATCCGTTCGAAGCGGCCGGCGAGCCACGCGTAGGCGGCGATGCCGAGCAGCCCGTGCGCGGCGACGAACCACAGTGCGCCCGCGAAGGAGCCCGTGTGCGCGACGAAGTAGCCGATCACGAGCGGCGTGACGATCCCCGCGAGGTTGCCGAGACCGTTGAACACGCCGCCGCTCAGGCCGACCATCCCTTCGGGCGCGGTGTCGGCGAGCACGGCCCAGCCGACCGCCGCGAGCCCCTTGCCGAAGAACGCGATCGTCATCAGCGCGATCACGACGGCATTCGACGACGCGCCGTTCGCGAGCACGAGCAGCGTCGCCAGCGCCATCCCGACGACGAACGGCGTCTTGCGGGCGCGCGACGGATGCACGCCGCGCCGGATCAGCCAGTCCGACAGCACGCCGCCGAGCACGCCGCCCGTGAAGCCGCAGAGCGCCGGCAGCGCGGCCACCCAGCCGGCTTCCATGATCGTCATCCCGCGCCCCTTGATCAGGTAGATCGGGAACCACGTGATGAAGAAGTAGGTGAGCGCGGTGATGCAGTACTGGCCGATGTAGATCGCCCACAGGTTGCGGTGGCGGAACAGCTGCGACGCGTCGCGCCACGATAGGCGCGAGCGCTCGCGGACGCGGTTCGCTTCGAGATCGACGAGCGCACCGTGCGCGCGCAGGTAGTCGCGCTCGGCGTTGCTCACGCGCGGATGGCCGTGCGGCTCGCGATACCACGCGAACCAGAGCGCCGACAGCGCGACACCGAGCATCCCCATCCACAGGAACACGTGTTCCCAACCGAGCGCGTGCGTGAGCCACGCCATCGCGGGTGTGAACAGCACGACGGCCATGTACTGCGCGGAGTTGAACAGTGCGGATGCGGTGCCGCGCTCCGCGGTCGGAAACCAGCACGCGACGATCCGCGAATTGGCCGGGAACGCCGGCGATTCGACCAGGCCGAGCATGAAGCGCATCGCGAACAGCGCGAGCGTCGCGGCCGCCCCCTGCACGGCGAACCAGCCGACCGTGCCCTGCAGCATCGTGAAGATCGACCACAGCAGCAGGCTCAGGCCATACACGCGGCGCGCGCCGAAACGGTCGAGCAGCCAGCCGCCCGGGATCTGGCCGAGTGCATAGGCCCACGCGAACGCGGAAAACACGATGCCGAGCTGCACGGGCGTGAGCCCGAGGGCGTGCGCGACGCCGGTACCGGCGATCGACATCGTCGCGCGGTCCGCATAGTTGACGACGGTGACGGCGAAGATCAGCGCGAGGACCGTGTAACGGACGCGGCCGATCGTGCGCGACGCCGTGGATGAGGCGGGAGAGGTGGAAGAGGCGGCGACGGCTGCGCCGCCGCTGGATCGATTGGGCATGCGAGTCTCCTGGCCTCCGGCGTACGGAGGCGTTTCATTGGATGTTGTCTTGGTCGGGGAGGGGCGTGCGGCGGTCAGCCTGTAACGCTCGTCGGCGGCCGCTGGCCCGCGAAGCACGCGGCGAGGTTGGCGAGCACGATCCGGCCCATTCGTTCGCGTGTCTCGTGCGTGGCGCTCGCGCGGTGCGGCTGCACGACGACGCGCTCGAGTTCGAGCAGCGCGGCCGGCACGCGCGGTTCGTCGGCGAACACGTCGAGCCCCGCGCCGGCGATCGTGCCGTCGGCGAGCGCGCGCACGAGCGCGGCTTCGTCGACGAGCTTGCCGCGTGCGACGTTGATCAGGAATCCTTTGCTGCCGAGCGCGGCGAGCACGTCGGCGGTCACGAGCACGTTGCCGTGATCGGCGGACGCCGCGAGCACGAGCACGTCGCTGTCGCGCGCGAGCGCGGCGAGGTCGGGCACGTAGCGATAGCCGCTGTCGCGGTGTTCGCGCGGGCCGAAATAGCTGACCGGCATCCGGAACGCCTGCGCGCGCTGCGCGATCGCACGTCCCACGCGGCCAAGGCCGACGATGCCGAGCCGCTTGCCCGTCACCTGCGTCGCGAGCGGCTGCGCCACCTTGCCCCAGCGGCCGGCGCGCACGATGCGCTCGCCGGCGCCGAGGTCGCGCAGCGTCATCAGGATCAGCCCCAGCGCCATGTCGGCGACGTCGTCGGTCAGCACGTCGGGCGTCGTCGTCACGTGAATGCCGCGTGCGCGGGCGAGCTCGAGATCGACGGCGTCGGTGCCGATGCCGTTGATCGCGATGATCTCGAGCGCGCTCAGCCGCGCCATCAACGCGGCCGGCAACCCGTTCGCGCCGCCCGTGACGACGCCGCGGATGCGCGATGCGACGCGATCGAGCAGCGCGTCGGGCTGGTCGGCCGCATACAGCCGATGCACCGCGTAGCGGGCGGACAGTTCGGCGTCGATGGTGTCGGGAAGCGGCTGGGTGAGCAGAAGGTCGATGGTCATGAGGGTCTCGGTCGGCGTGCGCGGCGCGGGCCGCACATCAGGTGCAACCGAGTATAGGAATCGAATCGATATCGGTCTAACATCAAGACGCTATCGATTGATTCAAGATTTGAATGATTGAACTGAACCAGCTTCGCTGCTTCGTCGCCGTGGCCGAGGAACTGCATTTCGGGCGCGCGGCCAGGCGGCTCTTCATGACGCAGCCGCCGCTCAGCCGGCAGATCCAGTTGCTCGAGCACGCGCTCGGCATCGCGCTGCTCGAACGCAGCAGCCGGCAGGTCAGGCTGACCGCGGCCGGCGAGCGCTTCTTGCGCGACGCACGGCACATCCTCGAGTTTTCCGCGCGGGCCGAACAGGCCGCGCAGCGCGTCGCGCATGGCGGGGCCGGCCGCATCACGCTCGGCTTCACGGCCGTCAGCGCGTACCGGATGATTCCGGCGCTGCTCGCGCATGCGGCGCAGGCGCTGCCCGACGTCGACGTCGAACTGCGTGAAATGGTGTCGACCGTGCAGATCGACGCGCTGGCGTCGCGCATGCTCGATGCGGGCTTCGTGCGCCAGCGCGCGGCGCGCCATCCGCTCGAATACCGGCTCGTGCAACGCGAGCCGATGCTCGTCTCGGTCGCGCAGGGCGCGCCGCTGGCCGCGTACGAGCGGATCGGCCCGGACCAGCTCGACCGGCAGCCGTTCATCGCGTATTCGCCGAACGAGGGCAAGTACTTCCACGACATGATCTCGGGGATGTTCGCCGGCGCCGGGCGCTTGCCGAACTACCTGCATTACGTCGGGCAGACGCATACGATCCTCGGCCTGGTGCGTGCCGGGTTGGGTGCGGCGCTGGTGCCGGCGTCGGCGCGCGAGCTGCATGTGGACGGCGTGGTGTTCCGGCCGCTCGCGGACGTCGACGTGGCGGCGGAGCTGTATCTCGCGTGGCGCGCGGACAACGACAATCCGGCGCTGCCGGTGTTCAACGCGATGGTCGAGCAGTTTCTGACGCAGGAGGCGGACGGCGGGGGCGTTGTTTAGCCAAGGTCTGTTGTCTGATGATATCAGGCGCCGCGCCCGACGCGCGCCGACACCGGCCTGCAAGACCGGCACAGACCGGCGCCGTCTGCGATTCCGGCCCAAAACCACCACGCGGAAGGCCCGTTTTTCATCCGCGCACGGGAAAACCCTCATTTTTCTCTCATCGGTCGTCGTATTACTGTATCGATACACTAAATCGATACAGTTGCGCCTGGAGGCGCACTGCAAAGGAGACGGCCATGACTACCTTCACCCGGCGGCGCTTTCTGCAAACGGCGCCCGCCGCCACGCTCGCGGTCGCGGGCGGCCTGCCGGCGATCGGCCGCGCGGCGCAAACCGTGACGCTGCGCTGCTCGTCGTCGATGCCGGCCGACCAGAACGCCGCGCACTACGTGTGGTACGAGCGGCTTGCCGCGAACCTGAAGGCGAGCGTCGGCGATGCGATCCGGGTCGACTACTTTCCGAACAGCCAGCTCGGCAAGGAGAGCGACGTCGCGCAGCAGGTGAAGATCGGCGCGATCGACATGATGATCGCGGGGTCGTCGATCTGGGCCACGGTCGCACCCGAGCTCGGCATGCTCGATCTCGGCTACCTGTTCGACAGCTATGCGCACGTCGCGAAGGTGCTCGACGGCCAGGTCGGCACCAGCCTGAACGCGCTGCTGCAAAAGCGCGCGGGCTGCTCGGTGCTGACGTGGGGCTCGCACTTCGGTGGGCGCTGCGTGTTCACGAAGCAGCCGGTGACGGCGCTGCCGGGCGTGAAGGGCACGAAGCTGCGCGTGCTGCCGACGCCGGCGTTCATGGACACCTTCAAGGTGATGGGCGCGGTGCCGACGCCGATTCCGTTCGGCGAGCTGTACATGGCCGTGCAGACGGGCGTCGTCGACGGGCTCGAGCACGATCCGGCCACCGTGCTCGCGAGCCGCTTCGACGAGATCGTCAAGTCGTGCTGGCAATCGCACCACGTGTTCGCGGCGATGACCGTCGTGATGGGGCGGCGCGCGCTCGAGCGGATTCCGGCGAACCTGCGCCCGGCGTTCGACCGCGCGGTGGCCGATGCGACCGCGCAACAGCGCGCGATCGCGACGCAGAAGGCCGCGCAGGCGGAGGCGGCGCTGAAGCAGCACGGGATGACGTTCCATCCGATGGCGGAGGCCGAGCGCGCCGCGCTGCGGCAGGCGATGCACGACCGCCTCTACGTGGCGTTCGCCAAGCAATATCCGGCCACCGCGCCGCTGTTTCCGGCGATCGCCGCGGCGCGGGGTTGAGCAATGGATACCGGTTCCGTTTCGAGCGTCGTGCCGGGCGCCGGCGCAGACCGCCCCGCGCGCGCCGCCGTCCGCGCGCTGGCGGCGGCGATGCGCTGGATCGAATACGTGTCGGCCGCGGTGCTGGCCGTCGACGTGCTCGTGGTGTTCGTGTCGGTCGTGTTCCGCTATTTCCTGCACGATCCGGTCGACTGGGCCGAGGAGGTCGCGAGCGCGCTGATGATCGTGCTGGTGTTCTTCGGCGCGGCGACGGTGCTCGGCCGCAGCCAGCACGTCGGCATCGACCTGTTCCGCGGCTGGCTGCCGGCGCGCTGGCAGGGTGCGCTCGTGCAGATCGGACACTGGATCGTCGCGGCGGTGTCGCTGAACCTGCTGGCGTCGTCGTGGCAGCTGCTCGGCGATTCGTACGACCAGTTGACGACCGGCGGCCTGCCGGGCTGGATCAACGTGTATCCGATGATGTTTGGCGCGCTGTTCATGAGCGTGTTCGCGCTCGCGAACGCGCTGAACGCGCCGCGCCGCCGCGTACTTGGCACGCTTGCGTGCTGCGCGGTGCTCGCGGGCGCCGTGTACGGCTGGAACGCGCTGCGGCCCGAGCATGCGATCGCGCCGGGGGCGCTGCTGATCGCCGGCTTCGTCGGCGGGCTCGTGCTGGGCGTGCCGATCGGCTTCGTGCTCGCGTTCTCGGCGCTGCTGTATTTCCTCGCCGACCCGACGCTGCCGTTGCAGGTCTACTCGCAGCAGGTGATGGCCGGCGCCGATCACTTCGTGCTGCTGGCGGTGCCGTTCTTCGTGCTGGCCGGCTTGCTGATGGAGTCGAACGGGATGTCCACGCGGCTCGTCGAATTGCTGCTGCGGATCTTCGGGCGGGTGCGCGGCGGGCTCGGGTTGATCGTGATCCTTGCGACGGCGTGCTTTTCCGGCGTGTCGGGTTCGAAGCTGGCCGACATCGCGGCGGTGGGCGGCGTCGTGATGCCGGCCGTGCGCCGTGCGCGCCAGGACCCCGACGAAACCGCGGCGCTGCTCGCGTGCAGCGCGGTGATGGCCGAGACGATCCCGCCGTGCGTGAACATGATCATCATGGGCTTCGTCGCGAACATCTCGATCGCGGGGCTGTTCGTCGCGGGAATCGTGCCGGCGGCCGTGCTCGCCGCGTCGCTGGCGGTCGTGACCGTGATCTGCGGACGCCGCATCGACATCGACGCGGTGTTCGTCGAGCGCCGCGCGTGGCTGCCGCTCGCGGGCGGCGCGCTGGTCGCGCTGATCATGGTCGTGATGATCGGCAAGGGCGTGACGTCGGGCATCGCGACCTCGACGGAAGTGTCGGCCTTCGCGGTGGTCTATGCGCTGGTGATCGGCTGGACGGCGTTCCACGAACTGACCTGGCGCTCGGTCGGCCGCGTGTTCGTGCGTGCGGCATCGATGGCGAGCGGCATCCTGTTCATCGTCGCGGCGGCGTCGAGCGTGTCGTTCGCGCTGTCGATCGAGCAGATTCCGGCGCTCGTCTCGGGCACAATGACCGCGTTTGCCCATCAGTACGGCTCGACGGCGTTCCTGTTGCTGGCGGCGCTCCTGATGATCGTGTTCGGCGCCGTGCTCGAAGGCGCGCCCGCGCTGATCATCTTCGGGCCGCTGCTCGCGCCGATCGCGCTGCAGCTCGGCATCAACCCGCTGCATTTCGGCACGGTCGTGGTGGTGGCGATGGGGCTCGGGTTGTTCGCGCCGCCCGTCGGCCTCGGGCTGTTCACGACCTGCGCGATCACGGGGACCGAGGTCGCGCGCGTCGCCCGGCCGATGGTGAAATACCTGCTGGTGCTGTTCGTTGCCCTCGTGGCGCTGATCTTCGCACCGGCGTTTTCGTTGTGGCTGCCGGCCCGTTTCGGCCTGTAGCCCGTTCAATGCAAGACGACATGAGTACGATTCAGGACGTGGCCCGTCATGCGGCCGTTTCGGTCAGCACGGTTTCGAACGTGCTCAACGGCCGCACCGACCAGATGAAGCCGGAGACGCTCGAGCGCGTGAAGGCGTCGATGGATGCGCTGCAGTACCGGCCGAGCACGCTCGCGCGCCAGCTCAAGACGGGGCAGACGCCGCTCGTCGGGTTGCTGGTGCCGTCGATGGCGAATCCGATGTACGGCTACATCGCGCGTGAGATCGAGGCTTGCGCGCAGGAGCAGTACGGTCATCGCGTGCTGATCGGCAACACGTACCGCGACGCGGGCAAGGAGGCGGCGTTCTTCGACGACCTGTTCGCGCACGGCGTGCGGCGCGTGATCGTGATCTCGTCGCTCGCCGACGAAAGCCACCTCGAACGCGCGGCCGAACGCGGGATGACGGTCGTCAGCTACGACCGCCGCGCGACGCCCGGCGAGCAATCGAAGGTCGATCACGTGACGGCCGACAACGAGGCGGCCGCGCGGCTCGCGACCGGCTGCCTCGTCGCCGCGGGCCATACGCGGCTCGCGTTCGCGACCGTGGCCGGCATCACCGTGAGCCGCAGCGACAAGATTCGCGGCTTTCTCGAAGTGGCGCGCGACGCAGGCGCCGATGCGCAAGTGCTCGAAGGCGGCCCGGCGAACGAATACGGCGACGCGGTGATCGTCGAGGTCGGGCGCGCGCTCGGCGCCGCGCTCGCGGCCGATCCGGCGCGGCCGACCGGCGTCGTCGCGGTCAACGACCTGTTCGCGCTCGGCCTGATGGCGGGGCTGCGCGACGGCGGATTGCGCGTGCCGGACGATGTGTCGGTCGTCGGGATGGACGGCCATTTCCTGTCGGCGATCTCGTGGCCGGCGCTGACCACGGTGCAACTGCCCGTCACCGAGATGGCCGCGGAGATGGTGCGGCGCGTGATGCGGCACGACGGCGACCCGTCATCGGCGCCCGGGCAGTGCGTGTTCCCGGGCGTCACGCTGGTCGAGCGCGCGTCGGTCGCGCCGCCGCCGCGCGCGGTCGAATCGAACGGAGACAACGCATGACGCGCGTCTACGTGACCCATCCGTCGGGGATGTTCGATTACTACTTCGGCGCGAAGGCGCTGTGCGCGCTGCAGGCGCTCGCGGACGTCACGTGCAATCCGCTCGACCGGGAGCTCGGCACGGACGAGCTGATCGCCGCCGCGCAGGGGTGCGACGCGATCATCGCGTACCGGCAGACGCCGGCGCCGCGTGCGCTGTTCGCGGGGCTGCCCGCGCTCGCCGCGTTCCTGCGCTGCGCGGTCGACATCCGTACCGTCGACGTCGACGCGGCGAGCGAGTTCGGCGTGCTGGTCACGCAGGCGAGCCCCGGGTTCGGGCCGGCCGTCGCGGAGTGGGTGATCGGCGCGATGATCGGCCTCGCGCGCGGGATCGGCGGCTACGCGGATGCGTACCACCGCGGCACGCCGCCGCTGCCGCGGATGGGCCGCGAATTGCGCGGCAGCACGCTGGGCGTGGTCGGCTATGGACAGATCGCGCGTCATCTCGTGCCGATCGCGACGGCGTTCGGGATGCGCGTGCTCGTGTGCGACCCGTACGTGCGGGTCGACGCGCCGTCGATCGAACAGGTCGACCGCGCGACCTTGCTGCGCGACGCGGATTACGTCGTGTGCCTCGCGCCCGCGACGCCGGCCACCGCGAACCTGTTCGATGCGCGCGCGTTCGCCGCGATGAAGCCGGGCGCGTGCTTCGTCAATGCGTCGCGCGGCGAGCTGGTCGACGAGCAGGCGCTGGCCGACGCGCTCGACGGCGGCCGGCTGGCCGGTTGCGCGCTCGACGTCGGCCGCGCGGCGGACCAGATGCCGACGCCCGGACTCGCCGCGCATCCGCGCGTGATCGCCACGCCGCACATCGGCGGACTGACGCGACCGGCGGTCGAGCACCAGGCGCTGGAGACGGTCGACCAACTCGCCGCGCTGCTCGACGCACGCGTGCCGAACGGCGCGGTCAACGCCGCGCATGCGACGCGGCTCGAACGCTGGCGGTCGGCCGACGCGTCCGCCGCGCCGGGTGTGCGATGACGCGCGACGAAGGCGGCATGCGGCTGGCGCCGGTGTGCGATTGCCATATCCACATCTACGACGATGCATATCCGCTCGCGCCGACGGCGACGTTCCGCCCGCCGCATGCGCCGGTGGATGCGTATCGCCGCGTGCAACAGACGCTCGGCCTCGCGCGCGTGGTCGTCGTGCAACCGACCGGTTATGGCTTCGACAACCGCTGCACGCTCGATGCGCTGGCCGCGCTCGGCCCGCAGGCGCGCGGCGTCGCGACGGTGCCGGTCGACGTGCCGGATGCCGAACTCGAGCGGCTGCACGCGGCGGGCATCCGCGGCGTGCGGTTCATGACGCTGTCGGGCGGCGTCGCGCGATGGGACGAGCTCGAGCGGATGGCCGCGCGGATCGCGCCGCTCGGCTGGCACATCGATTTGCAGCTCGACGGCCGGACGCTGCCCGACGTCGAGCCGATGCTGGCGTCGTTGCCGGCGCGCGTCGTCATCGATCACACGGGCAAGTTCCTGACGCCGGTTGCACCGGATGCGCCGGCCTTCGTTGCGTTGCGGCGCCTGCTGGATCGCGGCCACGTGTGGGTGAAGCTGTCCGCGCCTTACGAGACCTCGCGATCCGGTGCGCCCGGTTACGACGATGTCGCACGCCTTGCCACCGTGCTCGCACGCGCGCATGCGGCGCGCTGCGTGTGGGGCAGCAACTGGCCGCACCCGAACGCGTCGCCGCTGCCCGACGATGCGCAACTCCTCGGCTGGTTGCACGCGTGCGCGGCGGACGCGGCGGTCGGCCGCGCGATACTCGTCGACAACCCGGCCGTGCTGTATGGGTTCGATGCGGACACCTCGATCGGCGCCGCGATGTAACGTGGTCGGCCGCGGGCCGAGCCTCGACGGCCATGCGGTCGACGCGTTCGTCCACGACTTTCCGGTGCGATAGGCGCTGCGTGAAGCGAAGAGGGTGAAGCGGGGAAGGTGTAGCAGCGGGAGTTGAAGCGCGGCGGCGGGGGGGGGGGGGGGGGGGGGGGGGGGGGGGGGGGGGGCGGGGCGGGGGGGGGCGGGGGCAGCAGCAAGGAAGACACCACACCCCACACCAACACAAACCCCAGGATCC
>NZ_QTPZ01000065.1:0-20140 GCF_003853505.1 Burkholderia sp. Bp9015
CGCTCGAAGCGTCGCGGGACGACGAACTCAGGGGAACGGCGGCAGCTGCGAAGCGCGGCCCGCCGACTCTCCAGAACTCTTCACGCCGGGACTCGGAATCTACGGGCCCGGCAGGTATGAAACTGCGAAGGACTATTAAGCATGGCGAAGAAAAGCGCGACCCGGATGCGCGATGCGACGGCTAATACGCATCAAGCGGAACTGGCCAAGATGATTCGGACCCTCAGTTATGCAAAGCACACGCACGAGGTGTTCTCGGATTTTATCGAACTCGCCGCGCTGTCGATTAGCAACGCCGTCGATCGACGTCAGTACGAGAAGCGGGAGGCGCAGTACCTCGCAGTCGTCGGCAAGTATGAGCGTGAAGAGGTGCAGATGTTCCCGAAGATGCTGGCGACGTTGGTAGCCGCCTATGAAGAACTGTTTGAGTCGGGCAGTCGTGACGGTGCCGAACTGCCGGCCGGTGGATTTGCCGACGTTCTCGGCTCGCTGTACATGATGTTCGACCTTGGCAACGCGCGGACGGGCCAATTCTTCACGCCGTATTCCGTCTCACAGCTGATGGCGAAGATGTTGGTTGGCGACGGTTCCGATGTCCGTAGCAAGGGGTTCGTCACCCTTCAGGAACCGGCGTGCGGGGCCGGCGGGATGGTGGTGGCCTATGCAGATGCATTGCTGGGGGCTGGGATCAACTACCAGAAGGCCATGCACGCGATCTGCGTCGACATCGACCAGCGATGCGTACACATGACCTACCTTCAGCTGTCGCTGTTGCACATCCCGGCAATCGTCGTCCACGGCAATGCGTTGTCGATGGAGGAGTGGAGCCAATGGTACACACCGGCCCATATTGGCGGCGGTTGGGGGGCGAAACTCGCTCGGAGGCGCGAACACGAACATGCGGAGCAAGAGGCGTTCGAGTTACTGAGCGCACCTGGTGAAGCGGCGGCACCGGACGTGTCGCCGGCGGCGATCGCGCCGGTTGCGCCGCCGGCGAGCTCGGTGACGATCCACGCGCCGACGGCCTCGCGAGAGATCGATTTCCGCAAGCTCGAACAGATGGCGCTGTTTTGACCGTCTGCGAAGTCGGACACCCGAACCGCGGGTGTTCCGGTCGGATCCAGCCGGGCCGCCGCACCTTTCGCGCCGGCCGGCGATGCCGCCCGTCACGCAAGCCGCGCACGCGGCGGCCCGGTGACCAGACGCCCCCGCTCTTGGGGCGGCGCCGCGTGCCGCGGACTTGCCCCGGCGCAGGCCATCCCCGCCAGCCTCGCGTCGCGCCTGGCGTCGCGCCGCTCGGATAGCGCGCTCGCCGCGCGGGGCGTTCAGGCTCGTCACGGGGCACGCACTGTCGACAACCCCGTCCCCCTGGTTCGCCGTCCATTCCCGCGACCGTAGCGTCGGCCTCTACCGCGTCAAGGCGCGCGGGGCCGTGTCAGTCGCTGCGCTCCATCCCGCACCCACCCCGCGCTTGTCTCCTTGACGCGTCGCCGGCTCGCCGCTCGAGGCGTCGCGGGACGACGAACTCAGGGGAACGGCGGCAGCTGCGAAGCGCGGCCCGCCGACTCACCAGAACCCTTCACGCCGGGACTCGGAATCTACGGGCCCGGCGATCTATCAATTCGACAGGAGTACAGACATGGCAGAACCGGCCGGCGTAATCGACCCCGCATCGCTTTCACGCGATCAGAAACTCACCCTCATTTATCGCCACACGCACCGGGATTACAAGGGCAAGGCTGGCGAAGTCTGGGGACACGTGCATATGGGCAAGCGTACTTTGCTGGTCAACCGCCAAGGCGCGACCGCTCTTGCGTTGCTTGAGGACCTGACCGAAGAGGAAATCGCGGAAAAGCTTCCTTACGCGTTGAAGAAGGAAGCCGATCGCCTGGCCGCGAAGGAGCAACAGAAATGACGGCGCCGGCTCTCGAAACGACCGCACACGAACACGGAGGAACCGTGTTCCGCTATCGACTGAAGAGCACGGGACAATCGAGTGCGTATTACGGTGTGTGTGAGGCGTGCAATCAGCACGTAAGCGAGGTGTTTGTTCTGACCGGGGCAATGCTTTACCAGCGCAAAGGTGGCGACTTCGGCTGGACCGGATACCACTGCGTGACTGTGTTCGGTCATGCAGAGTGTGTCAAGGGAAGGCGCATCGGTGCGCCGTTGTTGGTTCTGAGCGACGACGCGAGAGATCCGAATCTCCGCGCCACGCTCAACGGCCGCGACGTGCTGATTGGCCGCGACAGCGAGGGGTTCAAGGTGTACATCGACGACGCCTATGAGGCGCTGCGCCGCGATCTTCGGTTGGCCGTCGAGTTTGCTCAAAGGGCCGTCACGCATCCCGAGCAGCGTCGACCAATCACGGAAGTCTGACGAGGTTCGACGGGGTGGGGCTCGCGTCCTGACTGGCGAGCTCCGCTTCGAGGTGAACCAACATCGCCCGCGCGTGCGGGCAATCGGAAAATGGAGAGAGGATGGAAGGATTCAAGGCGATCGCACAGCGCATCGTGAATGCGGAAGAGAACTTCATCGAGACGGTACAGGAGATTACCGGCTGCTCGCGCGAGGAGGGCGCGAAGGCGCTTAGCACGATGCGAAAGTTGCGGGTGATCAAGCTCGACGTCGGTATCGGTCGCTACACGGTAAAGCATGGCGCGTTCATGGAAGCCGAAGCCCTTCGCAACGCCATCGCCTACTGAGCGAGGCTCGCGGCGGCTGGGAGATTAGCCGGGCCGCCCCACCTTTCGTGCCGGCCGGCGACGCCGCCCGTCACGAAAGCCGCGCACGCGGCGGCCCGGTGACCAGACGCTCCCGCTCTTGGGGCCGCGCCGCGTGCCGCGGACTTGCCCCGGCGCAGGCCATCCCCGCCAGCCTCGCGTCGCTCCTGGCGTCGCGCCGCTCGGATAGCAGCACAAGAATGTCGTATGCGCCGGAGCGTAGTAGCCGCAACCGTGTCCCGTATCGCCCGAAACGCGTGAACTCCCCACCGGAATCGGAACGTGCCGGCGCCCCTCTCGTACCCACGTACTCTACATTGAACTCTACTTTGAACCCTACTTAGAAATAGAAAAATGTATATTGGTCAATGACTTGAGTGATATATTGTGAAACTTCTAACCCTACTTCTTTTCATCGAAAAGTGACCACCCTAGCTACGTTCGAGCCGCTGTTTCCGGAGGATCGCGTCCTCGACCCGCTGGTGGACCAGGCCGCCAGGTTGATCAGTTCGTCGCAGGAATTGCTTGCAGCGCGCGGAACCCCGCTTGCTGGCGCGCTCGTTCCGCAGCTGCGTGCGATGAATTCCTACTACACGAACAAGATCGAAGGCCAGCACACGACGCCCGCGAAGATCGAGGCGGCGCTAAAGCGCGAATTCGATCTCGACGCGGCCGAACGCAAGAAGCAGCGGTACGCAGTTGCCCATATCGCGGCGGAGGAATCGCTCGAGGCGGAATGGCATGGACAGCCGTTTGGGACGCTGTTCGATCGGGACCATATCGCGGCGATCCACGATCGTTTCTTCTCGCAGCTTTCACCTGACGAGCGGCTGACCGCCGAGGGCCAGCAAATCGTGCCAGGCGAGGTTCGCGATGCCGACGTGATTGTTGGTCGCCATCGGGCACCCGAACCGGAGATGATCGGTCCGTTGATCGACCGATGGGCGACACGCTATGGACGGACTCGGGGGAAGGAACACCAGGTCATCGCAATCGCGTGCGCCCATCATCGGTTGACGTGGATCCATCCGTTTTTCGACGGGAACGGGCGTGTCGCGAGACTACATTCCCATCTCGGCCTGAAGGCCGCGAATCTGACACACGGCCTTTGGTCTCCACTTCGCGGGCTGGCCCGTGAGCATGAGCGGTATTACGCACGTTTGAGCGGGGCCGACCAGATCCGCCGCAACGATCTCGATGGCCGTGGCAACTTGAGCCAAGAGGGATTGGTCCAGTTCGCGGCGTTCTTTCTCGACTGCTGCCTGGACCAAGTCGATTTCATGATCCGAATGACGGAGTTCAAGGGCGTCAGGCAACGCTTGGTCGACTTTTTGCGGTACCTCGACGCGAACCCTTGGGCGCTCGGGTCTGAGCGGTCCGTGATCAAGCCGGAAGTGTCCGCGCTTGCGCTGGAGTTTGTGGCGCTGCAGCGCCCGGTCAGCCGGGCGGAGTTTGCGCAGATGCTTGGCGGGAGTGACGTTCTTGCGCGCCGGATCACGCGGTCATTGCTCGATGTTGGACTCCTCCAGTCGACATCGCATCGGGGTGATCTGTCGTTCGGGTTACCGTTGAAGAGTCTTCGTTTCCTGTTTCCTCGCCTCTGGCCTGAAGTCGAGCAGTCTTGACCGGGTCTTTTCCGACGGCCTCGATCGACTAGATCGCAAGCACGAACCAGCCGAGCCGCCGCAGCTTTCGCGCCGGTCGGCTGCGCCGCCCGTCACGCAAGCCGCGCACGCGGCGGCCCGGTGACCAGACGCTCCCGCTCTTGGGGCGGCGCCGCGTGCCGCGGACTTGCCCCGGCGCAGGCCATCCCCGCCAGCCTCGCGTCGCGCCTGGCGTCGCGCCGCTCGGATAGCGCGCTCGCCGCGCGGGGCGTTCAGGCTCGTCACGGGGCACGCACTGTCGACAACCCCGTCCCCCTGGTTCGCCGTCCATTCCCGCGACCGTAGCGTCGGCCTCTACCGCGTCAAGGCGCACGGGGCCGTGTCAGTCGCTGCGCTCCATCCCGCACCCACCCCGCGCTTGCCTCCTTGACGCGTCGCCGGCTCGCCGCTCGAAGCGTCGCGGGACGACGAACTCAGGGGAACGGCGGCAGCTGCGAAGCGCGGCCCGCCGACTCACCAGAACCCTTCACGCCGGGACTCGGAATCTACGGGCCCGGCGCGCACACGATCCGAAGGAGTGAGGCATGTACAGGGAAGAAGACATCGTGCACGAGAACGGCACGATATGGGTGCTACGGGACCGGCCGGAAAAGGCCTACGCAGTGTGTGTGTCCGCTGGAACACATTCGACCGTCGATAGCGCGTACCGCTTGGATTCGGACGGTCTGTCGATTGCGATCGCCCGTTGCGACTACCTCGCCAAGCGGCACGCTGATCGGCGGGAGGCGCAGGCGGCCGAACCGACCAACATCATCGCACCGGACGACGCGTTTCCGACGTGTGCCTGCGGCCGTCGGTTGATGCTGATGGAGATGCACGCCGATCATACGCTTGAACAGTGTGTCCACGACGGCTGTGGCAAGCGTTATTGCGTCTACGAGCCTGACGCAAACGACCACCAATCGGAATAGGGAGGGGCGATGGACATACTGCTTGGAGCGATCCGTGAGGCCCGCGGCGAGACGTTGCGGGCAATTGACCGCGCGGCGACCGTTCTGCGAAACGTTCAGCAAAAGTGCGACCTGCAGATTCGTCTCGAGGAGATCGCGCAACGGCTCGCCGATGCAGAGCAGGATGTGGCGCGGATGCGTGACGAAAATTTGGGGGGCAAGTGATGCGATTCGATCGCAGGCGCCGCCTGACCGGTTCCACCTGGACGAAGCGAAAGGAAACCGCATTTCTGCAGCGCCACAAGCGTGTGGCTAAGCGTATTGAACGTGACGTCCCACTCTTCGCCGATCAGTTCGCCCCGCAGCCTGAAACCGACGTCGAAGCCGAAAAGGCGCGACGGAACCGCTGCGCGATTGAAGGCGAGCAGTCGATGCGAGATCTTGACGCGAAGCATTGGCGGCAGGGGCGCTCGGCGTACTTCGCGTGTGTGCCCGAGATAAGAGCGCGAATCATCGAAGAGTGGAACAACTGGCGGGGCCCGCTTCGAGCGACGTATTTCATCTACATCGTCGAGAAGCATAACGGCGAGGCTGAGCGGAGGCGGCGGTATCACGACGAACAGCGTCGCGAGCTCATCAAGCGGATCCTCCCCGATCCGAATTCGCAGCACGTGCTGCCGTTCTAACCATAGCGGTGACGCCGGCCCCCGGCCGGCGCAGTCTCGACCGATCGTACGCACACAACAACAGCCGGGCCGCCGCACCTTTCGCGCCGGCCGGCGATGCCGCCCGTCACGCAAGCCGCGCACGCGGCGGCCCGGTGACCAGACGCCCCCGCTCTTGGGGCGGCGCCGCGTGCCGCGGACTTGCCCCGGCGCAGGCCATCCCCGCCAGCCTCGCGTCGCGCCTGGCGTCGCGCCGCTCGGATAGCGCGCTCGCCGCGCGGGGCGTTCAGGCTCGTCACGGGGCACGCACTGTCGACAACCCCGTCCCCCTGGTTCGCCGTCCATTCCCGCGACCGTAGCGTCGGCCTCTACCGCGTCAAGGCGCGCGGGGCCGTGTCAGTCGCTGCGCTCCATCCCGCACCCACCCCGCGCTTGTCTCCTTGACGCGTCGCCGGCTCGCCGCTCGAGGCGTCGCGGGACGACGAACTCAGGGGAACGGCGGCAGCTGCGAAGCGCGGCCCGCCGACTCACCAGAACCCTTCACGCCGGGACTCGGAATCTACGGGCCCGGCATGCCCTTAACCTTAATCGGAGATTTCTTCTATGGCCACTTTCAGCGCTACTTACTCGCCGGAAGACAACAAGCTGCGCCTGTACTCACGGACTCGCCTCGACGCTGCCCTCTATCAAAGGGTGACCGACGCGGGGTTTTCGTATGCGCCGAAACAAGGCCTGTTCGTGGCGCCGATGTGGACGCCGGCCCGTGAGGATCTGCTCATTGAACTGTGTGGCGAGATCGGCGACGAAGACACGACACTGGCGGAGCGAGCCGAGGAGCGGGCAGACCGCTTCACCGACTACAAGAGCAAGCGTGCAAGCGACGCCCAGGTGGCACAAGCGGCGGCCACTTCGATCGCAGAGCGGCGACCGTTCGGACAGCCGATCATGCGAGGGCATCACAGCGAGGCGCGCGCGCTGCGCGATCAGGAGCGGATCGAGAACGGTATGCGCAAGGCAGTGCAGCTGTGGGATACATCGGAATACTGGGAGCGGCGGGCCGCAGGGGCGTTGCGACATGCGAGGCACAAGGAGCGGCCCGACGTTCGCTATCGCCGGATCAAGGGAATTGAAGCCGCACAGCGCAAGTCGGAACGAACGCTCAAAGACATGGATGCAGCGGTCGCCGTACTGAGCGCGGCTGATCTGACCGTGGAACGCGCGAAAGCGTTTGCTGCCATGTCACCCGTGATCTACGGCTTGTGGCAAAAGCTGACCGATGAGCCGGACGGGCTTCGCGAACTCTGCGCGCAGACGCTCGAAGAGCTCGCGCGCGCTCGTGTGCGCTATGTACGCTGGATCGCGCATTACGCTAACCGAATTACCTACGAGCGCGCCATGCTCGGCCAACAGGGCGGATTGGCCGCCGAGGGCGTTGAGCTGAAAGCTGGTGGTCGTGTGTTGATCGACAACGAATGGTTGACGATCGTTCGCGTGAACATGAAGGACGGAAAGCCGGTGAGCGTCAGCACTGACGCGCGCTTTGTCCGCGTTCGCGGGGTCGAGATGATCAAAGAATATCAGCCGCCGAGCGACGACCAGGCGGCAACAGCGAAGAAGGCAGCGAGCCGCCCGCCGCTTGTGAACTATCCCGGTGAAGGATTCGCCCACATGACCAAGGCGGCCTATCAGGATGTGACCGATAGCTATCGCTCAACCCGCGCGATCGAGGCAACCGGCGGCGTTGCCAAGCATCGTGTCCGTACAGCGCTCGCGGTGTTTGCCACGCCGGGGGAGAAGGACCCGAACAAGCGGCATAGGTACGTGAATGTGTTCCTGACCGACTCGAAGCGCGTCGAGCCGCCGGCGGCCGCATTGCAAACTGGCGCAGCAGTTGCGGCCGATATGGCCGAAGCGGCCGCCTGACGTTCGCCACATCGAGCTTGTGCCGCCGCCTCTGCGCGCGCGGCGCATATCGCAAGCCTGTCGCCGGCTCAGCACGTTCGGAGCTCGCCGCGACAGATCAGCCGGGCCGCCGCACCTTTCGCGCCGGCCGGCGATGCCGCCCGTCACGCAAGCCGCGCACGCGGCGGCCCGGTGACCAGACGCCTCCGCTCTTGGGGCGGCGCCGCGTCCCGCGGACTTGCCCCGGCGCAGGCCATCCCCACCAGCCTCGCGTCGCGCCTGGCGTCGCGCCGCTCGGATAGCGCGCTCGCCGCGCGGGGCGTTCAGGCTCGTCACGGGGCACGCACTGTCGACAACCCCGTCCCCCCTGGTTCGCCGTCCATTCCCGCGACCGTAGCGTCGGCCTCTACCGCGTCAAGGCGCACGGGGCCGTGTCAGTCGCTGCGCTCCATCCCGCACCCACCCCGCGCTTGCCTCCTTGACGCGTCGCCGGCTCGCCGCTCGAAGCGTCGCGGGACGACGAACTCAGGGGAACGGCGGCAGCTGCGAAGCGCGGCCCGCCGACTCTCCAGAACCCTTCACGCCGGGACTCGGAATCTACGGGCCCGGCGGACATTCATTTTTTGGGCCGTTTATCAAGGAGGCGCTATGGCATGCATGAAGTACTTCAACGGCACGCACGAGCTGAAAGGCATCTACGGAATGGATCGCGAGGCTTTCGCGAAAGCGTTCCCAGGAGTGACGGGACGGCGATATGACGGATTCACGAAGATGGTCGGCTATCCGGTCGAAGGCGCCGGCGGCCCTGTACCGGTGGAGCGGGTCATCGAGTTCAAGACCAATCCGAGCCGACACGCCTGCGACTCGCGGTGCCTGAACGCCCAGGGCAAGGTCATGCGTTGCGAATGCGCGTGCGGTGGGCAGAACCACGGCAGGGGAGGGTTCTCCAGCCTCATTCAACCGCAATCGGCCTAACGGTCATCCCGGATATGTCTACACCGACCGAAACGATCAGACAGGCGGAACTCATGCGCCGATTTGTCGACGTCGAACTGGTTGAGAACGGGCCGCGCTATGTCGTCGGCGCCGGCGACAGTCGCACTGGTGCGCGCGGCACGTTGATCGCGGTTGTTCGCCTTCGGCACGCCGGCGGATACGAACTGATTCTCCAGCTCGATAACGGAAAGCTCGACAGTTTTTCCAGCATGCAGCTCTACCCCGAGTTACCCCACTGACACACACAAGGACTCTACAAATGAAACTTTCGCGCGCAGAGGCGAAGAAGTTGCAGGAAGTCGATGAGTTGGTTGCTCTCGAACGACGGCTGACTGTCGAAGAACGGGAGTTTGTTCTCGAGCACTATCAGGAAGGGGCTCGCTGTGACAATGCCGCACTCGGTGCATTCTTTACGCCGCAAAGTCTCGCGCGCGATTTCGCGATCGAAGTTCCGGGCGGGTGCGACACCATTGTCGACCTCTGTGCCGGGATCGGCTCGCTCGCGTACTGGAACGAGGAGAAAGCGGCCAGGATGGTCTGTGTCGAGCGATGTGCGGAATATGTCCGGATCGGGAAAAAGGTGATGCCCGATGCGCAATGGATTCACGCTGACGTGTTCGGTGACTGGGTGAAGGACTTGGACGGAGTTGATTGCGTCATCAGCAACCCGCCGTTCGGCCGCCGGATCAGAAGCGATGCGTTCGAGGGGCAGTATACCGGCAGCACGTTCGAGTACCGTGTTATCGAGCTCGCCTCGCGAATCGCGGACTACGGTGTGTTCATCCTTCCCCAAGGGTCGGCGCCGTTCAGCTATTCGAATTCCCAGCGATACACGCCGCGGATGAGTCCGGACTGCCAGAAGTTTGTGAACGAAACCGGGATCGTGATGGGAATGAACTGCGGAATCGATACCGCCGGTTGCCGTGATCAGTGGCATGGCGTTTCGCCGGTCTGCGAAATCGTCGTGTGCGACTTCGACGAGCTCGCTCGGGACGGCACGCTGCGCACGCGGTTGTCGCCGGACACCCCGCCCATTGCGCAGTTCGACCTGTTCGCCACAGCATAACCACGGCCGGCCCCCGCACCGGGGGCCATGCCGCAATGCGACGCATCCAGCCGGGCCGCCGCACCTTGCGCGCCGGCCGGCGATGCCGCCCGTCACGCAAGCCGCGCACGCGGCGGCCCGGTGACCAGACGCTCCCGCTCTTGGGGCCGCGCCGCGTGCCGCGGACTTGCCCCGGCGCAGGCCATCCCCACCAGCCTCGCGTCGCGCCTGGCGTCGCGCCGCTCGGATAGCGCGCTCGCCGCGCGGGGCGTTCTGCCTCGTCGCGATGCCGGCGCTCCCGACATCCCCGTCCCCCTCGTTCGCCGTCCATCACCGCGACTGTAGCTGCGGCCTGCGCACCGTCAAGGCGCGCGGGGCCGTGTCAGTCGCTGCGCTCCATCCCGCACCAGCCCGCGCGTGTTTCCTTGACGCTGCTCCGGTCCTCGCTCCGATCGTCGCGGGACGACGAACTCAGGGGAACGGCGGCAGCTGCGAAGCGCGGTCCGCCGACTCGACAGAACGGCTTACGCTGGGACTCAGAATCTTGGGGCCCGGCGGTCCCGCCACAACTTCAATCTTCATTGTGAGGAACGCTATGGAAACCGTGATTGCCCAAGACGCCAACGTGAACAACGTGGCTACTCCCGCCGATGTGCCGAACATGCTTGACGCGGGAAAGCGCGAAATTATGATCCCGTTGAAGCGACTGGTCGCGTCGCCGTACAACCAGCGCAAGAAGAAGCGCGACCAAGCGACCATCGAGGCAATCGCGGACAACATGCTTGCAGTCGGGTTGCTCCAGAATCTCGTCGTCCATGCGATGCGGAAGCGCGAAAAGCAGGCGCAGACGTATGGTGTGGATGCAGGTGAAACCCGCCGACTCGCTCTGCTGTTGAACGTAGAGCGTGGCAAATTTTCGATGGATGATGAAGTCCGCTGCATCGAGATTTCCGAAGCGGACGCAATTCTCGCGAGCGCATCCGAGAACGACCTGCGAGCGCCAGCGCACCCGGCTGACCAGTTCCTCGCTTACAAAGCACTCGCAGACGAGGGGCGTACCACCGAATTCGTCGCGGCCGTGTTTAAGGTCACGCCGAAGATGGTGGCGGGCTACTTGAAGCTCGCGAGCGTGTCGCCGAAGCTGTTCGACCTGTTCGCGGACGACCAGATGAGCATCGATCAGATCAAGGCGCTCGCAACCACGGACGATCACCAACGGCAGGAAGCGGCGTGGTTTACCGCAAACAACTGGAGCCGTGACCCACACTCGTTGCGGAACCGGCTTCGGGGCGACAAACTCACGTTCGGCAATCGCATGGTCCGGTTCGTGACTGTCGCGGCATACGAGGCGGCAGGGGGACTGGTGGAGCGCGACCTGTTCGCCAACGACGACGAGGGGTTGATCGTCAACCGCGACGTTCTTGATCGTCTGTTCGATGAGAAGGTTGCGGCTACGGTGGAATCATACAAAGCGGAAGGCTGGATGTGGGTCGAGGCGCGCGCGACCTTCGACTACGAGGAACAGCGACCATACACGACGCTGACTGCCGAGAAGGCCCCTCTCACCGATGAGCAGCAAGCTGAATACGACAAGCTGGAAAAGCGGATGGGCGAGATTACCGACGCGATGCGCGCGTCGGATGACGCCGATGAGGGAGAGGATGCGTACCTAAGCGATGAGGCATACGGTGCTCTGGAACGTGGGAGCGACGCCCTCAACGCTTCCATGATCGAGTATGACGATCGGGAGGGCTTCTATACGCCGGAGCAGATGAAGGTCAGCGGTGTCGTTGTGACCGTCAACTACGAGGGGAAACTGCAAGTCTATCGAGCGCTGGTTCGCCGCGAAGATCAGAAGACCGCGCGGTCGGTGCTGGAAGCCGCTGGTGCCGAGGTTCCCCGCAAGCTCACCAAAAATGCGCGTGGTGTGCATTCAGAGAAGCTGATCCTGAATATGACGGCACGCCGGACGGCCGCAGTCCGCAGCGCGCTCGTCTCGAACGCTGACGTCGCGCTCGTCGCCACGGTTCACTGTCTTGCGCTGCAGTTCATCTATGAGCGCCACTCCGAACTGAGTTCGGTTCGCATCTGTGGGGATCGGCCCATGCATTCGGTAAGCCGCAGCGCCCCGGAAGTCACGGAACAGGCGCAATACGGCGCGTTCTACGCTGCGGTGGAAGCCGCGAAGGCACAGCTCCCGAAGAATCCGAACGACCTGTTTGCTTGGCTTCTCGGCCAACCCCAAGCGGTAGTCCTCAATATCCTCGCCGTTTGTACTGCGATCAGTTTGAACGGTGTCAGCCGGGCCGAGGAAGGCAATCCGATCAACGCAATCGCGGGTGCGCTTGAACTCGACCTCACGAAGTTCTGGACCCCGACGCGGGAATCGTACCTCAGTCACGTCTCGAAAGATCGCATCGTCGCCGTCGTCAGCGAGGTTGTGTCGAAAGAGCAGGGCGCGCGGCTCGCGAAGATGAAGAAGGGCGAAGCGGCACAGGAGGCAGAATCGCTGCTTGCCGACAAGAACTGGCTCCCTGAATTTATGGCGGCGGCCGAAGTCGGCACCGCACGGACCTACTTCGGCGACGATGACGATGATGAGGACGAGGACGCCACGCAGAGCGACGCGCAGGCTGTAGCCAGTGACGAGGCGCATGTCCCCGATGGCGAGCCCGAGCAGGATGCGCCGGAAGTGGCCAGCTCGCGCGATGCAGAGCCGCTGCATATCGCGGCGTCCGCTGACCACCCGATGGAAACGAGCGTGAAGAAGGCCGATCTGGCAACGGAAGCCGTTACCGAGCACTGCGACAAGCACTCCCCACGATTTGCGTGGCCGTTTCCGATGCAATCGACGAAGCTGCTGACGGTAACCCGGCCTGCCGCGTGATTCAACGATATCCCCTGTAGTCGTGCCATTTGCCCCGTCAATGACGGGGCTTTTTTTCACCCGTTCCTCCGCCGGCCCATCCAGCGTCGCACGGCGCCATCCTCAACGCGCCTGGCGGCGCTACTTCGTCTGGACCGTGCGACGGAGGGGGATGTCGGCGATGCCGACCAAGGGGGAACCCCGGTTCGGTTCCCCCTTGGATCTCCCTCCCTCGGGATTGATCCGCCCCCTACATATCAATTGTAATCACCACAAAACGTGATTAAAATTTAAAAACGGTTCCGCAAGCGGAACGACAAGATCAAGTGAGTGAGACCAATCAGCATGAACCTGCCACCCCTTCACACTTCGCCGGGCGCTGTCCGGGTCGCTTACGCGACCGGCAGCGCCCGGCAGTCGGGGCGGCAACCGAACGAGCGTGAGAAGTGGATTTGCGGTAGTGAGTCTATGAGTCACGTGGTGTGTGGGTGCCAACCGTGCGGCGTTCGATAGAGGAGGAATTCGCGAGCGTCAAGCTCGCCGATCGATACCACATCCAGATGGCCCTCAATCAGCCGGACGCGACGTGGTCCCATCGGCGTACTTTGGCTTTCTTCTTTGCTTGGCTCGCCGCAATTGCAACAGCGGGCGCGCTTCTCTGGATTCTCGCTCCGTATTTCGCCATCGTCTTCGGTCGACTGTTCCCGTCACTGGCGACTCTGGCGGATCTGCACGAAGCGGCTGGCTGCACTGCTGCAATTCGAGAGTGGTATTTCGTCAAACGCGTTGTCGTTGGATACGCGGCAGTGCTAGCGCTGTTGGTGATTGGGTTGTTCATGTGCCTTGGTGCGCGATGGCTTTTGAAGAAGCGGAAGCGGCGTGTTGAAGAATGATTGCCGTTCGAAGATCACATCACAATTTTGAGGAGGTGCTGGAGTCAATCCATTGGGGCGTCTTTGCTCCGCAAAGACCGGCTATGTTGCGCTACGGCCACGCGTTGCGCGGCCTAAGCGTCGAGCCTCCTGCGGAGTCTCTCCCCGCGCCCTTCGGGCGGGGCTGCCAGCGCCTCGCCGGCCGCTCGCTCCGCTCCCGGAAAAGCTCACCGTTCCTCTATCGCGCTCTCAGCGTGCTGCTGTTTGCTCGTGCCGTGCCCTCGGAAGCAGCATGTTTTTGCCCCGCAATTGCGGGGCTTTTTTTTCGCTTCGCTCTTCGTCCATTCGGACGCGCTGTCGTGTCGCGCTGCGCGCGAGGGGCGCTCGCCGCGCGGCCCCCAGTCTCCGGCAGAACTCCCCAGCAGCACCGTATCCCCTCGTACTCGTCCCCCCAAGCGACCGTAGCTTCGCTGACCCGGTGGTCAAGGCGCTCGGGGCCGTGTTGTCGCTCCGCGACTGCCCGCCCCAACCCCCTCGCTTGCCTCCTTGACCAACGAGCCAGCTCACCTGACCAGGTCGCGGGACGAGGAACTCAGGGGAACGGCGGCAGCAGCACGAGGAAGCGCTGCCTCAACCGGGCAGGTACGCCGGGACTCCGAATCTTGGGTTCCGGTCGGCGCAAAACCTATGGAGAACGCGATGGAACGCTGCAGGAAGGTGGTCGGGCGAGGGGCAAGCATCAAGCATCACGTGAATGCGCAAATCAACATGTTCGCCGGCAAAGCGCTCGACGCGATCCGCCTCTAACTCACGGGGTGTCTCATGTACAGCACGACTATGGCAAAGCGATCGACACGTGGACAGGACCGGGCAGTGGCCCGCTTTCTTGCGTCGGTGCCGCCCGACAAAATGTCGCGGCGGGACGGGCAAGAGACGCGCAGCGGGTCGAGTGCACCGAGGATTTACCTCGCAGTCCCGCGCAAGGACATAGCTAGGGCCCGCTCCCTTGGTGCCCAACTGGACCGCACGCGACGCCTTTGTTGGATCGACGCGTCGGTCAGCCGACCACCTTTCGCGGCCTGGATCGTCGACGATGCCGTGCTGACGAACGCAGGCGTCGACCAAGACGACGTGATCGCCGACTTCGGTGACGCGATGCGTTCCTACGGGCTCATTCCGGAGACTATCCGGCCGGACGGTGAGTGGCATACAGCCAAGATCCAGACGAAGGCCGGCCCGCGCAATAACGGGAGCTACAAGCTCGACCGCGTTGGGGGAGAGTGGCGCGGATACATCCGGAACTACCGGGGTGCTTCCGGCCCGTGGCGCTATCAGAAAGGACGCCTCACGCCCGAACAGCGCGCCGCGCTCGAGGCAGCCGATAGCGATCGCCGCGCGGCGCGCGCGGCGAAGCTAATCGAGGAGCAGAGGACTACAGCCGCGAAGGCCTTGAGGGTGCTCGTGACCTTGCCGGAAGTCGAAGGCGCCGCGCATCCGTACTTGGCCCGCAAGGGGGTCACCGCGCACGGCTTGCGGGTCGCGAACGGGAAGGGCCCGGAGATGATCACCCTGCTGAATCTGGAACACTTCAAGGTCACGCGGGACGAATATCTGATCGTTCCCGGCCGAGACGTGAATGACCGGCTGCGAACCGTCCAGGCGCTCGCCCCCGACGGCAGCAAGCTGTTCACCAAGGGCGCGCGCAAGGTTGGGGCATTCCATCTCATTGGGGCGCGACGTGTCGCTGACCTCGCGAGCGCGCCGGCGGTGCTGTTCGCGGAGGGTTACGCGACGGGCGCATCTCTCTTCGAAGCGACCGGCTTGCCAGTCGTCGTGTGCTTCGACGCCGACAACCTGATTGCCGTCGCAAAGGACCTCGTTCATGTCCTGCCCACCTCGCAGCCGAAGCTCGTTTGTGCCGACAACGACCAGTACTTCCTCGACGCGGTAGTAGCGCGGGTCACCGAGCTTGGCGATACGCAGCCGCACGTCACAAGCACGTTTGCCGTCGTCGCGGGGACCGGTGACGGAGCTCGAACCGTCGAGACTGCCGGCGTAGTCGCGGACGGCCAGTGGCATGCAGGCGTGAAAGGAAAGTATCGGCTCGCGGTCGAGAGCGCTCGAGGGATTGTTCGCTCGGTGACCGTCGACATCGTTACCACCGACGACAACAAGCACGTCCGATTCACATCTCGCAATAAGGGTATTGAGGCAGCGAATGAAGCGGCCCGAGTCCTGCATTGTGCGGCGATCGCCCCGGTATTCCGTTCGATCGACGGCCGCCCGACAGATTTCAATGACCTCGCGAGTGCGGAAGGAAAGGCCGCGGTGCGTGAGCAGCTGCAGGTGATGCTCGCCTTCCTTCTCGAACCGACAACCTCAGACCAACGGTGACCTATGCCCACGATCCACTACTTTCACGAACTCAACACCATCCAGCAGCTGCAAGCCCGGGCGCTGATCGGAGACCTGCAGCCGGAATGGCACTGCTACTTGACCGGCGCCGCCGGCGACACCGAGAAGGCTCTGCCACTCAACCCGGTCGTTGAGACCGGCAGCATCGAGCTTTCGACAGCAGCTCGAGCGGTGCTCGCGTCGCTCGACCGCCGTGAGATGGAGTTCGTCATTCGGCACGCGATCGGGGATTGGTCCGAACTACCTTCGGCCGAGCAGCTTGCGAATCAACTGGCGATCGACGAGGGGGGCGTGGTCGCCTCCAGATTTCCGGTCGATTCCTCCACCTGGGTCTATGTGACGACGCAGGCGAATCGTCGCCAGACACATGTGAGCGTCGGCCGCGTAATTCCGCCCAATCGGTTCCCTCCGGTCGCGCGCCCGGCCCAGGACAATCGGGAGGTCGTCCGGTCATGAATCGACTGCCTCTGTTCCGCTCTACAGGCGCGATGATAGTCGCATGCATCGCGTGGTTTGGCCTCGCGATACCGGCATCTGGATCACCAGTTGCGGGCGTCGCTGCTTCGGGCACAGTCGTGCCGCCCGAGGGCCGCGTCAACTCGTATGCGTTTTCCCCGGACGGAAGGGGGATGGATCTCGTCCTGTACGGCGTGGCCTCTGCCCGCCGTTCGATTCACGTCCTGGCATATGTCATGACCTATCGCCCGCTGATCGAAGCGCTCGCGGCGAAGGCACGAGCAGGCGTCGACGTCGCGATCGCAGTGAACTATAGCGAGAGCGTCGCGAACGACCGAAGCGGCTACATCCGGCACGGGCTGGACTACCTATCCACGGCCGGCGCCGCAGTTTGCGTAGTCGACCGGTTTCGACTGATGCACGACAAGGCTATGGTCCTGGACGGCAGAAGCGTCCAGACCGGCAGCATCAACTACACCGCGGCCGGCGCACAATCGAACAGCGAGAACGTGGTGATCGAGTGGAACGACCTGGCTATGGCGGATGCGTTTGAGCGGCACTTCCGCTCGAGGCTGGTGCAATGCCGGCCGCTCGTCCAGGTGCGCTAGTTGTACTTGAGCTCGCGCCCATGATGTCGGCCCGTCATCGGGCAACGTGGCTGCGACGCGGATTCCTCCTCGAGCCGCTCGGGGCCGCAAGGGCCCTGATCTCGCCTCCCCGAACTACACCTGGCTGTGCCCCGGCTTCGCCGGCCAAAAGGGGGGGGCCCCTTTCGGGTTCCCAACCCCCTGAAGTGATGCGGCCTGCGGCCGCATAGAGGCGCTCGCCGCGCGGCGTTTCTGCCCTCGCGCGACGTGCGGCCGCCGTCGCCAGTCCCCTGAGTTCGCCGTCCCTTTCCGCGACAGTAGACCACCACCGCGGCCAGGCAAGGGTTCGCTTCGCCGTGTCCTCGCCCGTTCGGTGCTCGCCTTCGGCTGCGCTCCGCTGCGGCCTCCGGGCACGCCCTTGCCCGTCCGCGGCGGCGGTCTCCTTATGTCGCCGGGACGACGAACTCAGGGGACTGGCGGCAGCACAGCAGCAGCAGCCGGTCGGGCAGAAACAAACCCTACGAGGGGACTCGGAATCTTGGGTCCCGGTCAGCCTGAAACCCTTAAACCGCACGGAGCAACCATGAAATCGAACCTTCTTCGCCGCATCGCCGCTTTCTTTCTGGGTTGTGACCTGAACGCAGAAATCCGCGTGCTGCACCGGTGGCGCCGCGAGGAAGACGACGTGTGCGCCGTGCGGCTCGAAACCAGCATTGCCGGTGGCGTGCAACGCATCACTCTGTACCGCCAACCGTCCGGCGCGTGGTCGCCGGTCTGGCAATGATTCGGGATCTATTCGCACCTGCGGGCGCACAAGCCGTCCGTCGCCTTTGTGACCTTTGCCAACAACCGGAGAAGCAACGATGAGTACCTGCAATGACGACGTGGAAATCGGAGGCATCAACGATGGCTTTTACGCCCTTGTGCGCCCCGAAGGCCCTGCACCCTTTGTCGCAGTCTATTACGGCGACGATGGCGAACTGGCGTTCCAGCTGCCCACGATCAACTGGACCGCGTGGCAAATCAATGTCGTGATCAGCGTATTCGAAAAGGGGCACGCGCGCGGCGAGCGCTACGGCAGGGCGAGCGCTCAACGCGTCATTCGCGAATCGCTTGGCATCTTCCAATAACCTCCTGCGCGTCCGCCGTGACGCGCTCTCCAAACTTCACATACGGAGTAGAACCATGCGCGGTCTTGAAATTCGTGTTTCGTTCGCCCTTGCCCGGATAGCCGAAATCGTTGACCCGGAAAGTTGGGACCTCATCGAAGTTCAGTGGGAGGCCGAGGCTCTTGGGCGCAACGATTATTACTCGAATGGTCGCGAAGAGGTGCCGACAATGTTCGCAGACGAACCCTACCTCCGTGACGCATGGAAGCGCGGGCAAGCAGATGCGGCGATGTGCGAAGAACTCGAAAACTGTTCAGGCTGCATTGCTGCGCGGGGCGATCCCTGCCCGTATCACGGATGAAGCCACGTTAGCGCTGCACCGCAGCGCTTATCACGGAGAACACACGATGAACAACGCAACAATTCTGAGCATCGAGCAGATCGAGCGTGCCATCAACATCTGGCGTGCACGTCGACCAGCACCGACCGGTGCCGACGAATGCCCGACTCTGTGCACCGAGGCAAGGGCGCTAGCCGATATCTACGCTTTGATGATCATCCAGCGGATTGGGGTGATCGCAATCGAGCAGCTGAATCCGGCGCAGCATGCCGCGTTGCGTGGCGCGCTGAATGGCTGGATTGCCTAGGGGAAGGAAATGCAGATTCCATGCACTATCACGCGCGAACTGTTCCCGGATCGCGATCGTGCCGGCCGCCCTTATACGGTGGAATTCGTCCACTACGCCGACGCGGCGACAGGTTCGCACGTCAGGACGAAGGCGAACATCATTCGAGTCGCGACGACGCCTCATCAGCACGAGCGCAGCGGCAAAGGTGTTGAGAGCAGACGAATCACCACGGGCCGACTAAGCGACTCCGGCAACGTGTATCTCGACGCGACGGAGAACCCAGCTATCCGGATCTCGGTCGCGTACTACAGCGGAATGGCTTGCGCCTCTCACGTACTGGCCGTGCGCGACGGACGCGTTGTGACGGAATGGATCGGACCGGAGGAGTTCGCGGACCGCTTCAGGGAATGCAGCGTGCCGCCGTTAATTGCGGCCAGGGCACTCGATAGTGTGGGTCGCTTCGGTGGCATCGATGCCGAAGCCCATCGCTACTTGCTGTTCGCGCTTGGTGCGCCAGCGTGGCGGATCGCCCTGAATACATACGAATCCGTTGTCCGAGACCGATGGGCCCGGCTCGTACGACATTTCATTTGAGGAGCTTGGCAATGTTCGGTTATTCATACGAGGAAGCATGCGATCTGATGGTGACTCGCGCCGACGCGGAGGCAGAGATTCGAAAGCACGATGTCGATGGCGGGTTTGCAGCTTTCCTTGCGGACGTCGGCGACAAGCCGGAGTACGAGGGCAAGGAAGTGCTGGACTGGCTCGGGTACTAGGCGGTACCGAGGTTTGACGGTGAGCGGTCGACGCAAGGCGACCGAATACCCGGGTGGACTCGAAGGAGGACGGGAAGCCGATACGGGTTTCAGGGGGCTACCCGATCGATGGCGCCGAGGGCGCCATTTTTCATTCCGCGCGCCTGGTTAGGCAGTCAGCTATCCAGTGCCGACAAGCGGCAAGTCCAACGAGGAGCCCGCTCGCGCGGGAACTCGAAAGGGAGGATCTCCCTTTCGAGCTCAACCCTGAAGTGATGCGGCCTGCGGCCGCATAGGGGCGCTCGCCGCGCGGCGTTTTCGCCCTCGCGCGACGTGCGGCCACCGTCGCCAGTCCCCTGAGTTCGCCGTCCCTTTCCGCGACAGTAGACCACCACCACGGCCAGGCAAGGGTTCGCTTCGCCGTGTCCTCGTCCGTTCGGTGCTCGCCTTCGGCTGCGCTCCGCTGCGGCCTCCGGGCACGCCCTTGCCCGTCCGCGGCGGCGGTCTCCTTATGTCGCCGGGACGACGAACTCAGGGGACTGGCGGCAGCACAGCAGCAGCAGCCG
>NZ_QTPZ01000066.1:0-18658 GCF_003853505.1 Burkholderia sp. Bp9015
AGGCCCTCGCGCGCGAGACGCGCCCAGAAGCCTTCGTAATCCTGCTCGGCTTCGGCGACCAGCGCGCGGTAGGCCGGCATGCCGGAGATGTTGGCCGCCTTCTCGAGCGCCGCGGGCGGCGCAAACTGACGGGTTTCGTGAAGAACCGATTCAATCGCAGACATCGACAACCCCTTGGTGAACATGAATCCTCTGCATGGCGGCGCGATCATGCGCGCCGCGCTTCTTTGGCCGGCGCATGTGCGCCGCTGTCTCCCACCCACCCGCGCGCGGCCCGGAGGCTGCGCACGATGCTGCGCCGCACCACGTCATGCGACGATGGACGTACGGCCCGGCGATATCCACGATAAGCGCTCGAACTTACCCGTCACTTACGCGGCATGACCGTTTCGCACGCCAGCGCCGCCTTGCGGTCGGCTGCATGACAGCCGGCTTTACGCTGTTACAAACGCGACCCTACAATCCTAACTGAACTCGCCCCCCGGACTCCAGCTTGAATCGCTACGCCCTCTTCCTGATCCTGTCGATGCTGTTCGTCGGCAGCAACGTCGGTATCGGTAAATCCATCGTCGTCTTCGTCCCGGTCGCCATCCTCGCCACGCTGCGCTTCGTGATCGCGATCGCCGTGCTGTGGCCGCTGTTCAGCCCGGTGAAGATGCGCGCGGTCCGGCGTGCGGAATGGCTGAACCTGTTCCTGCAGGCATTCTTCGGCACCTTCATGTTCACGCTGCTGATGCTCAACGGCGTGCAGCGCACGAGCGCGGTCGCGGCCGGCGTGATCACGAGCACGATCCCCGCCATCGTCGCGCTGTTCGCGTGGCTGATCCTGCGGGAAAAACCGAACGGCCGTGCGCTCGTGTCGATCGCGCTCGCGATCGCCGGCGTCGTGACGATCAACCTCGCCAACGGCAGCGCAGGCAGCGCGTCCGCGCACGGCGCCGGCACGTCGTCCGGCTCGCTGACCGGCAACCTGCTGATCCTCGGTGCCGTGTGCTGCGAATCGATCTACGTGATCCTGTCGCGCCGGCTCACGCAGACGCTCGCGCCGATCGACATCTGCGCGTACACGCACCTGTTCGGCCTGTGCCTGATGCTGCCGCTCGGCGCGACGGCGCTGTGGCATTTCGATTACGCGAGCGTGCCGGCCGGTACGTGGGCACTCGTCGTCTGGTACGGGCTGTCGGCCAGCATCTTCTCGTTCTGGCTGTGGATGAAGGGCATCCGGCACGTGCCGGGCAGTCTCGCCGGCGTGTTCAGCGCGGTGCTGCCGGTCGCCGCCGCCGCGTACGGCATCGCTTTCCTCGGCGAACGCCCGACGCTCGCGCACGGCATCGCGCTCGCCTGCGTCGTGACCGGCATCGTGCTCGCGAGCCTGCGCGTGAAGCGCGTGCCGGCTGCCGCGTCCTGATCCGTCCCCGGCAGCGCCGGCGCGTCGCTGCAGTCGCGCCGGCCGACGCGTTACAATAGCGCGCCTTTTCAAGATTACCCCCGATACCTGCGCACAGCGCCCGTACCACCATCATGTCTGCCCCGCATTCGCCCGGCTCCACCCGTCGTCCCCTGCGCCCGCTGCCCGCGCTGATCTTCATGAGCCGCTGGCTCCAGGTTCCGCTTTATCTGGGCCTGATCGTCGCGCAGGCCGTCTATGTATTCCTGTTCCTGAAGGAAGTCTGGCACCTGCTGTCGCACGCGAGCTCCCTCGACGAGATCAGCGTGATGCTCGCGGTGCTCGGCCTGATCGACGTCGTGATGATTTCGAACCTGCTGATCATGGTGATCGTCGGCGGCTACGAGACGTTCGTGTCGCGCCTCGGCATCGAGGGCCATCCCGACGAGCCCGAGTGGCTCGACCACGTGAACGCGGGCGTGCTGAAGGTCAAGCTGTCGATGGCGCTGATCAGCATTTCGTCGATCCACCTGCTGAAGACCTTCATCAACCCGGATCAGCACACGACGCACGCGATCATGTGGCAGGTGCTCATCCACGTGTCGTTCCTCGTGTCGGCGCTCGTGATGGCGTGGGTCGACCGCCTGACGACCCACACGCACCCGGCCCATTTCCGCGAGACGCATGCGCCGACGCCGGCCGTGTCCCGCAAATCGGTCGAACCTGCCGTCCACGCATAAACGTATTCCCCACAGTCCCCACAGAGTCTCAGCCATGACCGTCATCAAACAGGAAGACCTGATCCAGAGCATCGCGGATTCGCTGCAGTACATCAGCTACTACCACCCGCTCGACTACATCCAGGCCCTCGGCCGCGCGTACGAGCTGGAAGAGAGCCCGGCCGCGAAGGACGCGATCGCGCAGATCCTCACGAACAGCCGCATGTGCGCGGAGGGCAAGCGCCCGATCTGCCAGGACACCGGCATCGTCACGATCTTCGTGAAGGTCGGCATGGACGTGCGCTGGGACGGCGCGACGATGGGCCTCACCGACATGATCAACGAAGGCGTACGCCGCGGTTACACGCACCCGGACAACGTGCTGCGCGCGTCGATCGTCAATCCGCCGGAAGGCGCCCGCAAGAACACGAAGGACAACACGCCGGCCGTGATCCACTACGAGATCGTGCCGGGCGACAAGGTCGACGTGCAGGTCGCGGCGAAGGGCGGCGGCTCGGAGAACAAGTCGAAGTTCGTGATGCTGAACCCGTCCGATTCGATCGTCGACTGGGTGCTGAAGACGGTCCCGACGATGGGCGCGGGCTGGTGTCCGCCGGGCATGCTCGGGATCGGCATCGGCGGCACCGCCGAGAAGGCGATGCTGATGGCGAAGGAATCGCTGATGGAGCCGATCGACATCCAGGAAATCATCGCGCGCGGCCCGAAGGACTGGGTCGAGGAGCTGCGCGTCGAACTGCACGAGAAGGTCAACGCGCTCGGCATCGGCGCGCAGGGCCTCGGCGGCCTCGCGACCGTGCTCGACGTGAAGATCATGGCTGCTCCGACGCACGCGGCATCGAAGCCGGTCGCGCTGATCCCGAACTGCGCGGCCACGCGTCACGCGCACTTCGTGCTCGACGGCTCGGGCCCCGCGAAGCTCGAGGCGCCGTCGCTCGACGCCTGGCCGAAGGTCCAGTGGGAACCGAACACGGAAACCAGCAAGCGCGTCGACCTGAACACGCTGACGCCGGAAGAAGTCGCGAGCTGGACGCCGGGCCAGACGCTGCTGCTGTCGGGCAAGATGCTCACGGGCCGCGACGCCGCGCACAAGCGCATCGCCGACATGCTGGCGAAGGGCGAGAAGCTGCCGGTCGACTTCACGAACCGCGTGATCTACTACGTCGGTCCGGTCGATCCGGTGCGTGACGAAGTAGTCGGCCCGGCAGGTCCGACGACGGCCACGCGGATGGACAAGTTCACCGAGACGATGCTCGCCCAGACGGGCCTGATCTCGATGGTCGGCAAGGCCGAACGCGGCCCGGTCGCGATCGACGCGATCAAGAAGCACAAGGCGGCCTACCTGATGGCGGTCGGCGGTGCCGCTTACCTCGTGTCGAAGGCGATCCGCGGCGCGAAGGTGCTCGCGTTCGAAGACCTCGGCATGGAAGCGATCTACGAATTCGACGTGCAGGACATGCCGGTGACGGTGGCCGTCGACTCGTCGGGCACGTCGGTGCACCAGACCGGTCCGAAGGAGTGGCAGGCGAAGATCGGCAAGATCCCGGTCGCAACCGCTTAAGCGCACTCGCACGAAAGGCCGGACGACGATCCGGCCTTTTTACTTCTCATTCTCATGATTGCGCGCGGCCGGTGCTTCGACGCTGATTCTCATTCCCGGCAAAAGGCAGGCCCGACAAGGCTCCGAGGCTTGGCATTTCCCGTTCGAGCGATTATCGTTCGGTTTCTGAAGCCCCATTGAACAAGGAACAGCCATGCAAGGCGACAAGAAAGTCATCGAATACCTGAACGCCCAACTGAAGAACGAACTCACGGCGATCAACCAGTACTTCCTGCATGCGCGCATGTACAAGCACTGGGGCCTCGACAAGCTCGGCAAGCACGAATACGACGAATCGATCGGCGAAATGAAGCACGCCGACTGGCTGATCGAGCGCGTGTTCATGCTCGACGGCCTGCCGAACCTGCAGGATCTGCACAAGCTGCTGGTCGGCGAGGAAACCGAAGAGATCCTGAAGTGCGACCTGAAGCTCGAGCAGATCTCGCAGTCGACGTGCAAGGAAGCGATCGCTTACTGCGAATCGGTGCGTGACTACGTGTCGCGCGAGATCTTCGAAAAGATCCTCGACGACACCGAAGAGCACATCGACTGGCTGGAAACGCAGATCGACCTGATCGGCAAGGTCGGCCTGCAGAACTACCAGCAGACGATGATGGGTTCGCCCGAGTAATCCTCCCCCCCTCGATCGCCACCTTGCCTTCAGCATGACGATGACGAACCACCGCGCCGCCCCCGTCGGCATCTTCGATTCCGGGCTCGGCGGCCTGTCGGTGCTGCGCGCCGTGCGCGCGCACCTGCCCGGCGAGTCGTTCGTCTACGTCGCCGATTCGCACCATGCACCGTACGGTCCGCGCGACGAGGCGTTCATTACGGAGCGTACGCTGGCCATCGGCGAGTGGCTCGCCCGCGAAGGGGCGAAAGCGCTCGTGATCGCCTGCAACACGGCAACGGCGCGGGCGATCGCGGCCATCCGCGAACGCCTGTCGATCCCGCTCGTCGGTGTCGAGCCGGGCATCAAACCGGCCGCCGCCGTGTCCGCGACCGGTATCGCGGGCGTGCTCGCCACGCAATCGACGCTGAACAGCCCGCGCTTCCAGGCGCTGCTCGACCGTTACGGCGCGGGCCGCCGCTTCATCTGCCAGCCGGGCCACGGGCTCGTCGAAGCGATCGAACGCGGCGACACGAACTCGCCCGCGTTGCGTGCGTTGCTCGAGCGTTACCTGCAGCCGATGCTCGACGACGGCGCCGATACGCTGGTGCTCGGCTGCACGCACTACCCGTTCTTCACGGAAACGATTCGTGACCTTGTCGGCGACCGCCTGACGATCGTCGACACGAGCGATGCCATCGCCCGCCAGCTCACGCGTGTGCTCGACGAACGCGGCCTGCGCGCGCCGGCCGGCACGCGTGCCGCGCCGCCGCGCTTCTGCTCGACGAGCGACGGCCTGCAACTGCGCGCACTCGCGTCGTCGCTGCTCGGCCTCGACGTGCCGGTCGAATCCGTCACCATTTCCTCGCCGAACGCGCGCGCCTGCGCGACCGCCTGAAGCGGGCCGGCACGCCGCCGGTTCACCCTCTCCGCCGGCCGCTGCGCCGCCCCTCCATTTCAAGGGTCCGATGACCTTAAAAAAAGCCGAACCCAGGCTTGTCAACGCTCGCAAATTTAATGATAATAATTCGCATTAACGTTAGCTATCGCAACTCATCATGATCGTCTGCGTGTGCAAGTCTGTTTCCGATCGCAAGATTCGCGCGTCCCTCGCCGAGGGCGTGAGTTCCTTCGATGAACTCCAGTTCGAGCTCGGCGTGGCCACGTGCTGCGGCAAGTGCGAGGAGTCCGTACGCGACCTCATGGCCGAGCAAGGCGTCTGCGCGAGCCGGTGCGGCGTCGAGCACCACGCTCACCCGATCCCGGTCACGTTCTACGACCGCAAGGCCGCCTGAGCGGCGCCGAGCGTACGCACGCGGCTGCGGCCGCATTTGATGTCCGACCGTCAGCAAGCCATCTTCCGCGCGAGCCAGCGGCTTACCTGCCAAGGAGCCTGTCATGGAATTGCTGATCGGATTTGTGACCACCGTGTGCATCTCGCTGCTGATCTTCCGCAAGTAACACCGATTCACCCGGCGCGCCCCGGGTGCGACGTCGTCCTTTCAAGCTAACATGCAGGCTTCGCAATCCGCTCCTGCCGGCGTCCTGCCGGCTGCCCCACGTATGAATCCCCGGGTCATCACCGTCGCGGTCGGTGTGCTTGCCGCACACGCGATCATGCTGGCGGCCGCCTGGCTCCATCGCAACGCGCCGCCGCCGAAAGAGATCGAGGTCCAGTCGATCACCGCGCAACTCATCCCGCCTGCGCCTGCCGCTCAGCCGGTCGCGGTCCAATCGGCCGCGCAGCCCGCACCGCCGAAGCCCGTGCCGCGCGAGAAGCCCAAGGTCGAGCCGAAGCCCGTGCAGAAGGCGGTCAAGCCGACGCCTCAGCCGGTCGCGCAATCCCCGTCGCCGACGCCCGCGCCGGCGGCTGCCGATCCGACACCCGCTCCCGCCGCGCCTGCCCCTGCCGCGCCGGCCGCCGCACCCGGCCCGGCTCGCGAGACGATGCAGGTCAGCGCGCCGAAGAACGTATCGGCACTCAGCTGCAATTTCGTGAAGCCCACCTATCCGTCGATGTCGCGCCGCCGCGGCGAAACGGGCACGGCTTATGTTCACTTCATCATCGGCGTGACGGGCAAGATCGAAAGCGTCCAGTTGCAGAAGAGCAGCGGCTACCCGCGTCTCGACGAAGCCGCGCTCGATGCGACGCGCGCCAGCACCTGTCCGCCGTACATCGAGAACGGGCAAGCGATTCGCGCCGCCCATACGCTGCCCTTCAACTTCACGCTCGACGATTAACCCGCCTCATTCGGAAGATTCAAAGGAAACAAAAATGCAAAGCTACGGTATCGCGCACGTCTGGGCGCAAGGTGATTTCGTCACGCGCGCCATTGCGATCACGCTGCTCGTGATGTCGGTCCTGTCGTGGATCGTGATCATCGTCAAGGGCTGGAACGTGGTTCGCCTGAACCGTCTCACGAAGAATGCCGAGCAGGCGTTCTGGCATTCGGACGATTTCGACGACGGCATCAAGAAGCTCGGGCTCGCCGCATCGACGCCGAGCGACAACCCGTTCCTCGCGCTCGCGCTGTCGGGCAAGGAAGCCGCCGATCACCACCATCAGACGCAACCGCACCTGCACGACCGCATGGACGTGTCGGACTGGGTCACGCGCTGCCTGAAGGACACGATGGACGAAGGCATCTCGCGCATGCAGGCCGGTCTCGCGATTCTCGCGTCGATCGGCAGCACGGCGCCGTTCGTCGGCCTGTTCGGCACGGTCTGGGGCATCTACCACGCGCTGCTGGCGATCGGCGCAACCGGCCAGACGTCGATCGACCAGGTCGCGGGTCCGGTCGGCGAATCGCTGATCATGACGGCCTTCGGCCTGTTCGTCGCGATTCCCGCGGTGCTCGGCTACAACGCACTGACCCGCGCGAACAAGGGTGTCGTCAGCAAGCTGCGCCGCTTCGCGCACGGTCTGCACGCGTACTTCGTGACGGGTGCGCGCCTCGCATCGTCGTCGCCCCGCGACGGCCTGCGCCTTGCTTCACGCGCCAGCTGAGACGGGGTGAACCATGGCAATGAACACCGGCTTCAGCGATGACGACGACGATGGTGTGATGAGCGAGATCAACATGACGCCGCTCGTCGACGTCATGCTCGTACTCCTGATCATTTTCCTCGTGACGATCCCGGCGATGCAGCATGCGGTGAAGATCGACCTGCCGCACGCGAGCAGCCAGCCCGTCGACGAAAAGCCGCAGACAGTCGACGTCGCGATCCAGGGCAACGGTACGATCCTGTGGAACGAACAGACGGTCACGCGCGAGCAACTGCAGGCGCACATCGCGGAAGCGGCACAGCATCAGCCGCAACCGGAGTTGCACCTGCGTGCCGATCGCAAGGTTGCCTATGAACGTGTGGCCGAAGTGATGTCCGATGCGCAGGCCGGCGGCCTGACGAAGCTCGGCTTCGTGACGGAGCCGACTGCGAGGGCGAAGTAACGCACGCGCATTTCGCTACGCGACGGTCGGTCGCTTGGCCGGCCGCGCCTCGCCGGCCACACCTAGCCGGCCGCACACAAAGTAAAAGGCCTTCATCGCCAGATGAAGGCCTTTTTTCATGCGCACGCGGGCGCCTTCGGGCGGCGGGCTCTTCGGCGGTATCGGTTGCGCCTCGAGCAACGCAAATGCGGCTACCGTGGTCTGCACGGACTGCGCGTTCTGCCCTATCTGGCTCGCAATATATGCGGCCACCTGATTCCGCTCAGAACTTCCTTCGCGAAATGGGATTTCAATATAGGCCTGCCCGCGGATGCATTCAAGGTCCCGGCGATTGAAACTTGCGATTGCAGGCGGCGCTTCAATGACAAAACAAATTTGCCACGACGCGCATCTTGCATTCAGGTGGCCGAAGCATCGGCCGCCGCCGCATCCTTCTTCGCGCGCTCGGGGCAGCCCGGCTGCTTGTATTCGCCGTGGTCGAGCTTCTCGACCAGATAGTCGACGAACGCGCGCACCGCGGGCGGCATCCCCTGCCGCGACACGAACACCGCGTAGAGCTGCGGCACCGGCAGCGTCCAGCCCGGCATCACCGGCGACAGCTGCCCCGCGCGCAATGCATTGCCGTACATCATCTCAGGCAGCGCCGCGATGCCGAGGCCGTCGAGCACGGCCTCGCGGATCGTCATCAGGTCGGCCGTCACGAGCCGCGGATCGTGCTCGTGCAAATGACGCGTGCCATCCGGTGCGATCAGGCTGAACACGTGCCGCCCGTCGACGCTCGGCGTATCGAGCGTCTCGAAATGGGCCAGATCGTCCGGCACGAGCGGCGGCGCATTCTGGTTCAGCAGGCTCGGCGCGCCGACCAGCATCTGCTCGGTCCGCCACAGCGGCCGCACGACGATGTTCGCGTTCTGCGGCGGCTCCGAGCGCACGCGCAACGCGACGTCGATCGAATCCTCGAACAGGTCGATCACGCGATTGGTCACACGGATGTGCACCTTGACCTCGGGATAGCGGTGCAGGAATTCGGGAAGGATGCGCGACAGCATCGTCTGCGACAGGGTAACGGGGACGCTCACGCGCACCGAGCCGCGCGGCGACGCACGCAGCTGCTGCACGGCGTTCATCGCGGCCTGCGCCTCGGCGAGCATCGCCTGGCAATGCTGGTAGAACAGTTCTCCCGCCTCGGTCAGCGCGAGCTTGCGCGTCGAGCGCTGCAGCAGGCGCACGCCGAGCGCCGCCTCGAGTTCGGTCAGGCGCCGCGACAGGCGCGATTTCGAGATGCCCAGTACGCGTTCCGCCGCCGAGAAACCGCCGTGTTCGACGACCTGCGAAAAGTACATGAGGTCGTTCAGGTTGTGTGCATCGATGTTCATGTCATCGTTCCAATTTCAGAACAATCCATTGCGAACCGCCGCAAATCGGCCGGTAAAACGCCCAATATAATAGCGCTATGTTTCAAAAATGACGCTATTCCGATGTTATCGAGGGCTTTTGCATGACGACCGCTCGCTCGCTTGACCGCACGTACCCCGCGCTTCGCACGACCGAAGGCGGCGGCTTCGTGGTTCACCGTCCGTTCCCGACCCGGCTGCTGATGGATTTCGATCCGTTCCTGCTGCTCGATGAAATGGGCCCCGTCGACTATGCCCCTGGCGAAGCCAAGGGCGCGCCCGACCATCCGCATCGCGGCTTCGAGACCGTCACCTACGTGCTCGACGGGCGTTTTCGTCATCGCGATTCGGCCGGCCATGCCGGCACGCTCGGGCCCGGCGACGTGCAGTGGATGACGGCCGGCGCGGGCGTCGTGCACAGCGAAATGCCGGATCCCGAGTTCGCTCGGGCCGGCGGACGTTCGCACGGCTTCCAGCTGTGGGTCAATCTGCCGCGCCGCGACAAGCTGATCGCACCGCGCTACCAGGAGATCCCGGCCGGCCGCATCCCGAGCGCGACGTCGCCGGACGGCCGCGCGCAGGTACGCGTGATCGCCGGCGAAGCGTTCGGCGTGCGTGCGGCAATCGAGACGCGCACGCCGATCCTCTACCAGCATTTCACGCTGCAACCGGGCGCAACGATCACGCAGCCGGTGCCGGCAGGGTATCGCGTGTTCGCCTACCCGCTCGACGGAGCCGGCCGCTACGGGCCCGACAGGCAGCCGGTCGACGCACGGCACATGGTCGTCTACGGTGACGATGGCGATGCGGTGACGTTCGAGGCCGGCGATACGCCGCTCGACCTGCTGCTGATCGGCGGCGTGCCGCTCAACGAGCCGATCGTCCGCTATGGCCCGTTCGTGATGAATACCGAGGAAGAGATCCGGCAGGCCGTCGTCGACTACCAGACCGGCCGCATGGGTCGCATCGAAGCGTGACGTCCGATCGGGGGGGCGCAGGTGCCGCGAAACCGCTCGTTTTGCGTCACAATGACTTCTTGAACCATGTGGCTGCCCGCCACCAGAAGGAACCCGCCCCCGTGAATTTCGAACATCTGATCCAGATCAACTCCGACGATCCGGCCGTGCCCTCCCTGACCCGCGACCAGCTCTGGGAAGGCCTCGTACTGCGCGCCGAACAGCCGCAGCTGTTCGTGATCGGCCTCGACAGCTGTGTCGTCCACGAACGGACGGACACGACGCTCGAACGCGAACTGCACTACGGGCATGCGACCGTGCGCGACCGCGTGACGTTCACCCCGAACCAGCAAGTGCGCTACGACATCCATGCGGCCGGCGGCGAAATCGGCGGCTCGCTGACGATGACGATCGAGGAGCGCGACGACCACGAGCTGTTCCTGCGCTTCGAATACTGCACGACGCTGACCGTCACGGACGACAGCGAGGAAGCGCGCCAGACGCACGGCATCGTCAAGGAAGCGTATCGCACGTCGGACATCGACACGGTGCGCCTGATTCGCGAATACGCCCAGGGGCGCAAGGACCCCGACCCGCTCCACTGACGTCGGCGGCGGCCTGCGGGCCGCCCATTCGACTCAGGCTATCGAATTCGTCATATCGATCGATAAAGAGTTTTTGTAAATGGGAATAGTTATCATTTAGAATTCATTCCATCGTATCGACAGTCACCGATCAACCGAATGACCGACACCACGCGCCCGACCACGCTGAGCTTGCGCCGCCCGACCGGCACCGCAAGCGCCAACCGTCAGAAGACGGCGGCGGTCACGACGCCGGCGAAACCCGCCGCTAGTAGCCACGATGCCGGCACCCGGACCCTCAGCAGCGATGCGCTGCTGCAAGGCCACAGCCACATCAGCATCGCGCATAACGGAGAGACGTATCAGTTGCGTGCCACGCGGCTCGGCAAACTGATCCTGACGAAGTAACGACAGAGTATTGTGGGGACCACCTCCCTGAGAGGTGTTGGGCAGTAGCCAGCGTAACGGCTTGCACGCGAGATCTAGACCCCTTCGTGCAAACACACTCAAGCAGCCGTTGCAGCAAGCCAAGCCACTTTTTTGGTTCTCGCACAAGGCAGAAAAAAGCGACACGTCGAAGGACGTGTCGCTTTTTCGTTTGGGCGTCCGGATGCAACGGAAAAAGCATCGCGGTTGTCTGCGCTGCGGCTTCGACGCGTTCCGGAGCCACGCAGCGGACCACCCTCTGGTTCCGCCGGAACCCGACCGCAAGGCCTTCAATCCCGCATCAGAAACCCCAGAACATCAGCCACCATGCGCTGTCGACCACGGCCAGGCCTGCGGCGAACCACGCGAATGCAGCCAGCCGGCGCGGCCATGCCGCATAGCGCCCCGTCACTTTCCATGCGAGCCAGGCGCTCCACGCGTTCGCGCCGACCAGAATCGCGATGCGCACGTCGGCTGCCCAGCCGAGCGGCACGTGCTCGGCCCGCAGCAGCGACAGCGTCGTCGCCGACAGCCCGAGGAACACGCCGGCACCTGCGATCGGGATCAGCGCCTGCGCGAGATGATGGAGACGCGTGCGATCGAAGCGTCCGAGCATCAGCGTCGCGCCAGCCAGCAGCACGAGCAGCGCGGTGCCGTACACGAGCCCCGTGCCGACGATGTAACTGACGATCAGCCCGCCGTCGAGCCACGAAAACACGTCGTTGCGATCCGGATAGTGCGTGAGCAGGAACCACGGTGCATTGGTCTCGAGCGGCCACGTGATGTCGTGATCGATCAGCCAGCCCGCGAGCCATTGCTTGATCTGCACGAACCACGGGCTCACGGTCCAGTGGAACGCACCGATCGCGACGCCGAGCAGGCCGTACAGGATCAGCGCCGTGTCCCACGGGCTCGCCTGCTGCGCGCCGAGGTTCACGACCTCGTCGGACGGCGAGCGCCACGACAGCTCAATTGCGTCACGGTGCCCGCTGCAGCGGCCGCACATGTGGCAGGCGGCGGCGCCCTTCATGTTGCGCAACGGCACGAGCGGCGCGCAATTGATCGGAATCACGCGATGCCCATGCTCGCCGTTCTTGTACGAGCGGCGCCACGCATCCTCGTCGACCTTGTAGCGCATCGGCGCGAGCCGCGCGAGCAGCCCGAACACGCCATTGACCGGGCACAGATACTTGCACCACACGCGCTTCTCGCGGCCGTACAGCACGCCGATCACGATCGCGCCGACGGTCGAGCCGCCGAGCACGAACAGCACCGCGAGCGGGTACTGGTACACGCTCACCATCTGCCCGTAGATCGTCGTGAGCCCGAACGCGACGAACGGCCAGCCGCCCCACCGCATCCAGCGCGGAATCGCGCCGCCGCGGCCGAACCTGCTTGCATATTCGGTCAGCGCGCCTTCCGGGCACAGCACGCCGCACCAGACGCGGCCGAGCATCACCATCGACAGCAGCACGAACGGCCACCAGATGCCCCAGAACACGAACTGCGCGATCAGCGTGAGATTGTTCCAGAGGTGCGCGGAATCGTCCGGCAGCGGCAACACCGCCGGCACGATGATCAGGAATGCGTAGACGCCGACGACGACCCACTGGATGCCGCGGATCACCGCGCCGTGGCGCTGCATCCACTGGCCGGCCTGCGCGAGCCAGCCCGGCTTGGCTGCGGCGACGACACTCATGCCGCGCGGCCTGCGGGAACGGCCGGACGACGGCTCGCGCGCTTCATCAGCAGCCAGACCACCGCCCAGTACACCGCATAGGCGATCAGGTTGGTCAGGGCCGGATGCGCGCGGTAGCCGGTCAGCGTCGCGACGAGCGAACCGAACGTGCCGGAATCATCGAGGATCCCCGACGTGTCCCACACCTGCGAAATGCCGAGCGGCAGGATTTCCTTGTCGATCAGCTTGTCGACGCCGGTCTGGAACAGGCCCGCGCCGAGGAACAGCAGCATCACTTCGGTGACACGGAAGAAATGCCGCCACGAGAAGTACTTGCCGCCGAGCTGCAGCAGATAGAACGTGAGGAGCGCGAGGCCGAGGCCGATCACGACCGCGAGCATCTGGCCGCCGTCCACGTGCCCCGACTGGCCGAAACCGAGGCCGTACAGGAAGATCACCGTCTCGCTGCCTTCGCGTGCGATCGCGAGTGCGACCAGCACGGCGACGCCCCACCAGTTCGAATCGCGCGTGCTCTGCTGCAGCGACTGCTCCATGTCGCGCTTCAGCGTGCGGCCGTGCCGGCGCATCCACAGCACCATCTGCACGATCAGCACGCACGCGATCAGCACCATCGCGGTCTGGAAATAGTCCTGCGCGTCGCCGGACAGCACTTCGGTGAAGCCGACGAGCGCGGCGCCGAGACCGACGGCCATCAGCAGGCCGACTGCCACGCCCGTCCAGAGAAAGGGCAGGCCGCGGCGCGCGTCGTCGTCGCCGTTCTTCAGCCATGCATAGAGGATGCCGACGACGAGCAGCGCTTCGACGCTCTCCCGCCAGACGATGAACAAGATCTGACCCATTGAATCCTCCTGACGTGCGGGGCAAGGCACGCGTACGCCCGCACGCAGATAAAACGCATTACTTCGCGACGATCACGCCCTGTGCCTGCTGGTGGAAATCGTCGAAAAACTTGTATTCGCCCGGCGACAGCGGGGCGACGACCACGAACGAATCGGCGCCCGGCGCAAGCACCTTTTCCTTGCGCAACTGCACGCTCTCGAATTCGGCGGCGCCCTTGCCGGTATTCCGGATCTCGATCTTGAAGCGCTGCCCGGCCGGCACTTCGATACGGGCGGGATTCAGCTTGCCGTCCGTCATCTCGAGCTTGAACGTCGGCAGATCGGCGGCATGCGCCGCGCCGACGAGCCACAGCGCGGCGGCTGCGGCGACGATTTTCTGGGGAAATTTCATTCTGGGTTCTCTACGCCGACGGCGCGCCGAAGCGCGCCGTCCGTGATGCCACCGATCAGTACCCGCCCTTCTTGCCGATACCGGCGAACGGGAAGTCGTATTCGAGGGTGATGGGCTTGAACCACGCGCCCACGCCCGTTTCCTTGTCGACGTGACGGCCGAACGCCATGTGGCCCGACTGCATCGGCGGCTTGACGGTCATCGTCAGGTGGTACTTGCCCGGGCCGGCCAGCTTCACGTTGTCGCCGTAGTGCGGGCCGTCGCTCGCGACCATGCCCATCAGGTCGCCTTCGGCCTTCCACTTCGTGTCGCCCTGCTTCGTCAGCTTGTACGTGACCTGCAGGTACGGCATCCAGTCGCCTTCCGCGAAACCCGTCGGGTTGTTCTTGACCGCGTGGATGTCGGCCTCGAGGTGGATGTCCGAATCCGACGCCTTGCGCATCATCCCTTCCGGATCCATCGAGATCGGCTGCAGGTACACCGCGCCGATTTCCATGCCGCCCTGGATCTGCTGCTTGCCGATCGGATATTCGGCTGCCGTTGCCGACATCGCGGCAAGCGCCGCCGCTACCGCAACCGACGTGCGGATGAACGAAGAACCCAACATGGACACTCCTTGTTATTTGTCTGGTGACTTGCGCGCCGCCGGTCAGGTCCGCGCGCTGGAAACACTAACGCAACGAATAACGTTAATGCGAACTATTCTCAATACTTGCGAAGTTTAGCACCGAACCGGCTCCGGAACAAACGAGACACCGCGTAAACCCCTGATCCGACAAGGCTTACAACGGTGTTACCAGAAGGTTTCAGTGACGTTTGGAAAGATTTACCGGCCGCCGTTGACGTGGTCGCCCACGTTCGCGCCGAACACGCGTTCACGCAGCAACGCAAGCTGGTCGCGCGTCGCCGCAGCCTTTTCGAACTCGAGGTTCTTCGCGTAGTCGGCCATCTGCTTTTCGAGACGCTTGATCTCTTTCGAGATCTGCTTTTCCGACATGTCCTCGAACTTCGCGCGTTGCTGCGCTTCCTTCAGCTCGGCGCGCGCTTCGTCGGCGTTGTAGACGCCGTCGATGATGTCCTTGATGCGCTTCACCACGCCGCGCGGCGTGATGCCCATCTTCTCGTTGTGCGCGATCTGCTTCGCGCGGCGCCGCTCGGTCTCGCCGATCGCGCGTTTCATCGACTCGGTCATGTTATCGGCATAGAGGATCGCCTTGCCGTTCACGTTGCGCGCCGCGCGGCCGATCGTCTGGATCAGCGAGCGTTCGGCGCGCAGGAAGCCTTCCTTGTCCGCATCGAGAATCGCGACCAGCGACACTTCCGGGATGTCGAGGCCCTCGCGCAGCAGGTTGATCCCGACCAGCACGTCGAACGTGCCGAGCCGCAGGTCGCGGATGATCTCGACCCGCTCCACCGTGTCGATGTCGCTGTGCAGGTAGCGCACCTTGACGCCGTGGTCGGCCAGGAACTCGGTGAGCTGTTCGGCCATCCGCTTCGTGAGCACGGTGATCAGCACGCGCTCTCCGGCGTTCACGCGCGCGTTGATCTCGGTCAGCACGTCGTCGACCTGCGAGCTTGCCGGGCGCACTTCGATTTCCGGATCGACGAGCCCGGTCGGCCGCACCACCTGCTCGGCCACCTGCCCCGTCACGCGCTGCTCGTAGTCGGCCGGCGTCGCCGACACGAACACCACCTGGCGCATCTTGCGCTCGAACTCGGGGAACTTCAGCGGCCGGTTGTCCAGCGCCGACGGCAACCGGAAACCGTAGTTCACGAGGTTTTCCTTGCGCGCGCGGTCGCCGTTGTACATGCCGTTCAGCTGGCCGATCAGCACGTGCGATTCGTCGAGCAGCATCAATGCATCGGGCGGCAGGTAGTCGACGAGCGTCGGCGGCGGCTCGCCGGGCGCAGCGCCCGAGAAGTGCCGCGAGTAGTTCTCGATGCCCTTGCAGAAGCCAAGTTCCTGCAGCATCTCGAGGTCGAAACGCGTGCGCTGCTCGAGGCGCTGCGCCTCGACGAGCTTGCCGTCGCGGTGGAAGAACTCGAGGCGCTCGCGCAATTCGTCCTTGATCGTCTCGACCGCCCGCATCACGGTGTCGCGCGGCGTCACGTAGTGCGACGACGGATACACGGTGAAGCGCGGGATCTTCTGCCGCACGCGCCCGGTCAGCGGGTCGAACAGCTGCAGCGTCTCGACCTCGTCGTCGAACAGCTCGACGCGCACGGCCAGCTCCGCATGCTCGGCCGGGAAGATGTCGATCGTGTCGCCGCGCACGCGGAACGTGCCGCGCTGGAAGTCCTGTTCGTTGCGCGAATACTGCATCGCGATCAGCCGCGCGATCACGTCGCGCTGGCCGAGCTTGTCGCCGGTGCGCAGCGTCAGGATCATCTGGTGGTATTCGGACGGATTGCCGATACCGTAGATCGCCGACACCGTCGCGACGATCACCACGTCGCGGCGCTCCATCAGGCTCTTCGTCGCCGACAGCCGCATCTGCTCGATGTGCTCGTTGATCGACGAATCCTTCTCGATGAACAGGTCGCGCTGCGGCACGTACGCTTCCGGCTGGTAATAGTCGTAGTACGACACGAAGTACTCGACCGCGTTGCGCGGGAAGAACTCGCGGAACTCCGCGTAGAGCTGCGCCGCAAGCGTCTTGTTCGGCGCGAACACGATGGCCGGGCGGCCGAGCCGCGCGATCGTGTTGGCCATCGTGAAGGTCTTGCCCGAACCCGTCACGCCGAGCAGCGTCTGGAATGCGAGGCCGTCGCCGACACCTTCGACGAGCGTTTCGATCGCGGTCGGCTGGTCGCCTGCGGGCGGGTATGGCTGGTACAACTGGAACGGCGACCCTTCGAAGGTCACGAATTTCGATTCGTCGAGCGCGTCGCCGACTTCGGCGTGATGTTCGGACATGGAGTGCGGCCGGAGCGAGGGCAAAAAAACTATTCTAGCGCTTCGCGGCGTTGCGGACCGCTGACGGCTCCTGACGCGCGGCAGCGGTCCGAAATCGCAATTCGGCGCGCAATCGCCGCCTCCGGCAGCGTGAATTCGCTACAATGTCAGGCTGCTGCGCTTTCCGGCGCCATGCCCGTTGGCGCGCGGTCCGCTGCGCCCGCCCCGCCGGCTGAAAGCCTGACCCTCTTTTCACTACTGCCGAATCATCATGTCGCTCTTCTCCGCTGTCCAGCTTGCTCCCCGCGACCCGATCCTGGGCCTGAACGAAGCCTTCAACGCCGATACGCGTCCGACCAAGGTCAACCTCGGCGTCGGTGTGTACACGAACGAAGAAGGCAAGATTCCGCTGCTGCGCGCCGTTCGCGAAGCGGAAAAGGCGCGTGTCGACGCCGGCCTGCCGCGCGGCTACCTGCCGATCGACGGGATCGCCGCGTACGACGCAGCGGTGCAGAAGCTGCTGCTCGGCAACGATTCGCCGCTGATCGCCGCAGGCCGTGTGGTCACGGCGCAGGCACTGGGCGGCACGGGCGCACTGAAGATCGGCGCCGATTTCCTGCGTACCGTGAACCCGAACGTGAAGGTGGCGATCAGCGACCCGAGCTGGGAAAACCACCGCGCGCTGTTCGAAGCGGCCGGCTTCGAAGTCGTCGCGTACCCGTACTACGACGCCGCAACCAACGGCGTGAACTTCGAAGGCATGCTGTCGGCGCTGAACAGCTATGCAGCCGGCACGATCGTCGTGCTGCACGCGTGCTGCCACAACCCGACCGGCGTGGATCTGACCGAAGCGCAATGGCAGCAGGTGGTCGACGTCGTCAAGGCACGCAACCTCGTGCCGTTCCTCGACATGGCTTACCAGGGCTTCGGCGAGAACATCGAGGCCGATGCCGCCGCGGTGCGTCTGTTTGCCGCGGCCGACCTGAACGCGTTCGTGTCGTCGTCGTTCTCGAAGTCGTTCTCGCTGTACGGCGAGCGCGTCGGCGCGCTGTCGATCATCACGTCGAGCAAGGAAGAAGCGACGCGCGTGCTGTCGCAACTGAAGCGCGTGATCCGCACGAACTACTCGAACCCGCCGACCCATGGCGGCGCCGTCGTCGCGGCCGTGCTCGCGTCGCCGGAACTGCATGCTGCGTGGGTGCAGGAACTCGGCGAAATGCGCGACCGCATCCGCGCGATGCGCAACGGTCTCGTCGAGCGCCTGAAGGCGAGCGGCGTCGATCGCGACTTCAGCTTCATCAACGCGCAGCGCGGGATGTTCTCGTATTCGGGCCTGACCTCGGCGCAAGTCGATCGCCTGCGCGAAGAGTTCGGCATCTACGCAGTCGGCACCGGCCGGATCTGCGTTGCTGCACTGAACACGCGCAATCTCGACGCGGTCGCCAACGCAGTCGCTGCGGTCCTGAAGTAAGCCTGTGCCAGCGGGTGGCAACCCGCTCTGCCGAAACAAAAAACGCGCTCCCCGGAGCGCGTTTTTTCATGCCGTTCTACTGTCAGCGAATGCTCGCTGCAACACAAGCGGCGCGCAGCGCGGCCGCCCGTGCCGGAGCCCGTTACTGCATGAACCAGCCGTGGCTGACGACGAACGACTGGCCCGTGAGCGCGGCGCTCGGGAACGCCGACAGGAACA
>NZ_QTPZ01000067.1:0-15906 GCF_003853505.1 Burkholderia sp. Bp9015
CACGTTCGCGATGTCGACGCCCGTGTTGTCCGACTTCACGCGGACCTTCACGTTGTAATCGACCACTCTTTTCACTGCTACGACGATCTTCACGCGCTGCTCCTCCATCGAGTCGTTGGCATCATCCGGTTTCGCAGGCCATTACACGCGCAAACCCGGCCGGCGACAACTATCCATTGACTCTGCCGGTCATAGCCCGAACCTATTGCGCCGCGCGTTTCCCGGCGCCGAATGCGACACGGCCCGGATGATCCGGGCCGTGTCGTCGATCAGCAGTTCGCTGCCAGCGTGGCGGTAATCGCCAGGAATCGCGCGATATCGTCGGGCGCATGGCAATGAAGCGGCGATATCCGCACAGCGCCGCCGAGCCCGAACGATTTCAGCATCCGCCCCGAATACAGGCTCGACGCAACGCGTTCATGGACGATCACGCCGTGCTTTTCGTATTCCCGCACCGCCTGCGTCGGTTCGAGGTTCGCGAAACCGATCCCGACGATCAGGTCGCGCTCCGTCAGGTCGTGTGCGGCACGCGCCCATTCGCTGACCGCCGAGATCGTCCGGCAGGCGGCGCAGGCGTGCGATTTCAGCACGAGCCTGCTGGCCCCGGTGCGCATGATCAGGTTCCCGAATGACCCGTCCGGCCCCGTGGCGCGATGCGCCCGCATCGCCGCGCACCGAAGCACACGGTCAGATCTTCAGCGTCGTCGACAGATATTTGAATACGGTCGAGACCCGCAGCAGATGTCGCGATTCCCGGTGGGTCAGCACCCACAGCTCAGTCTGGCAGTCGGGCAGGACATCGGTCAATTGCACGAGATCGGAGCGGCCGCGTGTCAGAAACATCGGCAGTATGCCGACGCCCATGCCCAGGGCGACCAGCTCCATCACGGTCAGGATGCTGTCGACCTTGTAGTGCGGCACCACTTTCCTGAAATGACGTTTGCGCCAGATGACCGACGGGTGGCCCGGCAGCGCGTCGTCCGGCGCGATCCAGCGTGCCTTGCCCGCCGTGACGTCTTCATAACGGCGTACTGCGGCGTCGTGCCTCGACGCGAAAAGCGCCACGTCGATCGACCCGACATGCTTGCCCACCAGATATTCCGGTGGCTGCCGGGTCGCACGCACCGCGATATCGGCATCGCGGCGCCCCAGGTCGGCGATCTCGTTGCCGGTGTTCAGCTCGTACGCAAGCCGCGGGTGGACGGCTTCCAGCTGCTTCAGCGCCGGCCCGACCAGCCCGTGCAGAATCGTGTCGGTGGTGGTGATGCGCACGGTGCCCGCCACTTGCTCGGGCACTTGTTGGGCGATCGAGCGGGCCGATTCGACCTGCACTTCCACTTGCTCCGCGTGTTCGGCCAGCGCCAGCGCGATTTCCTTCGCGCGATAGCCTGAGCGGGTCCGTTCGAACAACTGCTGCTGCAGGCCGCGCTCGATCCGCCTGAGGTTGCGAAACACGGTCGACGCATCCACGTCCAGTCGCTCGCCCGCCTGAACCAGCGTGCCCGAGCGGGACAGCGCCAGTATCGTTTCGAGGTCTGCTGCGCTGAGCTTGTATGGCATCCGGTTATCCCCCGTGCATTGCATTTTTGCAATCCGTCATTGTAATCATGCGTATTGCTCAAGCACTTCCGCAATGTCAAATTCGGTGCCGCCTTGCCAACTCTCCCAACGGGTGCCGATATGAACCAATCGATTTCGACGAGTGACAATGCCGCCGCCTATGGCGCGTTGCGGCTCCGCGTGGCGTTGGGCCGGCGCAGCCAGCGCTTCGCGCCTGACGTGGCCTGCCACGGCGAGGCGACGACATGAGCACGCCCCAATACCACCTCGTCAGCCACGTGCTGTGCCCCTACGTCCAGCGCGCAGTCATCGTGCTGACCGAAAAAGGCGTGCCGTTCGAACGGACGGACGTCGACCTGGGCAACAAGCCGGACTGGTTTCGCAGGATTTCCCCGCTCGGCAAGACCCCCGTGCTGGTCGTCGATGGCGCGCCCATCTTCGAATCGGCCGTGATCTGCGACTACCTCGACGAGACGCTCGCGCCGCGGCTGCATCCCGATGCGCCGCTCGAGCGGGCGCGGCACCGCGCCTGGGTCGAGTTCGCTTCGGCACTGCTGAACACCGTGTGGGGGTTCTACACGGCTGCGGACGAAACGGCGCTGGCCGCAGCAACCCGTGACATCCGCGCACGATTCGAGCAGCTCGAAGACACGCTCGGCACCGGCCCGTATTTTGGCGGCGCGCACTTCAGCATCGTGGACGCGGCATTCGGGCCGGTGTTCCGCTACTTCGACGTGTTCGAGCGGATCGACGACTTCGGGTTCTTCGCGGGCTTGCCCAAGGTCACTGCATGGCGACAACGGCTCGCCGAACGGCCGTCCGTGCGCGCAGCGGTCCGGGCCGACTATCCGCAGCGGCTGATGGAGTTCCTGCTCAAGCGCGGCTCGATGCTGTCGACGCGTATCCGCGATCACGTATTGCGCATTCAGGATTGAACCGAACCGCTTTTGCGTGCCGGCGCCCCGTATCGGGTTGCGCCGGCACCGGGCTCAGGGTGCCACCGGCACGATCTTTGCCGGGCAATCGGTCGCGACACGGCGCTAGCGCAAACCCGCCCCCGGTTGCACTGTTCATCGCCGTTCGGGTCCTGTATTGTCCTTCCATCCCCGGTTGCGGAACCGGTGCATGGGAGGCGCACGATGCAGAAAAAAAATGCTGCAGCCGTCTGGATCCTGATCGCGATGGTGGCAGGCATCCTGATCGGCTACATGATCTTCACGAGCTTTCCCGACAAAAAGGCCACCACCGAAATCGCCGGATACATCTCGCTCGTGTCCGACGTGTTCCTGCGGCTGATCAAGATGGTGATCGGCCCGCTGGTGTTCTCGACGCTCGTCGTCGGCATCGCGCACATGGGCGACGCGGCATCGGTCGGGCGCGTGTTCGCGAAATCGATCGGCTGGTTCGTCACCGCGTCGCTGATCTCGCTGCTGCTCGGGCTGTTCATGGCGAACCTGCTGCGGCCCGGCGAGAACCTCGGCCTGCCGCTGCCGGACATCGGCGCATCGGCGAACCTCGCGACCTCCAAGTTCACGCTCAAGGATTTCGTCGGCCACATGGTGCCGAGATCGTTCGCCGAGGCGATGAGCAACAACGAAATCCTGCAGATCGTCGTGTTCTCGATGTTCTTCGGCGTCGCGCTCGCGGCGCTCGGCGAGCGCGGCAAGATCCTCGTCGCCGCGATCGACCAGCTGTCGCACGTGATGCTCAAGATCACCGGCTACGTGATGAAGCTCGCGCCGCTCGCGGTGATGGCCGCGATGGCCGCCACCGTCGCGGTCAACGGGCTGTCGGTACTGCTGAAGTTCGCGGTGTTCATGGGCGACTTCTACGTGAGCCTGTTCCTGCTCTGGGCCTTGCTCGTCTGTGCCGGGCTGTTGTTCCTCGGGCCGCGCGTATTCAAGTTGCTGGTGCTGATCAAGGAAGCATTCATGCTGTCGTTCGCGACGGCCAGCTCCGAAGCCGCGTATCCGAAGATCCTCGACGCGCTCGACCGGTTCGGCGTGCGACGCAGGATTTCGAGCTTCGTGATGCCGATGGGCTATTCGTTCAACCTCGACGGTTCGATGATGTACTGCACGTTCGCGTCGCTGTTCATCGCGCAGGCGTACAACATCCACCTGTCGATCGGCACGCAGGTCACGATGCTGCTGGTCCTGATGCTCACGTCGAAGGGAATGGCCGGCGTGCCGCGCGCATCGCTCGTCGTGATCGCCGCCACGCTGCACCAGTTCGGGCTTCCGGAGGCCGGCCTGCTGCTGATTCTCGGCGTCGATACGTTCCTCGACATGGGCCGCTCGGCCACCAACGCGGTCGGCAACTCGATCGCGAGCGCGGTGGTCGCGAAGTGGGAAAACCAGCTCATGTCGGAAGCGGAAGCCGAAGCCAATCTGGCACGCATCGAAGCGGAACAGGAAGCGACGATTGCGCATCCGACGGACGTCTGACGGAGGCCCGGCGATGAAGATGCAGCGATTCTGGCGTGCGCTCGCGCTCGCGGGCCTGCTTGCCGCGGGCGCGACCGCGCGCGCGGAAGATGCGCCGTCCACGCCGCCGCGCGTCGAGCCGTTCGCGCCGGCCCGACTGACCGGCACGCTCGCGAAGGTGCGCAGCAGCGGCACGATCGCGCTCGGCTATCGCGACGCGTCGATCCCGTTCTCGTATCTGAACGCGCGCAACCAGCCGATCGGCTATTCGATCGAGCTCTGCAAGGCGCTCGTGTCGTCGATCGAGGATGCGGTCAACCGGAACCTGACGATCCGCTGGGTGCCGGTCACGTCCGAGAACCGCATCGACGCGGTGGTCAACGGCACGGTCGACCTGGAATGCGGCTCCACGACGAGCAACCTGGAGCGGCAGAAGCGCGTGGCGTTCTCGCCGATCATCTTCGTGGCCGGCACGAAGGTGATGGTGAAACGCGGCTCGCCGATCCGCTCGTTCCGCGATCTCGCGGGCAAGAAGGTCGCGGTGACGGCCGGCACGACCAACGAGAAGGCGCTGCGCGACCTGGACGCGCGGTTCAGGCTCGGGATCCAGCTGCAGGTGGTGCCGGATCATGCGCAGGGCTTCGCGCTCGTCGCGAGCGGCGGCGCCGATGCGTTCGCGACGGACGACGTGTTGCTGTACGGCCTGATTGCCGTGAATGCGGGCAAGGGCGGCCAGTACGACGTGGTCGGCGACTTCCTGTCCTACGACCCGTACGGCATCATGTTCCGCAAGGACGATCCGCAGCTCGCGCAGGTCGTGAAGAGCACGTTCGAGGAGCTGGCCGTCGACGGCGAGATCGCGCGCCAGTACAAGCGCTGGTTCCTGCGCCCGCTTCCGTCGGGCATGAGCCTCAACCTGCCGATGAGCCCGCAGCTGGAGACCATCATCGAGACGATCGGCGTCAAGGGCGAATGAGATAGCGCCGCCGTCTTCCGCTCGACCGGGACGAGCCGTTCCTGTCGCGCGTGATGCGGCGGCGTCCCCGGCGTCCCCGGCGTCACCTACGTTGCGCGGCAGGCGCGACGCATCCGGCCACGCTATTCCGGGCAGCCATGTATTCATGCCGGGTGCCCGGTCGACGGGATGTCGCAGCGGCCGATCGCACGGACGAATGCAAAAGCGGCCCCGGTGCCTGCCCAGACACCGGGGCCGCTCACCGGCAGCACCGCGTTCAACCGACCCGCACTTCGCCCTGCCGCTCCGCTTCGCCGTCCTGCGCCGCCGTTCGCGCCAGCACCGGCTTCAGCGCATGCCCGGTATGGCTCGCCTTCACCTGCGCGAGCCCTTCCGGCGGCGCCGCCGCGACGATCGTGCCGCCGCCCACGCCGCCTTCCGGACCGAGATCGATGATCCAGTCGGCTTCCGCGATCACGTCGAGGTCGTGTTCGATCACGACGACGCTATGCCCGCCGTCGACCAGCCGGTGCAGCACGCGGATCAGCTTCGCGACGTCGGCCATGTGCAGGCCGACCGTCGGCTCGTCGAGCACGTACAGCGTGTGCGGCGCCTTCTGGCCGCGCCGCGTGATGTCGTCGCGCACCTTCGTGAGCTCGGTCACGAGCTTGATCCGCTGCGCCTCGCCGCCGGACAGCGTCGGCGACGGCTGGCCGAGCGTCAGGTAGCCGAGGCCGACGTCCTTCATCAGCTGCAGCGGATGCGCGATGTTCGAAATCGGCGCGAAGAATTCCACCGCTTCGTCGATCTCCATCGTCAGCACGTCGCCGATGTTCCGGCCGCGCCACGTGACCGCAAGCGTCTCCGGGTTGAAGCGCTGCCCGTGGCACACGTCGCACGGCACCTTCACGTCGGGCAGGAAGCTCATCCCGATCGTGCGCACGCCCTGCCCTTCACAGGCCGGACACCGCCCGTCGCCGGTGTTGAACGAGAAGCGCGATGCCGTGTAGCCGCGCGCCCGTGCCTCCAGCGTATCGGCGAACAGCTTGCGGATCGTGTCCCACACGCCGATGTAGGTGGCCGGGCACGAGCGCGGCGTCTTGCCGATCGGCGTCTGGTCGACTTCGAGCACGCGGTCGATCTGCTCCCAGCCGCTCAGCGACGCGCAGCCCTGCCACGCATGCGTGACGTTCAGCGACGGCCGCGGCGCGCTGCGTGCGAGCACGCTCGAGCGGCGATTGGTGGCCGGCGCGTCCTGCGCAGCCTTGCGCGCGCGCCGCGTGGCCGGCGACGACAGCACCGAGCGGCCGACCGCGTCGAGCAGGTTCGTCATCAGCACGTCGCGCGCGAGCGTCGACTTGCCCGAGCCGCTGACGCCCGTCACCGCGACGAGCCGCGCGAGCGGAATGCCGACGGTGACGTCACGCAGGTTGTGCAGCGTCGCGCCGTGCACGGTCAGCCAGCCCTCCGGCACCGCCGGTGCGCCCTTCTTGCCCGCGAGGCTCACCGCACGGCGCGGCTGCAGCGGGTGCGTCATCGGCTGCGCGAGCAGCCGGCCCGTGACCGAATCGGGCTGCGCGGCCAGATCCGCGACCGCCCCTTCGGCGACCAGCGTGCCGCCGCGCTTGCCGGCGCCCGGACCGACGTCGATGATGTGGTCGGCGCGGCGAATCGTGTCCTCGTCGTGCTCGACGACGACGAGCGTGTTGCCCTTGTCGCCGAGCTTGCGCAGCGCGTCCAGCAGGATCTGGTTGTCGCGCGGATGCAGGCCGATGGTCGGCTCGTCGAGCACGTAGCACACGCCCTGCAGGTTGCTGCCGAGCTGCGCGGCGAGCCGGATGCGCTGCGCTTCGCCGCCCGACAGGCTCGGCGCCGCACGATCGAGGCTCAGGTAGCCGAGCCCGACTTCCTCGAGGAACGCGAGGCGGCTGCCGATCTCGCTGACGATGTCGCGCGCGATCTGCGCGTCGCGCCCGGTCAGTTCCAGCGCGTCGACCCAGCGGCGCGTATCGGACACCGTCCACTGCGCGACCTCGACGATCGGATGCGCGTCGAACGTGACCGCGCGCGCGGACGGGTTCAGGCGCGTGCCGCCGCAATCGGGGCACGGCTCGTTGCCGACGCCTTCCGGTTCCTGCTCGTCCGACGGCAAGGTCTGCTCGCGGCCGCGATCGTCACCGGCGAGCACCGTGTCGTCGTACGCCGCGCGCTGTTCGCGCGTGAGCGTGACGCCGGTGCCGACGCAGGTCGTGCACCAGCCGTGCTTGCTGTTGTACGAGAACATCCGCGGGTCGAGCTCCGGGTAGCTCGTGCCGCACACCGGGCACGCACGCTTGACCGACAGCACCTTGACCTCGCCGACGCGCGCGGTCGAATGGTCGTTCTGCATCGCGTGATGCAGCCCGTCGAGCGGCGCGAGCAGGTGCATCACGCCCTTGCCGAGCTCGAGCGTCTCGTCGAGCAGGCGCCGCAACTCGGCCTCGTGGTCCGGCGACACGACGATGTCGGCCACCGGCAGCTCGATCGTATGCTCGCGGAAGCGGTCGAGCTTCGGCCACGGATCGACCGTGACGAACTCGCCGTCCACGCGCAGATGCGTGCTGCCGCGCGCCTTCGCCCACTTCGCGAGATCGGTATACACGCCCTTGCGGTTGACGACGAGCGGCGCGAGCAAACCGACGTGCTCGCCGCGATGGTCGCGCAGCAGCTGCGCGGCGATCGACTCGACGGTTTGCGACGTGACGGGCGTGCCGTCGTGGATGCAGTGCTGCAGGCCGAGCTTCACGTACAGCAGCCGCAGGAAGTGCCAGACTTCGGACGTGGTCGCGACCGTGCTCTTGCGGCCGCCGCGCGACAGCCGCTGCTCGATCGCGACCGTCGGCGGAATGCCATATACGGCGTCCACTTCCGGCCGCCCGGCCGGCTGCACGATCGAGCGCGCATACGCGTTCAGGGATTCGAGGTAGCGGCGCTGGCCTTCGTGGAACAGGATGTCGAACGCGAGCGTCGACTTGCCGGAACCCGACACGCCGGTGATCACGTTGAACTTGCCGTGCGGGATGTCGACGTCGAGCGCCTTCAGGTTGTGCTCGCGCGCGTTGACGATCCGCACGACGTCCTCGCCCTCGATCGCGCGCCGCTCGCGGGCGGCGTTCAGCACGGCCTGCAGCGGCACGCCTTCGTCGGCGAGCGCGGTTTCGCCGTCCATCGCGCGGTCGTACTGCAGCAGCGCGACGCCGGTGTGCGATTGCGCGCACGCCTTCACGTCGTCGGGAGTGCCAGCGCACAGCACGAGGCCGCCGCCGTCGCCGCCTTCCGGGCCGAGATCGATCAGCCAGTCGGCCGCGCGGATCACGTCGAGGTTGTGCTCGATCACGATCAGCGAATGGCCGGCCGCGAGCAGCTTGCCGAATGCCTGCATCAGTTTCGCGATATCGTCGAAGTGCAGCCCGGTGGTGGGCTCGTCGAACATGAACAGCTTCGCGCGCGCGATGCGCGCCTCTTCGCTGGCGATCCGGCGCCCGCCGGCCGCCGCCGCCGATTCGGCGAGGAAGCCGGCCAGCTTCAGCCGCTGCGCTTCGCCGCCCGACAGCGTCGGCACCGGCTGGCCGAGCTTCACGTATTCGAGGCCGACGTCGACGATCGGCTGCAGCACGCGCAGCACCTCGGCGTCGGTCGCGAAGAACGCGGCCGCCTCGCTGACGGTCAGGTCGAGCACGTCGGCGATGTTCAGCGCGCGGCCGTCGCGCTCGATGCGCACTTCGAGAATCTCGGCGCGGTAGCGGCTGCCGTCGCAATCCGGGCAACGCAGGTAGACGTCGCTGAGGAACTGCATCTCGATGTGCTCGAAACCCGAGCCGCCGCAGGTCGGGCAACGGCCGTCGCCCGAGTTGAAGCTGAACGTGCCGGCGCCGTAGCCGCGCTGCAGCGCGAGCGGCGCCTTCGCGAACAGCTTGCGGATCTCGTCGAACGCGCCGACGTAGCTGGCCGGGTTCGAGCGCGTGGTCTTGCCGATCGGCGACTGGTCGACGAACACGACGTCGCCGACCTGGTCGGCACCCGTGAGCGTGCGGAACGCGCCCGGCGACTCGGTCGCCTTGCCGTGGTGGCGCGCCATCGCCGGATAGAGCACGTCCTGCAGCAGCGTCGACTTGCCGGAACCCGACACGCCCGTCACGCACACGAGCCGCTGCAGCGGAATCTCGACCGTCACGTCGCGCAGGTTGTGCTCGGTCGCGCCTTCGAGCACGATGCGCGGCGTGTTCGCGTCGACCGGGCGGCGCGCCCAATTCGACGCATGCGCGACGTGCTTGCGGCCGCCGAGATATTCGCCCGTCAGCGTGCGCGCGGCACGGATGTCGGCCGGCGTGCCGTCGTAGACGATCGTGCCGCCGCGCTCGCCGGGGCCCGGGCCCATGTCGATCAGCCGGTCGGCCGCGAGCATCACCGACGGATCGTGCTCGACGACCACCAGCGTATTGCCCGCGTCGCGCAGCCGCTGCATCGCCTCGACGATTCGCGTGAGGTCGCGCGGATGCAGCCCGATGCTCGGCTCGTCGAGCACGAACAGCGTTTTCGTGAGCGAGGTGCCGAGCGCGGTGGTCAGGTTGATCCGCTGCACCTCGCCGCCCGACAGCGTGCGGCTCTGCCGGTCGAGCGTCAGGTAGCCGAGCCCTACGTCGCACAGGTATTTCAGGCGCGTGCGCACTTCGGCGAGCAGCAGTTTCAGCGCATCGTCGAGCAGCGCGCTCGGCAGCGTGATCCCGTCGAAGAAGCGGCGGATGCGCTCGATCGGCAGCAGCATCAGGTCGTGCACCGTCAGGCCCGGCAGCGCTTCGAGCTGCGCGCGCGTCCAGTCGACGCCGCGTGGCATGAAACGATCGGCGGGCGCGAGCACCGCATCGGCGTTCGCCTTCGAGCCGAGCCGCCACTGCAGCGATTCCGTCTTCAGGCGCGCGCCGCCGCAAACCTCGCACGGCGTGTAGCTGCGGTACTTCGACAGCAGCACGCGGATATGCATCTTGTACGCTTTCGATTCGAGATAGCCGAAGAAGCGTTTCACGCCGTACCACTGGCTCTGCCACTTGCCGTTCCAGTCCGGCGAGCCGTTGATCACCCAGTCGCGCTCGGCATCGGTCAGGTCGGACCACGGCGTGTCGCGGCGGATGTCGGCCTTCGCCGCGTAGCGCATCAGGTCGTCCTGGCACTCCTTCCAGGCGGGCGTCTGCATCGGCTTGATCGCGCCGCCGCGCAGCGTCTTGCGCGCGTCGGGGATCACCAGGCCGAGATCGACGCCGATCACGCGGCCGAAGCCGCGGCAGGTCTCGCACGCGCCGTAGGCCGAGTTGAACGAGAACAGCGCCGCCTGCGGCTCCGCGTAGCGCAGGTCGCTGTCGGGATCGTGCAGCCCGGTGGAGAAACGCCACACCTGCGGCTCGGCCAGCGCGTTTTCCGCTTCCGGCGCGAGCACGTAGACGTTCACGCGGCCGCCGCCGCGCTTCAGCGACGCCTCGATCGCCTCGACCACGCGCACCTTGTCGGCCTGCTGCACGCGGAAGCGGTCGGCCACCACGTCGAGCAGCTTGCGCGGGCCGGTGGGCGACGCGACTTCGCGCTGCGCCTGCACGCGCGTGTAGCCGCTCGCGGACAGCCACTGCGCGATTTCTTCGTCGGACACGCTTTCCGGCAACTCGACCGGGAACGTGACGACGACGCGCGGATCGTCGGCGCGCGTGCGCTCGACGAGTTCCGCGTAGATCGTCTCCGGCGTGTCATGCCGCACCTGCCGCGCGGTCTGGCGGTCGAACAGCTCGGCCGCGCGCGCGTACAGCAGCTTCAGGTGATCGTTGAGCTCGGTCATCGTGCCGACCGTCGAACGCGAGCTGCGGACCGGGTTGGTCTGGTCGATCGCGATCGCGGGCGGCACGCCGTCGACGCGCTCGACCTGCGGACGGTCCATCCGGTCGAGGAACTGCCGCGCATACGCGCTGAAGGTTTCGACGTAGCGCCGCTGGCCTTCCGCGTACAGCGTGTCGAACACGAGGCTCGACTTGCCGGAGCCCGACGGGCCGGTGACGACCGTCATTTCGCCGGTGCGCAGGTCGAGATCGAGGTTCTTGAGGTTGTGCTGACGTGCTCCGCGAATGCGGATCAGATTGCTGGATGACAATTTGCCTGCCCGTCTGAATGAGTTAGCCGGAATTCACGGTGCCGGAACGCTGCGGCGGATGCCCGCAGGCGCGGCGCACGTGCCGCACGGGTCATGCCCGCGCCGCTCGAGTTCGACGGATACTATACTGTATATTCATACAGTTTTCCAAGAAGGGCGCGAATGCGGGAAACCGCGCCGGATCGCGCCGTCTTTCCCGGACGGCGGCTCGATCGTCGAAGCACGCGCCGAACGGCGCGCGCTTCCGGAGCGTCTGCCGCTCGCGCTCACACGCCGAATCGGCACCGGCTCAGCCGCCAGCCGCCATCGCATACGCAATGCACGTGCGGGCGAGCACGTCGGTCGGATCGACGAGCGTCGCCCGACGCCCGTCCGGCGCGACATATTCGCCGCCCGGCAGCAGGATCGGCAGCTCGGTGCAGCCGAGCACGATCACCCGCACGCCCTCGGCGATCAGCGCGTCGACGGCGGCGCCGATATCGTCCTTGCACTGTCCGGTCGTGAAGCCGGCCTTCACGCCCTGCTTCCCGTAGATCGCTTCCATCACGCGCGCCTGCAATGCGGGCGTCGGTGCAACCTGTCGCAATCCTTGCGATTCCAGCGCCTTCTGGTAGACCCCGCTTTCGATCGTGCCGGAGGTCGCGAGCACGCCGACGTCGCGCAGCCCCGGATACGTATCGCGCAGATGCGCGACCGTGACGGTCAGCATGTTGACGACCGGAATGCCGAGGTACGGCTGGATCCGCTCGACGAACGCATGCGCGGTGTTGCACGGAATCGCGATGACGTCGGCATCGCCGTCCTCGAGCTTCTTGCAGGTCGCGTACAACGAGATCGTCGGGTCCGCGCCGGTGCCCGTCAGGTTCTCGGTCCGGTCGGGAATCTGCGGATTCTGCTCGACCAGCAGCTTGATGTGTTCCTGATCGCGCGACGCCGGCGTGTTGCGCACGATCTTGTCGAGGAAATCGACCGTCGCGGCCGGCCCGACGCCGCCAACCACGCCGACCTTGAACGGCGCCGCGCGCGAACCGGCGTGCCCGGTCACCGCGTACTGCGCATACGCGAGGTTCGAATCCACCAGCGGCACGCGCAGCGGGCCGATGGCGTCCGCGACCAGCGCGATCTCGGTCAGGCCGGGGACGATCACCTGCACGCGCTGATCGATCAGGTCCGCGCATGCGCGGCGCAGCAGGTCGACCGGCCGGCCGCGCAGATTGCCGCGCTTGATGCCGTCGGCGCCGTAGACGGCTTCCGTCACGAGATCGATCCCGTCGTGCGTCCGCGGATGAACGACGTCGAACTGCGGTGACGGGAAATACGTGTCGAAGAGTCGCTTGTCCCGCACGTAGTCGGAAGCCAGCACGCCGATGCGCGTCGCGTCCGGGTATTTGCGCCGCACGTGGTAGCGAACGGCTTCGACGATGTCCACGATCGGCAGGCGCGTATTCGCCTTCAATTCGTCGATGAACGTGTGACTCAGGAAACACGGCAGCACGACCGTCGTCACGCCGCGCTTCTCGAACTGCCGGATCATGTCGAACACGTACAGCTTGCGCTCGATGGTCACCGCTCTGCCCGACCCCGAGCCCTTGAACGGGTATTGCTCGAAGATCATCCCGGCGTGTTCCTCGTCGGACGACGCCGGCGTCGCCTTCACCATCTTGAAGAACACGTCGGCACTGCCCAGCGGCCCCAGGCCGCCGACCACGCCGAATTTCCTCCGCGCATTCACGCTATCCGTCTCCGTGCGCATCATGCGTTCAGCTCCGGCCGCTCGAATACGGCGTCCTGCGATTTCACGGCGCGCCGCGTCTCCCACTTCGCGATCACCGCCGTCGCCACGCTGTTGCCGATCACGTTGGTCATCGTGCGGCCCATGTCGAGGATCTGGTCGATCGCGAGCACCATCGCGACGCCGGCCACCGGCAGATGGAACATCGGCGCGACCGCCGCGACCACTACCACCGAGCCGCGCGGCACGCTCGCCATGCCCTTGCTGCTCAACATCAGCACCAGCAGCATGAACACCTGCTCCGACAGCGGCATGTACACGCCGAACGCCTGCGCGATGAAGATGGCCGCGAACGCCTGATACATCATCGAACCGTCGAGGTTGAACGCGTAGCCGAGCGGCAGCGTGAAGCCCACCACCTTCTTGTCGACGCCGAAGCGCTCGAGCTGCTCGGTCAGGCGCGGATAGGCGGCCTCGCTGCTGGCGGTCGAGAACGCGATCAGCGCGGGCTCGCGCACGGCCTTCAGCAGGCTCCCGACGCGCCGCCCGAGAAACACGTAGCCGACGCCGATCAGGATCGCCCAAAGAACCAGCAAGCCGAGATAGAACGCGCCGATCAGCTTCCCGTACGTGTAGATCACGTCGAGCCCGCGCAGCGTGACCGACGACGCGATCGCACCGAACACGCCGAGCGGCGCCGCGCGCATCACGTAGTTCGTCAGGCGCAGCATCACCGGCACCATCCCGTCGATCGACTGGATCACGACGCCGACGCGCGGGTCGCGCTTCAACGCACTCAGCGCGACGCCGAGAAAGATCGAGAACACCAGGATCTGCAGGATGTCGTTGCGCGCCATCGCATCGAGCAGGCTGGTCGGGAACGCATGCGTGATGACGTCCCGGGCGTTCAGCGCGGCGGTGTTCAGTCCGGTGTTGACCTCGCCCGCGCTCGCCACGAGGTTCAGGCCGGCGCCCGGCTGCAGCGCATTGGCCATCACGAGGCCGAGACTCAACGAAATCAGCGACGCGCAGATGAACCAGCCGAGCGAGCGCAGGCCGATGCGGCCGACGTCCTCGCCGCCGTCCATGCCGGCCAGGCCGGACACGAGCGTCACGAACACCAGCGGCGCGATGATCATCTTGATCAGGCGCAGGAAGATGTCGGTGACGATCGAGAAGTAGCCGGCGATCGTCTTGAGGGTGGCCGGGTCCGCGATGTTGGCGTGGCACGCATAACCGGCGACGACACCGAGGATCATGCCGACTGCGATGCTTGAGGTGAGGCGATTTTTCATGTCCATTCGTCCTTGGGTGGCACCCGGCCGCCGGAAGGCGGCGAGCGCTGCGAAGAAGGCCGCGCGACGCCGGTCGCGCGTCGCATGTGCCGTTGGAACGAATGGTAGGGACGGTCGAAAAAGCCGTGATGCCGGTGCGACATGGCGGTATGCGAGCGCCGCATAACGCGGGAAAACCCTGATTCAGCCGAGCCGGACAGGCGCCGCGCGCAGATGCTGCCAGAGGGTGTCGAGGAATTCGCTGCGATTGGACACGTCGCGATACACGCGCAGCTCGACTTCCAGGTTCCACGCCGCCGGGCCCGCCGGCACGAGGTCACCGGCCGCCAGTTCGGCGGCGATCGCGCTGCGGGGCAGCCACGCGACGCCCTCGCCTTCCATCACGAGCTTCTTGAGCACTTCGGCCATGTCGGACTCGTAGTGCAGCTGCAAGGCCGGCGCATCCGGTGCGCGGCCGAGCAGCAGCGCGAGACAGCGGCCGAAGTAGCTGGTTTCCGTGTAGGTAATCAGCGGCAGCGGGTCCTGCTTCGTTCCGGGCAGGCGAAACGCGGGCGCCGATCGACGGTTCGGCCGGCACGCCGGCATCAGGGTGTCGAGGCCCACCGTCAGGTGCGCGTACTTCGCGGGGTCGAGATGGAGCGGCAGCTCCGGATGGTGATACGCGAACATCAGCTCGCAGTTGCCGTTGACGAGCATCAGGATCGAGTCGTGGACGTTCGTCGGAATGACACGCGCGCGCACTTCACCGAAATGCGTCGCGAGCGCCTTGAGCCAGGCCGGCAGGAAACTCAGCGCGATCGTGTGGCCCGCGGCGATCTGCAGGCTCTTGCCGGCGATCCGCTGCTCGGTGCGGATGATCGCGCGGGTATCGTACAGGCGGCTGATGACGTCTTCGGCCGTTTCGCGGAACAGGCGCCCCGCGGGCGTCAGCACCGGCGGAAAGCTGCTGCGGTCGATCAGCTCGGCGCCGATCCACTGCTCGAGCGACTGGATGCGGCGGCTGAAGCCCGATTGCGTGACGTTGCGAAATTCAGCCGCGCGGGAAAAGCTCTGGTATTGCGCGAGCGCGAGGAAATCCTCGATCCATTTGATTTCCATGATGGCCTTGGAGGTCGCGGGTGAGCCGGCCCGCGCGTCGCCAGGGTCGTGGCGAAGCGCGGGCCGACGGACGCCTCCATTTTATGGGCAGCGCGCAATGTCGCGTTCAACCCTCCTGGCGCTCGATCAGGAAGCGCTCGCGGCGCTTCCCCTTGATCCATGCTGGCTCGCGTCCCCGGCCGGACCACGTCGCCCCGGTGTTCGGATCGCGGTACTTCGGCGCGACGGCAGGCGTTTTTCGCGCCGTCCTTGCGGCACTGCCCTGACGGCCGAATATCTGTCTCGGGGTCAACCCATATTCGGCGACACGGGTACGGACCTCCTGCAGCACGGTCTCGAGTTCGGCCTGTCGCGCTTCCTCGGCACGTTTCATCAGTTCATTGGCTTGCGCCTTCAATTCGCGATAGCCTGACATCCCTTTCCTCCCAATTGCTCCGGCGCCATGAAAAGCCGAACGGGGCGCAAGCCCCGAACGGTTCGTTGTGTTGTCAACGGGTGGTGTCACGCGCGTGCACGCGACGCGGCACGAGGCCTGTCTCCCTATGCATCGGATGCGTCGGCAGCACGCGTGCGCACGTCGTTCAGAACGGCAGATCGACGTCCGGCTTCGCGGCCGTCAGCACGCGGCGGAAGTCCGCCTGGATGCGCTCGAGCCCTTCCTTGGTCTCCGC
>NZ_QTPZ01000068.1:0-15703 GCF_003853505.1 Burkholderia sp. Bp9015
CTTGCCGACCACACCGCGAATGTCATATGCCTTGAAGATGGATTGGGAGATCATCGATTCTCTCTGGGTTGCGTGCACGAAGCAGTCGGACCGTTGCGTGATCGCGCACTGCGTTCGGATTCAGGATGCCGTCACGGCGCGCGTACGTCCCTGCGTCCTGACGACTAAGCCGTCCCGATGTCATGGCGAACCGTCGCACGACGAATTCACGCACAGCCTGGCGCGAACTCGTCGCGAAACTCGCAAAACAGCTTGCCGCGCGTGGCGAGGTGGTCGATCTGAGCCAGTGTCAGCGATGCGATGCGCGATGCCGTCATTTCCGAGACGCCGAGTTGTCGTGTGGCCTCGCTCCGGTTGACGAGGAGCAGCCACTTCGCAAGCATGAGATACGATCGATTGAATTCCGCGATCGCATCGGAAATGTCGTGTTGTTCGGCCATGGTCGGTCTTGAAGGGCCAGCGCGTGTGCTTTGCCGGTCGATTCGCTTCGACCCGGTGGTTCGGCACTCGCCGGATTTTCGATGACACACTGTACGTCGCGAACGCAGCGCCGGACCGACAAAGCTCTGAACGGATCCGCCAGCGCGCGCAGGCGCGCGTACCGTGGCGTGCACGTCGATTCGCGCGGCATCGCCACGGCGCGATGCGGATCCGTTCAGTCGGCGTCGGCGAGATACGGCGACGTGAACGCGCGCGGCGGGAACGCCTGCAGGCCGCCTTGCGGCGTAAAGCTGTAACGGAGATAGACGGCTGCCGTCCACTCGCGGTACTGATACGCATTGCCGAACGAAGCGGCTCCACCGACGGCCAGCTGCGGCGCGACCTGGTATTCGCCGCGCGCGGCGAGCGAATACGCGATGCCCGTCTTGCTGCGCGCGGGATACACGGCCCCCGCGTCCAGCCCTACCGCCTGGCTGGCGGCGGCATTCGCGGCCGCTTGCGCCTGCATGCCGGAATCGAGCGGGAAATACGGCACCGCGTTCTGCCGGTAATGCTGCACGCCGAACGAACCGCTCAAGTCGTACGCAAACGCGCCCGTTCGTCCCGCGTACTCGACCGGTATATTCAGGATCACGTATTGCTGCGGACTGAAATAGCCGCCCTGGCCGTACGTGAAATACGACTGGTTCTTGCTGAAGCGCATCCACGTCGCATTGACGCCCACGGTGAGCGTCCGGTCGGCGTCGCGCAGCAGGCGCGTATAGGCGCCGCCGCTGCCCTTGCCGGCGAAGTTGCGTTCGACGTGATGGCCGTCGTAATAGTCGAACGCGCCCGCGACGTACGCGCCGCTGGTGCCGTCGTCCCAGCTCAGCGCGCCGCGCGCGCCGCTGCGCGTCACGCCGCCCCACTTGAGGCCGGCACTCGCATCGCGTGCGCCCGCGAACGACAGCAAGCTGTCGGTCACCGCGCGACGCGTGACGGCCAGCGAGTAGGCCGCCCGATCGGTGATCGCACCATTGAAGCGCACGCCGCCGACCACATCCTGGTACGGAAACCCGACCGGCGTCGCGCCGATGTCGGCCTTCAATTGCTTGCCTTCGTAACCCAGGGAAAGACCGACGCCGCTCGCCGTTTCGGAACCCGGCGAGCCGCCGCCGGCCGACCTCGAGAGCCCCGCGCCGAACCGGGCGAGGGTCGGCACGTCGGTGGCCGAGTTGCCGCCGTCGAGCATGACCGGCGTGGCGGTCACGACGACGTGACCGTTGCCTGCCTTGATACGCCCTTCCAGCGGCGCCTCGATGTCGGTGAGGCCGGACAGCCCCGCCTCGCCCGTCCGGTTTCGGAACACGATGCCGCCCGAGGCCGTGCTGGCCTGCTCGCTGTTCACCTGGGCCAGTTCCGACGCGACGTCGAGCATCTGAGCGTTGGCGCCCACGTCCCGCTGCGGCGCACGGGCCACGGCCTCGCTTCCCGCATAGCCGGCCGGCGGCTGCGGGATATAGCGAGGCGGCGCATCGGCCTGCCCGTAGGCCGATGCAAGAACGGGCGCGCGCGCCGCGGCGACCTTCGTCCCGCCGCGGGCCGGCCGGGCCGGCCTCGCGCCCGACGCGGCCGCCGGCGAACCGGTCGCCGCCGCGGCCCGCGACGCGGGCGACATCGGCCACGGCGTGGCGACGTAGCCGGCACAGTCGTCGTTCGGATCGGACTGCGCCACGCATCCCGCGGACGCCCCCGCCGGCGGTACGTCCGCGGCAGGCTCCCGATAGGGCTGATAGGACTGGTAGGACTGATAGCGCCGCGCGGTCGCGGGCCCGCCCGACTCGCCCGCGCCGGCGGCCGCCGGGCCATAGCCGCCGGGATCGCCGGGATCGGGCGTGACCGCCTGCGGCGACATGGCGGGCGGCACCATGCGCGCTGCCGGCACGGCGGACGGGGTGACGTAGGTCGCGGGCGGCGCGGGAGGCATCGTATAGGGCACGGTCGGAGCGGAAGAAGACGGGGTGGACCAGGAAGGCACGCCCGGCAGCGGCGATACCGCGGCCCCGAAGCCGGTCGACGGATGACCGACATCGACGGCGGTCTTGCCTTCGAACGGATTGGTACCGGGCAGCGGGTTCGCGCCGATGCGCCGCATCGCGTCTTCCCAGCCGCGCGGCACGTTCGATGGCGCCGTCTTGCTGCCCGGCGGCGGCGTATTGGCGGCCAGCAGCGAACGCTGCAGATACTGCGCGGCGAGCGAAAGATTCCCCTCCGCGCGATACAGCCGGCCGGTCGCGGCAAGCAAGCCCGGGTCGTCGGGCGCGATACGCAGCGCCGTGGCCGCGAACGCTTCACCGTCGCGCCATGCCTTCGCGCTGCTCGCCGCGTAGATCGCCGCGACCAGCAAGCCCGTATCGTCGGGCCGGCGGGCCAGCGCGACCCGATAGCATTTCAGCGCGTTCGGCGCGTCGCCGGCCGACGTGTACAGCCGCGCGAGCGCGGCCTGGAGTTCGGGACTGTCCGGCATCGCGGCCAGCCACGGCGCGATGACGGCGTAGCCGCCGGCGAGGTCGCCGGCCTGGCGCACCGCATCGGCCTGACGCACGACGATCTCGAGGTTCAGGCGTTCGAAGTCGCCGCGCTGCGCGGGCGACAGCGGCAGCGCGGCAAGCCGGCGCATCGCGTCGCTCAGCAGCGCATCGTTGCGCACGGTCAGCAGCGTCCGCGCGTACTGCAGCAGCAAATCGGCGTTGTCCGGCTCGCGGGCCAGCGCACGCTGCACGATCCAGAGCGCACGCGACGTGTCGCCGGCCGCCGCATAGCCCGCCGACAACTGCGCCGCGAGTCCCGGCACCGACTGGCCGATCCCCTCCGCGTCGTGCAGCACCCCGAGCGCCTGCGCGCGGCGGCCTTCGCGCACCAGCCGTGTCGCGAGTGCAACCTGCTGGCCCACCCAGAGGCGGTGCTGCAACGTCGTCATCGCCGCCGTGCGTTGCGCGGGCGCGATGCGCTCCAGCCGCTGCAGCCCGAGGCTCCAGTCTTGCGTCTGCTCGGCCAGCAGCGCGCCGGCATAGAGTGCGTCGGTCATGTCGGGCCGTTCGGCCAGTAATCCGTCCATCATGCTGCGCGCCGACGCGATCGCGCCTTGCCGCACGTACACGCGCGCCAGATCCAGCCGCAGCCACGGATCGTCCGGATTGCCGGCAAGCGCGTCCTCGAACAGGCTGCGCGCTGTGCCCAGATCGCCGCGCGCTTCGGCTTGCCGCGCCTGCGCGGCCTCGGCCGTACGACGCAACCGGTCGAGGCCGCCGGCCTTCGACTGCTGCTCGGCGCTCAGTTGCGTCGCGAACTGCAACGCTTCGTCGCCGCGCCCCTGCGCGGCCAGCGCGCCGACCAGACCGCGTATCGCGTCCGGGTTGTCGGACTGACGCCGCAGCGCCATCCGGTACGCCTGCTCGGCGCCGCGCGCATCGCGATTCTCCAGCAGCGCGTCGCCGAGCATCACCTGCGCGGTGACGTTCGACGGATCCGCAAGAATCGCGCGTTCGAACAGCGCCTTCGCTCGCGCGAAGTCGCCGTTGCTTTGCGCACCGAGCGCCTCGCTCGTGTACGACCAGTACGTCGCACTGCCGAGCGCCGAGCGCCAGCGCGCCGCATTCCCGCCTCGCGACGCGCGCTCCAGATCGCTGCGTGCCTGCGCGAAGTGCTCCTGCTTCAGCTCGACGATGCCGCGGCCGCCCAGCGCGTCGCTGTCGTTCGGCGACGTGGCGAGCACGGCATTGAAGCGGGCGCGCGCCGTGTCCAGATCGCCGCGTTCGAGTGCCGCAAAGCCATCCTCGATCGCGTGGCCGCGCGCTTCGTTCGAGGCGCTGCGTTGATCGCCCTCGCGCGCGGTTTGGTCCTGTCGCACCATGCTGTCGTAGCGCGCCTTGACCGGCGGATCGTCGGGCACCACCTTCAGATAGGCGAGGTAGCGCGCCTGATCCGACGGCCTGGCCGCGAGCCAGAGCAGCGCCTGGCGCCAGCTCTCGCGCGCCGCCTTCCCGACTTTCGCGTCGGCGGACAACGACTCGAGCCGCGCGATGCCGTCGCGGCGCGTCGCGTCGCGATAGGTCAGGTGCTGCGCATACGCGAGTGCGTAGCGCGGATCGTCGGGGTTGTCACGCGCGAGACGCTCCAGGCCGCGGCGGGCTTCGGCCCATCCGCTCGGCGTCGCCGCGAGCGCGTGGAAGTACTCGAGCTGCAGCGCGGGCGACGACGGCGCGCCTTGCAGCGCGCGCTGATACTGTTGCGCGGCCAGCGCGCTCTGCCCCGTCTGCGCGAGGCGGCGCGCGTCGCTGATCTCGCCATCGCGCACGCTCGTCTCGCCCAGACGCTGGCCCAGCTCGTCGGTCCGCGCGAAGCCGGGCGCGATCCGGCGCAACTGTTCCAGGTAGCGGCGCGCACCGTCGACGTCCTTGCGATCGGCGAGCACCATGCCCATGCCGAACAGCGCGTCGGGCTGATTCGGATCGACGCCCAGCACCTTCTTCCAGGCCTGTGCCGCGAGGTCGCCCCGGCCATGCGCCTGCCAGTATCGCCCCTGATCGACGAGTACCTTCAGCGGGTCGCTGCCGGCCGCCGCCGCGTGCGGCAGTGTCAGCGCGAGCAGCAGACTCGCGATACCGCCCGCGCGGGCGGCGCCGAGCCCGCGTAACCGTCGGTTTCGCATGTCACTCCTTCAGCCGGCGCGCCGCACGCGCACGCAGCAGACGATAGAAGAGCGCCGCCGCGACGAACGCGGCCAGCACGCTGAACAGCGCAAGCAGCAGCGGACGCCCCGACAGAAACCAGCGCAGGTAAGTGAGCGGCGGCAGCGCACCGACGTGATACGACGTTTCGTTCGACGTCACCGTGACGGTGCGATCGCGAATCACGACCATCGCGCCCTGGACCGACGTGAGCATGTCGTCGTCGAGCAGTGCGCGGCCGAGCGCCTCGTCCGCCTGCCCGCTCGCGCTGATCAACGCGACGGCGCTGCGCGTCTTGCGCAACGGCGACTCGAAGCCGGCGATCAGCGCGCGCGTGCCGTCCGAGACGATCGACAGGCCGGCGCGCACGCGTTCGCGCTCGGCGCCAGGCGACGGCGCCGCCTCGGCGCCGCCGAACAGGCCACCGAACCGGCCACCGAACAGGCCGCTGTCGCGATCGGTGCCGAACGGCATGCGCGCCGCCCAGCGGGTCAGCAGCGGCTGGGTGTCCGGCGCGCCGAGAATCAGCAGATCCTTGGACGCGAACGCGCCGACACCGGCGGCGTCCGTCACCGTCACACCGCTGACCGGATAGCCCGTCGACACGCCCATGCGTCCCATCGCGAGCAGGTACAGGCCGTAGACGTCCGCGCCCGGCTCGGCGGGCAGCACGACGGCCGTGTCCGACAGGTCGGCCATCCGCGTGAACGGAAAGCCGCTGTTCGCAAACGCGGCGAGGTCGGGCAGCGCCTTGTAGTGCGGAAACGACGACACGTCGATCGTCGAGTCCGGGTCGATCGAACCCGCGACGTTCTGCAGCAGCCGCCCCGTGCATCGGCCCATGTCCGGGATCTCGTAGAAGAAGTGCAGCTGCAACGGCGTGCGCGGCGTGAGCAGCAGCGGCGGCACGTGCAGCGTCGCGCGGTCGATACCGTTGGCGACGAACGGCAGGTAGCGGCTCAGGCTCCAGCGCGACGTTTCCCGTGCCGGGATCGGCAGCGCCTTCACGAACGTGTCGCCGACGCTCAGGTTGAGCGACGAACGGTCCGCGCGCAGCGTCGGCGTGTAGCGATAACGCAGGTCGATCGGCGCGCCGCGCGTATCCCAGGTGAACAGATCGGGGGCGACGCGCAGATCGATCCGGACGGCGCCCGCGTCGTAGCCGGACACGCTGAGCGCGCGCCCCTCGGCCAGTTCGCCGAGCCGCACCGGGTGCGTCGACGACAGCCAGTTCGGCGCGTCGTACGGCACGCGCGGCGCGACGTTCTCGAGCCGGCTCACCGTGGCATGCGTACCCGCGAGCGTCTTGCTGCCGAGCACGAGCGTGAGCGCGGCGACCTTCACTTCGTCCGGCGTGCGACCGAGCACCAGCAGCAGCTGGCCGTGAGCCGGCGCCTGCCGCTCGACGACGGCCAGCGTCGGTCCGTCGATCGCCGGCAGCGTCACACCGTCCAGACGATCGTCGGCCGTCGCGAATACCACCGCATTGCCCGATTCAGGCAGGCCGCCGGGGCGGGCCGGAAACCGCGCGCCGCGATACGAGGCCAGCGCGCCGAACCACGACGCGACGATGCCCGCCGCTTCCAGCGTCTCCCGCGGCGCTCGCGCGGCGAATGCGAACGGCAGCTCGAGCCGCCGGACGTCCCGCGAATCGAAGAACGGCGCGGGCAGGACGCCGAGTTCCGGCCGCTCCGGCAACGCCGCGTAGGTCAGCTCGAGCCGGCTCGCGTTGCTCACCGTCGCCCACAGCGACGAGTTGGCGGGATCCTCGCAGTCTTTCGTGTAATGACCGATCAACTGAACGTTCAGATGGTTGTACTCGGTGACGAAGCGCGGATCGATCGACACGTCGCGCGCAACCGTCATGCCGGCTTGAGCGGCCGGCAACGGCAGCGTCGCCGCCACTTCGCCGTTGATCAGCACCTTGAGCTGCGACAGATCCGGCAGAAGCGCGGGCGAGTAGCTGTAGACCAGATGCAGCGTCGCGCCCATGACGACCTCGTCGCGACGGACGGAGAACGCGATGCCGTTCTGGCCGTCGGTGCCCCGCAGCTGCAGCGGATCGCGTGCCCCGAGATCCGCGAACGTCAATGCCTGGCGCCGGCCGCCGGGCACGAGCGTGCCGGGCTCGGCCGTGGTCGGCAGCATACCGAAGCGGCGACGCGCGGCGTCGGCCGCCGGCACCGGTTCGGCGAGCGGCGCGGGGCGCGCGGTGTCGGGCCCGACGACTATGGCCGGCGACGGCGGCGCCGCATCGCCCGACGACATCGCGCCATCCGCCGCCCGCATTGCGCCGGGTGCCTGCATCCCGGCGGCCGCGGCCCAGCTGCCCGATGCGATGCCGCTCGCCATTGCCCAGAGCAGTAGCGACACCATCCTGCGCGACACGCGCGCATACCGGCCGACACGTGCAGGAACCGCGACAACCGCGCCCTGCGAAATGCACGCCTTGCGGCGCGTGCTGCCGCGCTGTCGCGACGCCCACGTCATTCTTTCCGCCTCATGCTATTTTTTTTCGTTGCTGCGGCCGCCACGCGCGTACACGCGCAGGTCCGCGTACAGGCGTGCGATCAGGCGAAGCAAGCCCTGCACGCCGACCTTCAACAGATGCAGGAACGCACGCAGCGGCGAATCGGGACGGCGGCCGTCCGTCCAGTCGATCCATGCGTCGGCTCGGGCAAAGGTCGAACTGACGAGATCGAACTCCTGCTGCTGCGACAGGCTCTCGAACCGGATGCCGACGCGCTCCGGTTCGACGTATTCGACCGTCGCGGGAAATGCGTACTCTTCGACACCGCGAAACAGCGATACCGTCACCGGTTCGCCACGCGGAATGCGCGCATCGTCGGGGACTGCCACGCCGATCCCGCCCTCCGAGTAGTCACGCGTTTCGCATGCCAGCGTCCGGCCATTCGCGAAGCGCAGCATGACCGGAATCCGCGCCGCGACACGATGGGACACGCGTACCTGCCGGCGCTCGTTCGCCGCCGCGACGGCGAGCCCCAGAATCAGGATGTTGTAGGTCGTCCATGCCAGGTTGAACGCCGTCGTCTGGACTTCGCTGCCGACATGACGGTTGAGCGACAGGTTCAGGACGCCCACCGCGAGGCCGATCGCGTTCAGGACCACCAGGCTCAGATACGGTTTCGACACCGCCCAGTCGAAGTAGCCGCGGTCGATGCGTCCGCCCTTGGCCGTCACGTTGAACTTGCCCAGCCGGGGATTGATCAGCGCAAGCATCGTCGGCAGCGCGATGTACGACGCGAGCACGGCTTCGTAGACTTCGGCCCAGAACGAATGCCGGAAGCGGCCCTGCATCCGCGAGTTCGTCACGTTTGCATGGATGACGTGGGGCAGCGCATAGAGCGCAAGCATCGTGGCCGGGGCATGGATCACATGTGCGTCGAAGAACAGGAACGACAGCGGTGCGGTCAGGAACACGAGCCGCGGGATCCCGTAGAAAAAATGCATCATCGCGTTCAGGTAGCACAGCCGCTGGCTCAGCGTCAGTCCGCGCCCGAACAGCGGGTTGTCGATGCGGAATATCTGCGTCATGCCGCGCGCCCAGCGGATGCGCTGGCCGATGTGCCCGGTCAGGCTCTCGGTGGCCAGCCCCGCCGCCTGCGGTATCGCAAGATAGGCCGTCGTATAGCCGCGGCGATGCAGCTTGAGCGCGGTGTGCGCATCCTCGGTCACCGTCTCCGTCGCGATGCCGCCGATCTCCTCCACCATCGAGCGGCGCATCAGCGCGCACGATCCGCAGAAAAACGTCGCGTTCCAGAGATCGTTGCCGTCCTGCACCAGTCCGTAGAACAGTTCGCCTTCGTTCGGCACCTTTCTGAAAATGCCGAGGTTGCGCTCGAACGGGTCCGGCGAAAAGAAGTGATGCGGCGTCTGCAGCATCGACAGCTTCGGATCCCGAATGAACCAGCCTAGACAGATCTGCAGGAACGAGCGCGTCGGCACATGATCGCAATCGAAGATCGCGATGTATTCGCCGTCGGTGATCTTCAACGCTTCGTTGAGGTTGCCGGCCTTGGCATGGCGATTGTGATCGCGAATCGTCCAGTGCACGCCGACCGACTCGCAGAACGCGCGGAATTCCTGGCGACGTCCGTCGTCCAGCACGTGGATCGACAGCTTGTCGGCCGGGTAATCCAGCGCGAGCGCCGCGTAGATGGTCGGCTTGACGACGCTCAACGGTTCGTTGTACGTCGGAATGAACACGTCGACGCTCGGCCAATGCGCACGCGACGCGGGCAACGGCAGCGGCTTGCGCCCGAGCGGCCACGCGGTCTGGAAGTAGCCGAGAATCAGCACCGCCGCCGCATAGATTTCGGCCGCCGCGAGCAGCGTGCCCCACACCGCGTCGAGCGGATGCGACCACACCAGCGTGCCGGACAATCTCCAATACATGTACCGGCCGGTGGCCACCACCGACAGCACGATCATGACGAGCGTCGCATAGCGTCCGCCCAGGCGACGGACCACCAGCGAACAGGCGATGCAGCAGGTGGCGAACACGAGCTGCCCGATCGCGTCGAGCGGCACCGTACACACGAAATACAGCGCCAGCAGCGTGCATGCGGCCACCGGCAGCGCGACGAACCAGCCGCTCCCGGGCAATGCATCGACGAACCGGTCGACCGCCGACGGCCGCGCGACCTCCCCGCGGGCGCTCAAGCGATGCTCCGCGCGGTGTCGCGCCGATCGAGCACGCGCTCGAGCCATGCACCGCACGCGTTCAGATCGGCGGCGGCCTGCGAACGCGGGTCGTAGCGATTCACGGTCGTCCGGGACGCGAGCGATTCCGCGACTCCTTCATCGCGGTGAATCACGCCGCCGAACCGGGCCGCGCCGAGGCTGTCGCACAGCACGCGCAGCACATCGCGGCCCAGCTCGCGCGACTGATCGACCTGATTGACCACGTAGCCGTCGCCCACGAAATCCGCGCGGCTCGCGGCATACGCGTCGAGCATCCGCCGCATCTGCGGAATCGTTGCGTACGAGGCCGCATCGGCCAGCACGACCTTGAGCACGAAATGCGCGGCCGTCAGCGCGGCGCGCATGTATACCGAGGTGCCCGGCGGCGTATCGATGATCACGATGTCGTCGTCGCCGAGCCCGAGCGCGGCAAGCCCGTGCGCGAGCCACGATGGATCGCGGTCGAGCAGCCGCTCGAAGCGGCGTTGATCCGTTTCGCTGACCAGGCCGAACGGAAACACCGTGATCCCGTCGACGACCACGGCCGGCCAGTTCAGCCTGTCGAGCGCGGCATGGGCGAGCCCGTCGGTCATGTCGAGCGGCACGCCGAAATGCAGCTTCAGCGCATTCTGCGGATCGAGATCCACCACGCTCACGCGCCGGCGCCGCGACGCCGCCAACACGGCCGCGAGATTCGCCGCCAGCGTCGTCTTGCCGACGCCGCCCTTTGCCGAAGCGATCGCGACGATTTTCATGAGCGGCCGGTCCACACCGATGGCTTCTTCGGCGCCTCTCCCGTCGGCTCCGTGCGCAGCCGCTCGAACAACCGAACCAGCGGCTGTGACGGACCTTGCGTGTCCGTGCCATCCGATGCCGCCGGCCTGCCGACCAGCTTCTTCAGCGTGCCGGATGCTGGTTCCCGCCCGCCGTTATCCTGCGCGGACGCAGGCAACGCACGCGTGTCGGCCAGTACGATTTTGCGCAGGCTATCCGCGCTGTCCGGCGACCCTGCGCCCGGCTGCCCCTGCGACGCGCTCGCGCGCAATTCGACACCGCCGAGCAGCGGCCAACGCGCGCGGGCCACTTCGGCATCCGCTTCCGCACGTACTTCGTGATAGCGTCCGGCATCGCCGCCAAAACGCTTGAACAACGATTCGATATCCCGTGAAGTCGACATAGCGTGCCCATTGGTTGTCGCGGAAGTTCCGGTCGGCCCGGTCGCTCAGTTCTTTGCGCGCGCAACACGCAGCTCGATCCGCGAATCGTCCGGCGGCGCGACGTCCTGCGTCACGCGCAAACCGGTCGCGCCGACACTGTCGAACCAGCCCTGATACGCGCCTTCGAGGAAGGCGGAAGACCATGCGAGACAGCCGTCGCCGAACGCGCGCAACGGCGCGGCGTAATGAACGATGCGCAGGAAATCGTGCTCGTCGGACAGTTCGGCGTAACCCCACTGGATGTCGCGCCAGCGGGCATTCAATGCATCCGCGAGATCGTCCGTCGACTCGCAAGGGCCAAGTGGATGCGCGGTTGCGAAGCGCATGCCGATGCGCGCCATCAATTGCCTCAGCTCGTCCCGATCGAGCTGATCGGTGAATTCACCGGCCAATGCCTCCAGGAAGCCGCGCCATTGGATCGATACTTGGCGCTCGAGTAGATGCTCCAACATTCCCTGCATGGACGACGAATCCCCGGTGAAAGACAATTATCGGCGTGGCCGCATCGTGTGCTTCGCGTGCGGACATCGTGGCAACAGCGTTTTTGCGCATCGTAGCGAATCCAATTAGACGAATGGGATTCGACATCTAGCCGAAAAACGCCAAACTATCGGCCACCGCCGACAATTGACGGGAGCGGCCTCGGCGGCAGCCGGGCTGCGATCGGTCGCGCGGCCATGCACCCAATACACGGCCGGGCTCGTGCGTGGCGCGACGCATGAAACGTTGGAAAGGTTGCCGTATCAGGCCCGGCCGGGCGAGGATTCCGCGCGGAATTCGCAGAACAGTTCGCGACGCTCGGCGAGTTCGTCGATCTGTGCCGGCGTCAATTCGGCGACGATCGCAGCCGTCTCGTCCGACATGCCCAGTTGTTGTTTCGCCGCTTCGCGATCCGCTTGCAGCAAGCGCTGGGCAAGCGTCAGATACGAACGGTTGAATTCCGCAATCGCGTCGAAGATGTCGTCCTGTTCGGGCATGGGCGTTCCTGATTTTGGACGGTGATTGCATTCAGCCGGCCGCAGGGCGCGTATTGGCAATACGCGGAGTTTCGGCCCCGCACTCTACGTGTCGCGCACGGCGACGAGCGGACAAAACCTAGCGGTAATCCGCCACCTCGCGGGTTGCCCGTATTTCCGTTCGTGAATGCACGACACGACGGACCGGCGACATGCGGTTCGGCAAAGTCGCGTGAAGATCGCCGGCCCACCCAAATGCTTGCCGGAACGCGCAGCGCCGCCGTCAGATGCCTGCTATGCAGCCCGTATCACGCGCTCGCGCCAGAAATCCCCGCGGGCGCCGAAAATCTTGCTGCACCATTTGGTACCGTCCCAATACACGGGAAAGCCGTATGGATGTCCCGGCCATCGGCCCTCACACCACATCGGTTGCGCGGGAGGATCGGTGCATGGAAGCCAGACACCGGCCCAGCCGGTGCGCTGCCGTTGTTCGGATATCGTCATGGTGTCTATGGTCGAATGCGTCATGGTGACTCCACTTTCGCCCTTCTGTTTGGCAATTGCGTTTCAACGCTAAATATATTTCGTTCGGTTCTTTTTCTTCCTTCGCATATGGCGGGACCGTGGCGCGTTTTCGTCCACGCATGCCGGAAACTCGACGGCTCCCGGCAGCGGGGCCACCATCGCAATCCGGCCCGCACATTTGCCAGCAGGTGTTGCGACGAGACGACGCCAGCGTTGCCAGCTACGGCTGCGATCCGCGGCCGACCAGCGCTTCGATCTCGGTTGGCGTCAGCGCGATGATCCGTGACGCGATCTGATTCGAGATGCCCAACTCGCGTGCCGCGACCTCGCAATCGATCTTCAACATCTGCTGCATCAGTTCGAGATAGGCAGGATCGAGTGCGCCCAACGCCCGGCAAATATCATCCTCTTCCGTCATCACGCTCTCCTAAAGACATGCCCGTGAACGCGATGCATCGGCACACACTCGCATCTGCAAAAATCCGACCGGGTTCCGGGCTTTCGCTTCGAACCGTATCCCAACCAAGCGAACGCCTGTCGACAAACGACAGCCGTCATCCGCTATATAACGCCGAGCCGGCCATTTGCACACTGTTTCAAAATAATTCTTGCGCCAACGTATGGTTTCGCAATCAACCTGTCGGATTCGTCCAAGATTCAGTCGCCGCTTTATTTCCGAACACATTAGGATTTCCCGAATCGCACGTGCGCGGCCGGGCAATTGCGTCCTGTGCGACTTCGAATCTCTTGTTGCGTCCGGACACCGACATCGCACCTCGACGTTGTCTGCTCTTCATTCCGAACCCATGGAATTACCACTATGTTGAAAGTGACGAAAGCCGTCTTTCCGGTCGCCGGCCTGGGCACGCGGTTCCTGCCGGCCACCAAGGCCAGTCCCAAGGAAATGCTGCCGGTTGTGGACAAACCATTGATCCAGTATGCGGTCGAGGAAGCGATCGAAGCGGGCATCACGGAGATGATCTTCGTGACCGGCCGCAGCAAGCGCGCGATCGAGGATCATTTCGACAAGTCGTACGAGATCGAGGCGGAGCTCGAGGCACGCGGCAAGGACAAGCTGCTGTCGCTGGTGCGCAGCATCAAGCCGAGCCATGTCGACTGCTTTTACGTGCGCCAGGCCGAAGCGCTCGGGCTCGGTCATGCCGTGCTGTGCGCGGAGAAGCTCGTCGGCGACAATCCGTTCGCGGTGATCCTCGCCGACGATTTGCTCGATGCCCCGAAGCCGGTGTTACGCCAGATGATCGACGTCTTCGATCACTATCACGCGTCGGTCATCGGGGTCGAGGAAATCGCTCCTGAAGATTCGAAATCCTATGGCGTGATCGACGGCAAGCGCTGGGAAGACGATCTCTTCAAGCTGTCCGGCATCGTCGAGAAGCCCGAACCGGCGAATGCGCCGTCGAACTTCGGTGTCGTCGGCCGTTACGTGTTGAAACCGAAGATCTTCGAGCATCTCCGCGGCCTCAAACCCGGCGCGGGCGGCGAATTGCAACTGACCGACGCGATCCAGTCGCTGCTCACCGATGAACAGGTGCTCGCGTACCGCTACGACGGCACGCGCTTCGATTGCGGCAGCAAGCTCGGGTACCTGAAGGCGACGATCGAGTTCGCGCTGCGGCATCCTGAGGTTGCGGCGGACTTCGAGCGGTATTTGCTTGCGCGGATGTCGGAACAGCTGGTCGTGTGACGCTGGTCATGCATCCCGAACCTGCACGACGCCCGGCGCGTTGCTGCCTTTGCGCGCCGCGTCCATTTGACATGACTGTTTCGATCAGCGGGGATCCCGGATGTGGCTCGCCATCGGCAACCTGGGTGACGCGGCGATGACGTTGCCGCTCGCCGCCATCTGCTTCGCGTGGCTCACACGCTCGCTCTATGGCTGGCGAATCGCGCTGTCGTGGCTCATGCTGCTTGCCTCCGGGATGCTGCTTGTCGGACTGACCAAGATTCTTTATGCCGGCTGCGGGATGGAGATTCGTTCGATCAACTTTCGCGTGATCAGCGGTCACGCGATGCTCGCCGCTACCGTCTGGCCGATGGTGTGCCTACTGGCGCTGCACGACGGGTGGAGCGTTCGCACGGGCGCTGCGCTGTTGCCTGGGCTTGCGCTCGCGGCGACGGTTGGCGTCGCGCGCGTACTCAATGACGCACATACGGCTTCCGAAGTAATCGCGGGCTGGATGCTCGGCGTGCTCGTCACCGTGACGTTGCTGAAGAGGTGGAGGGACGCGCCTATTCTGCCGCCGTGGCTGCGCCCTCTTGCGGCCGGCTCCGTGCTGGTGGTGTCCGGCATCGCTTACGGACATCACGCGCCGATTCAGGCTGCCATCGAGACGTATTCGCCGTTCCTTTGCACGCGCGTTTTCTGAACGCGTGCACGCCCGAATTTGATGACGCGCAAGCACAGAGCGATTGCGCTCGCAAACCGCGTGTTCGCGAAAGATGATTGGCGGTACCGATCAATATTCTGTCTGCCTCGCGCGATTTGCATTGCCCACAATGCGTGTGTAATGCACTGCACCATTTTTTCACATCTCGCTGAGAGCCGATGAAGATCCTCGTCTACGGCATCAACTATGCGCCCGAGCTGACCGGCATCGGCAAATACACTGCGGAAATGGCGGAAACGCTCTCCGCAAAAGGCCACTCGGTGCGTGTCGTCAGCGCGCCGCCGTACTACCCCGAATGGCGCGTGACGGGCGGGTACTCGGCTCTTCGTTACTCGACCGAATACCGAAATGGCGTTGCGCTTTGGCGTGCCCCCCTTTGGGTTCCGTCTCGGCCGAGTGGCGTGCGGCGCATCGCGCACCTCGCGAGCTTCGCGCTATCCAGCCTCCCGGTCATGCTTCGGCACGCGCTGTGGCGGCCGGACGTCGTAATCTGCATCGCGCCGAGCCTGCTGAATGCGCCCGCCGGATGGGTTGTCGCAAGAATCACCGGTGCGCACGCATGGATCCACATCCAGGACTACGAGGTCGACGCAGCGTTCAGCCTCGGCATGCTCAAGGGCTCGTTGCTGAAGCGCACCGTGCTCGCGGTCGAGCGCATGCTGTTGAAACGCTTCGATACCGTGTCGACGATTTCCGGGAAGATGATCCAGCACGCGATGCGCAAGGGCATTCATCCGCACAAG
>NZ_QTPZ01000069.1:0-13433 GCF_003853505.1 Burkholderia sp. Bp9015
GCGACGATCAGCTTCGGCTTGTGCTCGTTTGCCAGCTTCTCGGCCGCGTCGTAGTCGATGTCTTCCTGTTCGTTCAGCCCGTAGCTGACGACGTTGAACCACTTGCCCGACATGTTCACCGGCGAGCCGTGCGTGAGGTGGCCGCCATGCGCGAGGCTCATGCCCATGATCGTGTCGCCCGGCTTGAGCATCGCGAAGAACACGCCCTGGTTCGCCTGCGAACCCGAGTTCGGCTGCACGTTCGCGGCTTCCGCGCCGAACAGCTGCTTCACACGGTCGATCGCCAGCTGCTCGACCACGTCGACGTACTCACAGCCGCCGTAGTAGCGCTTGCCCGGATAACCTTCCGCGTACTTGTTCGTGAGCTGCGAGCCCTGTGCGGCCATCACGGCCGGGCTCGTGTAGTTTTCCGACGCGATCAGCTCGATGTGATCTTCCTGGCGGCGGTTTTCCTGCTCGATCGCTGCAAAGAGTTCGGGATCGACGTTCGCGATGGTGCTTTGGGCTCTGTCAAACATACGGTTTCCGTTAAGTGTGTACAGGTTGACCGGGGCGGCCGAGTACATTGCGCTGCTGGCGGAACCAGCTCGACGTGGCGGAAGAATCCGTATGACGCGAGACGGGACAGCCACCGGCGATGCACGCAACGGCGCACAACGGCTGCCCAGGCGAACGGCAAAAACGGCGCCCCGCGCTTCACGGTGGGATGCTCCACCTTGAACCCGAAGGGTTCTATCGCCAGTCACGCAGGGGTGATGAGCGCGTTAGTTTATTGGATGCGTCATGAATAGGCAACCGCGCGGCAGCGGCGCCGAAACAATAAGGGCCAGACTTTACGCACCCGTGCCGACGCGCTTTGGCGCCTTGCCGCGGTGCGGCAATCTCAGTAGGCTTGCGGGATACTATCCGCTACTTTGTTACCGACCAGGAGCAGCAATGATCGTGTTCGTCACAGGCGCGTCCGCCGGCTTCGGCGCCGCAATCGCCCGAGCCTTCGTCAACGGCGGCCATCGCGTCGTCGCAACCGCGCGCCGCAAGGATCGTCTCGATGCGCTCGCGGCCGAGCTCGGCGAGGCACTGCTGCCGCTCGAGCTCGACGTGCGCGACCGCGCCGCAGTAGAAGCCGTGCCGGCCGCCCTTCCCGCCGAATTCGCGGCGCTCGACGTGCTCGTCAACAACGCCGGTCTCGCGCTCGGTGTCGAGCCGGCCCACAAGGCCAGCCTCGACGAGTGGCAAACCATGATCGATACGAACTGCTCGGGCCTCGTGACCGTCACGCACGCGTTGCTGCCCGGCATGATCGAGCGCGGCCGCGGCCATATCTTCAACCTCGGTTCGGTGGCCGGCACCTATCCGTATCCGGGCGGGAACGTATACGGCGCAACCAAGGCTTTCGTCAGACAATTCAGCCTGAACCTGCGCGCCGACCTGATCGGCACGCCGTTGCGCGTAACCGACATCGAGCCGGGCCTCTGCGGCGGCACGGAATTCTCGAACGTCCGCTTCCGCGGCGACGATGCGAAGGCGGCGAACGTCTACCAGAACGTCCAGCCGCTCACGGCCGAGGACATCGCCGACACGATCTACTGGATCGCGACGCGCCCCGCGCACGTCAACATCAACACGATCGAGATGATGCCGGTCGCCCAGGCCCCGGCCGGCCTCGCGATCCATCGCGGCTGACACGGCGGGCGCAGCCGCGGGCCCGCCTCCGGCCGGCCCGCGGCATGCTGCGCCGCACTACATTCCGTTACGAATCGGTTACGAATCCGGCCTCGGCCTTCCGGTAAAATGCGCGCCATGACTCAGCCTACCCGCTCCCCGGACGCGCACTCCGGCTTCACCTGGCCGGTACGCGTGTACTACGAGGACACCGACGCAGGCGGCATCGTCTTCTATGCCAACTACCTGAAATTCTTCGAGCGCGCTCGCACCGAATGGCTGCGCGCGTGCGGCATCGACCAGCGTCGGCTCGCCGACGACACGGGCGCGATCTTCATCGTCCGCAGCACGTCGCTCGACTACCGCGCGCCGGCGCGACTCGACGACACGCTGACGATCACGAGCCGGCCCGGACGCATCGGCCGCGCCTCGGTGGAATTCACGCAGGAAGCATGGCGTGGCGACACGCTGCTCGTCGCCGGGCACATCCGCCTCGGCTGCGTCGAACAGATCGGCATCCGGCCCGCGGCGATCCCGCCGGTCGTGCTCGACGCGCTGCAACGCGGGCCCGTCATCGACGCCGGGCAGACTGCCGTACTGTCAACGAAGCTCGGATGAGCACCGTTTAGACAAGGCCCATGAACTTGCCTTCCTGAATCGATACTAAGCAAGGTTCGGCGCCAGGCCAGGCCGGCGCGCCGCGCCACACGCATACCGTGCGCCCTCGCCGGACACCCCCGAAGGGACGTTACTCAAACCTCTATGAACACTTCTCAAGACCTGTCGATCATTTCCCTCGTCCTCAACGCGAGCGTGCTGGCCCAGGCCGTGATGGGGCTGCTGTTGCTGCTGTCGCTGATGTCGTGGACCTTCATCTTCCGCAAGTGGTTCGCGATCCGCCGCGCACGCGCGCAGACCGAACGCTTCGAAAGGGATTTCTGGTCGGGCGGCGACCTGCAGGCGCTGTATCAGAGCGCGGCCAACAACCGTCACACGATCGGCGCGCTCGAGCGGATCTTCGAATCGGGGATGCGTGAATTCCTGAAGGCGAAGGAAAAGCGCATCAGCGACCCGGGCCTCGTGCTCGACGGGGCACGCCGCGCGATGCGCGCGTCGTTCCAGCGCGAAATGGACGTACTCGAAGCGAACCTCGCGTTCCTCGCGTCGGTCGGCTCGGTCAGCCCGTACATCGGCCTGTTCGGCACCGTCTGGGGGATCATGAACTCGTTCCGCGGCCTCGCGAACGTGCAGCAGGCGACGCTCGCGAACGTCGCACCGGGCATCGCCGAGGCGCTCGTCGCCACCGCGATCGGCCTGTTCGCCGCGATTCCGGCGGTGGTCGCTTACAACCGCTACGCGCACGACATCGACCGCCTCGCGATCCGCTTCGAGACCTTCATCGAAGAGTTCTCGAACATCCTGCAGCGCCAGGCCCAGTAAGGAGCACGCCATGGCAGGAAGCCCCATTCGATCCAGCATGCGCGGCGGCCGCTCGCGCCGCGCGATGGCCGACATCAACGTCGTGCCGTACATCGACGTGATGCTGGTGCTGCTCGTGATCTTCATGGTCACGGCACCGCTCGTCGCCCCGTCGATCATCAATCTGCCGACCGTCGGCAACGCAGCACCGCAGGAACAGACGCCCCCCGTCGTCGTCAACATCAAGGCCGACCGCACGATGAGCGTCAAGTACAAGAGCGACGCCGGCGCGACGCAGGAAGACACGATGACCAAGGCCGAGCTCGACAGCTTCATCTCGGCCCGGCAGGCTGACCATCCCGACCAGCCCGTCGTGATCGCGGCCGACAAGACCGTGCAGTACGATGCGGTCATGACCGTGATGTCGGACCTGAAGGCGCGCGGCGTCAAGCGCGTCGGCCTCCTCGTCAAATCGCAATGAACCGGCAGCAATCCACGCGCGGCAACGCCTACCCGTCTCAGCCCCCGCGCGAGCGCGGCACCTGGCGCGCGTTCGCGCTCGCCGCGCTGATGCACGTGCTGCTCGCGCTGTTCCTCTATCACGGCGTGCAATGGCAGAACAGCACGCCGGCCGGCTCCGAGGCCGAGCTGTGGACCGAGGTACCCGACGTGCCCGCGCCGCGGCCCGTCGTCACGCCCGCGCCGCCCGCGAAGCTCGCACCGCCCCCTCCCCCGGTCCGGGACGAGCAGGCGGACATCGCGCTGCAGCAGAAGAAACGGCAGCAGGAAGCGGCCGCGCGCGAAGCGCTGCTCGAGCAGCAGCGCCGCGCGCAGCAACTGAAGGCCCAGCAAGAGGAAACCCGGCGCGAGCAACTCGCGGCCCAGCAGGCTGCCGCGCTCGCCGCGCAGAAGGCCGCCGAGCGCGAACGGCAGAAGCAGGCGGACAAGCTCAAGCAACAACAGCTCGTGGAGCAGCAAAAGCTCGAACAACAGAAACTCCAGCAGCAGAAACAGCAGCAACAGAAGCAGGCGCAGCTGGAAGCGCAGCAGGCAGCGAAGGCCAGGGCCGACGCGGCCGCGAAGGCGAAGGCGGAAGCCCAGGCCAAGGCGAAGGCTGAAGCGACGGCGCGCGCGAAGGCCGACGCCGCAGCGAAGGCGAAGCTCGACCGTGAGCGCAACGCGCGCCTCGCGCAGATGCAGGGCATGTCCGGCGCCGGCGAAGGCGGCGGCGAGGGCCTCGCGAAAAGCGGCACCGGCACGGGCTCCGGCGGCAATGCCGCATCGCCCGGCTATCCCGACAAGGTGCGTCGCCGCGTGAAGCCGAACATCGTCTGGGGCGGCGAGCGCGCAGGTCTGACGACCGTCGTCGCGATCCGCTGCACGCCGTCGGGCGACGTGCTCAGTGTTTCGATCCGCCGTTCGAGCGGAAATTCGGGGTGGGATCAAGCCGTGGTCAATGCGATCCAGTCGTCGGTCCCATTGCCGCCCGATTCTAACGGTCGTACCCCGTCCGACATTACGATTACCTTCAAGGCGGCGGAGTGATCGCAAATGCGCTTACACTCCGTGCGTCGCTGCCGGACGGGAACGAATCGGGTATTTTTACTGTCTCTGCGGTTGCGCAGCGATCCAAGTCACATGGGAAGCAAGAAGCATGAGTTTGATGACGAAACTAGGTTTCAGGGCACTCGTGGCCTCGTGTCTGATTGCGGCCGGCGGCGCCGCTAACGCGCAGGTCAACGTGCTGATCACCGGCGTCGGTTCGACCCAGTTCCCCATCGCCACCGCGAACTTCGCGAACGAGGCAGGCCTGCCGCAGCAGGTCACGTCGATCGTCCGCTCCGACCTCGCCCGTAGCGGCAAATTCACCAACATCGACGCGGGCAGCACGCCCGTGCCCGAGACCGCATCGGTCGATCTCGGCGCATGGAAGGCCAAGGGCGCGAATGCGTTCGTCGCCGGCAGCGTGAACCGCGAAGCGAACGGCCAGTACAAGGTGAACTTCATCCTGTACGACACCGTGAAGCAGCAAAGCCTCGGCGGCCTGTCGCTGACGGCCACCGACACCACGCTGCGCACGGCCGGCCACAAGATCGCCGACTACATCTACCAGAAGCTGCTCGGCGTGCGCGGCGTGTTCGCCACGCGCCTGTCGTACGTGATCAAGACGGGTAACCGCTACCAGCTGCAGATCTCGGATTCGGACGGCCAGAACCCGCGCATCGCGCTGTCGAGCACCGAGCCGATCATCTCGCCGTCGTGGTCGCCGAGCGGCACGAAGGTCGCGTACGTGTCGTTCGAACGCAAGAAGCCGATCGTCTACATCCATGACCTGCCGACCGGCCGCCGCTACATCGTCTCCGACCAGAAGGGCAACAACAGCGCGCCGGCGTGGTCGCCGGACAGCAACACGCTGGCCGTTGCCCTGTCGCTGACGGGCAATACGCAAATCTATACGGTCAATGCAACCGGTGGCGGTCTGCACCGGCTCACGCAGAGCAGCTCGATCGATACCGAGCCGTTCTACTCGCCGGACGGCCGCTGGATCTATTTCACGAGCGATCGCGGCGGCGCGCCGCAGATCTACCGGATGCCGGCGCAAGGCGAAAGCGCCGGCGCGGCACAACGCGTGACCTTCACCGGCAGCTACAACACCAGCCCGCGCATCAGCCCGGACGGCAAGCTGCTCGCCTACATCTCCCGCACGGGTGGGGGGTTCAAGCTGTACGTTCAGGATCTGCAATCCGGGGCGGCGAACGCCGTCACGAATACCAATCGCGACGAATCGCCGAGCTTCGCGGCAAACGGCCAGTACCTTCTCTACGCGACCCAGTCGGGTGGTCGTAACGTGCTGGCAGCAGTGCCCTCCGACGGCAGCGCGCCGCCGCAAATCCTGTCCGTCCAGGGCGGCTCCGTTCGTGAGCCGTCGTGGGGGCCCTTCATGCAATGACCACAAGGAGAGTAACCATGATGTCGAATAAAGCTCGTCTGGCCCTGGCCGTGATGATGATCAGCGCGCTCGCAGCGTGCAAGTCGGGTGTGAAGCTCGACGACAAGGCCAACGCAGGTGCGATGAGCACGCAGCCGAACGCCGACAACGTCGCGCAAGTGAACGTCGATCCGCTGAACGACCCGAACAGCCCGCTCGCAAAGCGCAGCATCTACTTCGACTTCGACAGCTATTCGGTGAAGGACGAGTACCAGCCGCTGATGCAGCAACACGCTCAGTACCTGAAGAGCCATCCGCAGCGTCACGTGCTGATCCAGGGCAACACCGACGAGCGCGGCACGAGCGAGTACAACCTCGCGCTGGGCCAGAAGCGTGCGGAAGCTGTCCGCCGCGCGATGGCACTGCTCGGCGTGAACGACTCGCAGATGGAAGCCGTGAGCCTCGGCAAGGAAAAGCCGCAAGCAGCGGGTCACGACGAAGCATCGTGGGCGCAGAACCGTCGCGCCGACCTCGTCTACCAACAGTAAGTAACGGAAGAGTTGCCGTATGACGCACCGTGTATCCTGGCTGCGCATCGCCGCAGCGTTCTGCGTCGTCGGCGCGGCGTGGTCGGCCGCGCCGGCGCACGCCGGCATGTTCGACGACAACGAGGCACGCCGCGCCGTGCTCGATCTGCGCAGCAAGAGCGACAACCTGTCCAGCCAGCTGTCGGCCGCCCAGCGTACGATCCTCGATCAATCCGGCCGTATCGACCAGCTGAACCAGCAGGTCGCGACGCTGCGCGGCGAGAACGAGGATCTGACGAACCGGCTGACGACGCTCGAACGGCAGCAGAAGGAGTACTACCAGGATCTCGACACGCGGCTCAAGAAGTTCGAGCCGCAACAGGCGACGATCGATGGTGTCGAAGGCACCGTGCAGCCGGGTGAAACGGATGCGCTCAGCGCGGCGCAGCAGCAATTCCGCAACGGCAACTTCAAGGCTGCCGCGGCCTCGTTCCGCAGCTTCATCGCGAAGTACCCGCAGAGCCCGTACCAGCCGACCGCGCAGTACTGGCTCGGCAATGCGCAATACGCGCTGCGCGACTACCGCGGCTCGACCGCGACGTGGCAAGCGATCGTGAGCAAGTATCCGCAGCATCCGCGCGCGGCCGACGCGCTCGTCGCGATCGGGACGAACCAGCTCGAGCAAGGCCAGAAGGCGGCCGCGAAGAAGACGTTCGAGCAGGTCGTGTCGCAGTACGCCGGATCGAACGCTGCGCAGACTGCGCAGGGCAAGATCGAGAGCATCAAATAAATTACCGTGTCGAATTGTTGACAGCCCTTCAATTCGCCGATATAATCTCTTGCTCTTTGGGTCGTTGAGCAAGTTGTCAGCGCAACGGACCAACCGGTTTCAAGAACGTGGGGTGGTAACTCAGTTGGTTAGAGTATCTGACTTTTAATCAGAGAGTCGAGGGTTCGAGTCCCTCCCACCCTACCAACTATCTTTGATAGTGCAATAAAAGCCTCCCGAGTGGAGGCTTTTTTGCGTCCGTTGCTTTTGGGTCAGGACGTCCGTTCCCTGACCGCCATGGCCTCCCCCGAGGAAAACGCACCTCGACGTCATGCGCAGGCAGCTAGGGCGACGCCGCTCACCAACGCGGCACCACACAACGCGCCTGCGAGCGTCGATCGCCCTGGCCGTCACGGCTGTCGTGCGTTGGCCTCCACGGTCAATGTCAGAGCGGATCAACGCGGATCTGGTCTGCCAGGCGTTGCGCAGCGCTTGCTGGCAACGCAAGCCGCCACCGGAATTGCTGCTGCACTCCGATCGCGGCGCAGCCACTTGCGAAGCGCCGGCCTAGAGATGCCACAACGCGCGCACACGAGACCGGCGTTGCCGGTCTCCTGATACATGCGCACCCAACGTAATCGCATCGAGATTTCGCGCTCCATCGTCCCCATCGCCCCATATTAGTTGAAACGATGTCCATGAATCACACAACTGACGTGATGTCCGGGCCAATGATGCAAATGCCTCGCGCCATCAGCCAAACAGCGCTGTGCCGGTAACTGAGACATGCAATGCCTCAGCCCTGGATCACACTGAACCGCAAGCTACCGCTCGAGTTGCTCGGTAAACGCCTCAATGAGCGCCAAAAGCGCCTCGCGCTTGCGCGCGTCGAGCGCGCGAAATCCAGAAACAATGCGTTGCTCATCGGGGTTCTCAAGGCGAGCTCCCTCCACTCCGGTAAGGACATAGCAGACATCCACGCCAGCACCGGCGATCGCGCCCAGGTAATCGGAGTTCGGACGCCTCATCCCCTTCTCATACTGAAATTGCGCGTGTTTCTGAACCCCGCCAATTATCGCCAGCTCGGTTTGATTTAGCCCCAGACGCAATCGCTCCCTTTTTAGGCGCCCCTCGAAATCATCCATTTGATATTTTTCTTCCTTGACAATATATCAAACGACTCTAAAATGACGTCTGAAAGTATCCAATCGCTAGCTTAGCGCGCCACTGCGAGGGAGAGCGGCATACTCGCCGATCGCGATTCCTCGATGCGGAGGTTATATGGCATTCACGTACGAAATCTGCGGCGCATTGTCCGTCCTCGACAACTTTCGCCACCAACACGCCCAGCGATTCGCCGAAAGTATCGCGAACCCCGCAGATGTCTATTTCGCCACTGACGCCGTCACTCATTCGCTCTTGATTCGCATTCGCGGTGTTCTCAATGACGATGAAGCCCGGTCCGTCGAGGAGGCGCTGGAGGAATTGTCCCAGAAATGGGCGCGTGCCGGCGCCATCTTCCGCCGTGTGCGACACGGTGAATCATCGTTTATTCCCGTCGGCCTTGCCCAATACGTCGAACTGCTTGAAGAACTCGCCGATGAGCACCTGCAACTGGAGGCCTTCCTGCAACGCCAGGCACGAATTCTGGAAAAGTTCCGCCACTCCGCCGCTTCAGATGCGCGAGAACGCTGACAGACCGCACCAACTCACGGCCTAGGATAACCGAAGCAACGGAGAAGACGATGGAAGAGCCAGCACGCTACGTCCTGTCGGGTGCGCTATCGGTCCAGGACGACTTGGAGGATGAGCAGCTTGATCGGGTGTCTCGACATCTGAGCGGCATCGCGACGGTGCACTTGAAGCACGACAAGGTGGCGCACACTGTCTCACTGCGCATCTCGGGCGAATTGATGCGCGACGACGTGCGCTACATCGAGCAGCGCGTCGAGCGCTTCGCCGAGGAGAACGCACGAGCCGCCGCGATTCTGCTGAGCGAGTGGAAATGCGAGACGAGCGAACTCGTCGTGGGTATGAACTGGGACGCTCAATGCCTGATCCGGCTGGGCGCGGTGCAAGAACAACTCGCAAAACTCACGGAACGGTATTTCGACTTTCTGCTGCGGCTCGAGCCTCCTGACGCTCCCGTGCGCGGCCGTCCACTTCTGTGCGTTGCAGTGGAGACTGATGACGATCAACGGTTTGGCCAATGAGTGCGCTCCGCAGGCCTGGCAAGGCTCTAGGGAGTCTACCCGTGTAGCGCAGCGAATGCGTCTCCGAAGCCGCACCGTGCCACGTTCCCCTACGCTGACGACGCCGACCACCTGAGAAGGAGCAATGTTCCGGCATATGGCACAGATCTCGATTAGATGGCAGCCGCGCTGCGCGCGCAGTTCCCGTTCGCGAAACTACTCGCCGCCGCAGGACCACCGCCGGTGGCCTGATCTGGCAGCGTGTCCGGCCCAGCCCATCGTGAGCACCGACCGCCCAATGTGAAACAACCGACCGAACCGGCAAATTTCCGTACAGATTGACTTGACCGGCAATTTTCCGTACAGTGGCATCAGGAGGTAAACGACCATGGCTACTACTCGATTTGAAGCCCGCATTGAGACGGACGTGCATGCAGTAATCCGGCGCGCCGCCGAGATTCAAGGGCGCACCATGTCGGATTTTGTCGTGTCTGCCGCTCGTGAAGCGGCGCAACGTGCAATCGCTGATGCTGAAATTATCCGGCTATCAGTGGCGGACTCCGAACGTTTTGCTCAAGCAATTCTGTCGCCGGCAGAACCCATCGACGCGTTGAAGCGTGCGCTCGAACGCCACGATCAACTCCTGCGTGACGAATGAGCGGTTCAAAACTAGTTGTCGCCGCCCTGGGGCCGACCCATGATCGATCGCGGTTCGTATGTGGAACGCCAGCGCTAGACCGTTATTTGCGAGAGCAAGTCACGCAGGACGTTCGCCGAAAGATTGCTGCCTGTTTCGTCATGCTCGACGGCAAAGTCGTTGTCGGCTACTACACGCTGTCTGCCGCCAGTATCACCCTTGCAGACTTACCGCATGATCTGGCACGCAAGCTGCCGCGGTATCCGGCGATTCCAGCCGTGCGCATGGGGCGGTTGGCCGTTGATCAGACTTACCGAGGCAGGGGATTCGGCGCGGCGCTGCTCGTGAACGCACTACAGCGTGCCGCGCGATCAGAGATCGCCGCAGTAGCCCTCACGGTCGACGCAAAGAACGAGGCCGCCGCCACGTTCTATCGGCATTTCGGCTTCGAGCAACTGGCGAATGACCCATTGGCGTTGTTTTTGCCTTTGGCCACCGTGAAGTAAGGCATACGACCAAGTTGGGCGAATGCCCGTATCGGAATATCGATCACGCGCCTCACGTAGAACACCGGTCACGGAGACGCCACCATACCAGCCAGCGCGGAAACCGGCTTGCGAACCGCCATAGCCCGGTGTCGTCAGCCGAAATTTTTTTCAGCACTCAGCGGATTGACTGAGAACTACACGGATGCGTGCACCCTGCGATACCTCGGCACGCCCTCTTGTTTCCGCTGAAAAATCGACCTAGATTCAAGCCAATCCGGTCCGGTCAACGTGCATGCGCAACCGAGCGCGTGCTTGCCCACGCCATCACCTCGATTCACTGGTCACGAACGCCCCTCGTGCCGTTCGTGACGAGCCTGCATCTGCACACTTTTTGCGACCCTCGCCATAGGTCGCAGATACGCGGTACGCACGACCGACTGCCTTTCGGTGCGCATCGGTCCCGGCCCTTGGGATGCGCTCCATGAGGAATGCCACCATGAAATTGCGCCCAATCATCACGCAACCGCTCAATCGACGGCAGTGCCGATTGAAGGTTGACACCTGGCCACGGCAAGGAAATCTTCGCCGGATGTGGAACGATGCCCAATCAGATGAACATGAGCGCGTCTCACCGCGCCCGGTGTGGCTCGAGCGTCTTGTTATGCATACGGCGGAGCCGAAATTCGACGAAATTCGGCTCGGTCAACAAGAGGCCATGCGCCGCCCGATTGATATTGCTTCGCCGATCGCTTCTTGCTTCATGCCCCGAGTCACGAGAGGTCTATTCGAAGGCACTTCCGATGCAATCCCCTCTGCCCCTGCAAACACACTTCCGCGCACCCGAGCGGGCAGTCACACGTGCGCCCGCCCCACGACAGATGCCCAACTCGTGGCAGGTGAACCGTGAACGCACCCCGGGCGAGACTCAGCGTCGAACTTGGGACGCTCAAAGCGGAATGGGAGGCGTGGTGCGCACAACGCGGCGTCACGCCCAGCGAGGGCTTGCGGCAGTTCGCAGCGAAGGCCATTGAACGGGCAGCCGACCGACCAGACACGCGACCATCATTCCCCCCTCGAGATGGGCCCTGCATACGCATCGGGATTGGGCTCACTCGCACTGAGCACGAATGCGTCAGGGCCGCGGCCTATGTTAACGGTTTCACGGCCAACCGATGGATCGTCGCGTTGATTCGGGCACATCTCACCGGTGAACCGCAGCTTGGGAACCGAGAGTTGACACTTCTCGCAGAGTCAAATCAACAACTTGCGGTAATCCGTAGGCTACTCGGTGAACTCATCAGAAGTTCAGACACGAGTCCCTCCCGGCAGGGACCCGCTTGGGAGGACACTCGCGCAGCAATTGACGCGCACCTGCACGCTGCGGCGAAGCTCGTGCGGAGCAACCTGGATCGATGGAGCCGCTGACATGGCCTTTCCCAGAACCTACGTCGACGCTCTACTGGTCAACTGGGGAGATCGACTGTTTCACGAACCGCTTCGGCATACCCGCGCTCAGCACCTACCGCATTGGACAATGCACCGACACGCCCTGCATTTGCGTGAGAAGCTGGTTGCAACGCTTGAGCGCGCCCCGGAGGTGATGGTCAAGATTAGCAACAAGGGGGGAGGCGCGCAGGGGATGGCCGTAGTCCGTCGTCACTTGCGGTACATCTCGCGCAACGGTGATGTCGAGTTGGAAGATCAGGACGGGCATGTGATCACCGGAAAGACCGAGCTGAACGACCTCCTTGAGCAATGGCACTTGGGCGGCTGGGGAATTCCCCAAGAAAGCAGGCGTAGAGAGACCCTCAATGTGCTGCTGTCGATGCCTCCCGGCACAAATCGCCAAGCAGTTCGAGATGCGGCAAGCGCATTTGCGCACGAGACATTCGGCGATGGGCGGCCATACGTCTTCGCGGTACACGATGATGAAGCGCATCCTCACGTACACCTAAGTATCCATACACGTGGCCCTGACGGCCAGCGACTCAATCCGCGCAAACAGGATTTGCATCGGTGGCGAGAATCCTTCGCGCGGCAATTGCAAGCATATGGCGTCGACGCGAACGCGACACCTAGAATAGTGCGCGGCGAAACGCAACGCTTTCCGAAACAAGCCGCTATTTGGATGGCAGCACAAGGCATTCCTCTCCGCTTTTACTCGCCGGTGATCAACGAAGAGACACGCCGGGTTCTATGGGAGGCACATCTCGACACCTTGAGCGCCTGGCACGAAATCGCACACACACTAGCCCATTCCAACGTCCCCGACGATCGGGCAATGGCAATCGACATCGCAAATTTTGTGACACGCATGCCCATCCGAGCGTTGAGTCCCGTGCACACCCCGCAACATCGCGGCCCGGCGCCACAGCGCGGCCATTCAGTCAATCGAGCGCACGCGGCATACAGCCCGGATTTGCAATCCAATGAGCAGTGCGCGCCATCATTAGATATGGACCTCTGATTGAGCTCGAGCGATGCACCCCGGATATCGCGACAGCTAGGCCACCGCCATCACGCACGACCGGAGCAAGCGGATACTCGAGCGCGGCCGCCGGTACTCGCATCGATCGGGCGGCCGGCGAGCGCGGAGGTCTGCACGCAGGCGTCGGCGGCCAACCCATCGGGCACGATGATCCATTGCGCAAGTTACGCCTGCGGCTCCGTCGGATCCGACAGCGCCCACACAAGACGCGTAAAGCTATTGACGGTCTTCGCCTTGCTGAGCCTCTAGCAGGCTGTTGAAAAGCGCCTCGTTCCGACGATCGGGGCACTGTTTAAAGGGGTTTCGTATGCGATTGGCTGCT
>NZ_QTPZ01000070.1:0-11848 GCF_003853505.1 Burkholderia sp. Bp9015
GCACGGTCACGATGGAAGGCGACGCGAAGCAGATGCTCGACGATCCGAAGGTGCGGGCTGCGTATCTGGGTGAGTAACCTCGTGAACAAGTGCGGCATGCCGACGATGCTGGTCGAAACGAGCAATGCAGGGAGTGATATCACACGACTTGCCTCTCACGCCTTCGTGTCCTGAAAGTCCGGACATTCGCATCGACCGAACCGACTGATTGCGATCGGATGTGTCGAGGCCAGTACCGGGACCAATCATGCAGATGATCCAGCCGCATGAGTCGGCAGAATGCGTTTGTGCTGGAGCGCACTGAGCTTGAGGCCATCGTTGGAAGTTGGAGCGCGTTGCAAGCAAAGCATCCACGACCTTTGGCATCGGGAGCAAGAGGATCCGACCTGAGCGCCCTTCAACGGCTCAAAGAGAGAAGTCTCAGTCGCCTTACCAAGTAGACCGGCACCATGCCGATCAAGTTTTTCAGCGGCCGGTCCGACAAGTGATCTTGGGAAACCAACGGGTTCTTGCCGGTGTCGGAAGCGGAGCAAGATGGGTGGTGGAGCGGGGCAGTCCTGGAGCGAGAGTCATCCTGATTTGCGTCGGGATTCAGCGTCGACGTTTCGGGTCACCGGATGCAAATCGTTACGTGTCGTTCTGGGATCAGGGTTTATGTGCCGGACCGCGATCAGTATGTCGATGATGAGAAGCGTGTGTGATGTACCCCGATCGGAACGCGTCGCTTCTTCCGGCAATATTGCATGCACTTGGGCAAGCCGTGATCGGGGTAACGGGACAATGGACTACCAGTCGAGCGTAGCAAAGAGTTCCGGTACTTCGTGCAGCGTCTGTAACGTCGCGTCTGGAGTGTAGTCCGGCAGCAATTTTCGACCCGTGCCTCGATCAATCCACACGCAACGAAATCCGATGTCTCGCGCCGCTGCATGGTCCAGATGCGGGCTGGCGCAAATGTGAACAACGTCGTCCTTCGATACATCAAGCTGTTCGTGCGCGTAATCGAACAGCCGACGTGCTGGTTTGTAGGCCCCGGCCTGTTGTGCAGTAATGACCCTGTCGATATAGCCGCCAAGTTGTGCTACGTTGCCTGCAATAATGTCGTCGTCCGTATTCGAGACAATACACAGACGGTATCCCATTGCTTTCAACTTCCCTAGCGTGCCGACGACCTCGGGAAACGGTGGCATCGCCGCAATCCTCGAAGTCAGCACTGCGGCGTCGCTTTCGCTCCCGGCAAGCCCGAATTCCTCCAGCGCAAGTCGAAGGCCCTGGCCGGAAACCTGACGGAAGGTGCGGTGGGGCGATTGCTGCTCGAGCTCATGTTCATACCGGTCGTAAACCTCGATGAATCTGGATGCGTCGACCTCCGTTGCCTGCCGTTTTCCAAGAATCTCGCGTACCGCTGCCAGCAAACCTTCGTCCCATTGAATGAGCGTGCCGTAGCAGTCGAATGTCAGCCATTGTGGCCGACTCGTATCTTTCAGTGACATCATTGTTCCTGTTTGGCTAGAAGACATTCGCATCATAGGCAGAAGGTCTCATATTTAGAAATTAGATAATAAAATCATGGATATTTAAATTTCAAATGACTGACCATGTTTGATCTCGAGCTACTGAAGACGCTGATTTGCGTCGTTGATGAAGGCAGCTTCACTCGTGCAGGCGAACGTGTTCATCGCACGCAGTCGACTGTTAGCCAGCAGGTGCGAAAGCTGGAAGAGTCGGTAGGTCGCCCGCTGCTGCTCAGGGACCGTTCGGGGAATCATGTCGTTGCCACCGAACACGGTGTCTTGCTCGCGCAGTACGCGCGGAGGCTGCTGGCGTTGTCGCAGGAAGCCCGCGAGGTGCTCCAGCGCGACGTCAAGCTTTCGCCGGTTCGAATCGGGGTCCCGGAGGACTTCGATGCGCGGCGCATGTCGGCAATACTCTCGGGTTTTCTGAAGGTCCGACCGGATGTGAGGCTTGAAACGTCGGCGGGTATGAGCGCGGATTTGCAAGGCAAGCTTGCCGCGAGGGAAATAGACCTAGCACTCGTCAAGCGGGAACCCGGCAGAGGCGACTGCTTCGCGGCTTGGCCGGAGTCGCTTGCTTGGGTGCGGGGGCGGGATGCTGATCCCCCGAAGCCGGATTCGGATGAGCCGATCGCGCTTGCGCTTTTTCCCCACGGATGTATTTACCGTCAGCGGGCGATCCGCAGTCTCGACAAGGCGCAGCGTGCCTGGCGCATAGCGTTTGGCAGCCAAAGCCTTACTGCGATTCAGGCAGCGGTCGCCGCAGGTCTGGCTATCTCGGTGCTACCGAAGTCTGCGATCTTGCCGGAGCATCGAGTCTGCACCGATTTGCCTCCATTGCCACCGTCAGAGCTTGCGCTAGTCGGCACCGGCGATATTCTTGACAACGCACAGCGAGATATGGTCGATTTTTTGATCAAGCAAATCAAACGCGCGTAACCGCCCGAATACGAAAAGCCTCAAGACATGCGGGCTTCAGGCTGATTTCAACGTGCTTCGAATCGTTGCATGAAGCCGCTACGCCACTTGCATTCATTGGTGTCGTTCAACCGTGGCAATCAGTGAGCCGTTCGAATTTCCCGAACCCGTGCTGAGCGCTGAGAGTCCATCAACCATCATTCTGCTTTCATTTGGATGAATCGGGGGTAGACGCGACAAGCATGTCGATCAGGGCCCGTGATGCCGCAGACAAGCGACGATGAGGCGCATAAATCACAGAAAACGGCCGTGTGCGGCCACGGAGGTGGGGCAGCAGTTCGACGAGAGTTCCGGCCTGAATCCGGTCCCGAACAATAAAATCATAGGTCTGGCAGATGCCGGCGCCGCTCTGCGCCATTGAAACGACACCCAGCACATCGTCGGAGACCGCGACGTTCGAAGGCGGCAGCCAGTCGATGTCCTGACCGCCGTCCTGGAACACCCACGGTGCGATACGGCCGCTGCTGGGCAGCATGAAAGGCAAGCAAAGGTGGCGCTCCAGATCGGCCACGTTTTCCGGAATGCCAGCATTGGCGATGTAATCGGGCGACGCTACCAGGCATAACGCTGCATCTTCGAGCTTGCGCGCGACCAGTCCACTGTCGGGCAATGCGCCTAGCCGGATCGCCAGATCGAAACCTTCGGCCACCAGATCGACGTTCCGGTTCGCGATATTCAACTCCACGCGAACCTGCGGGTGTTGCTGCGTGAACTGCCGAAGCAGCGGTGGCAGACGATAGTGTCCGTACGTCGTCGGTACGCTGAGCCGGACATGACCTGTCAGCGCGCCGTCCTGCCCCTGAATGGCGCGCTCGGCATCGTCGATCAACAAGAACGCTGCGCGCGATTGTTCCAGATAGAGCCTGCCTTGCTCCGTCAGGCTCAACCGTCGGGTCGAACGACGCAGCAATTGCACACCCAGCCGAGTCTCCAGGCGCGTGATAGCTCGGCTCAGAACCGAAGGTGTGCTGCCTAAGGCCACCGCGCCGGCGGTCATCGAGCCTTTTTCAATTACCGTGACAAACGCTTCCACATCACCGAGATGGTCGAATCTTCGCCCCATCTTGTCCTCCGGAGAACAGAAGATTTACTTCTGACTCAGTTTATCTCCTCCATTGAGCCAAATAAAGTGGGCGCATTGTGATCCGTCGTCGGGTCACCCACTGAAATCGAGGAGCGAACCATGAATAGTGAACATCGCGACCGGCAGGACTTGTCCGTGCTGTTCGTACTCACGAGCCACGCGACGAAAGGCTCGACCGGCGAGCCGACCGGGTTTTATCTCGGCGAAGTGACGCATCCGCTTGCCGAACTCGACGCGGCCGGCATCCCGGTCGAATTCGCGTCGATTCTGGGCGGCGAGCCGCCCGTCGACGGGCTTGACCTGACGGACGAAGTCAACGCGCGCTATTGGAACGACAGTGCTTTCCGCGACGCGCTGCGCCACACGCAGAGACTGGGCGATGTCGACGCGTCGAAATATGCGGCTGTCTTCTTTGCAGGCGGTCACGGTGCGATGTGGGATTTTCCGGGCAATCCCGACGTGCAAAAGGTGACTCGCGCGGTCTATGAGGCAGGCGGTGTGATCGGCGCGGTATGTCATGGCCCCGCCGCGCTGGTGGATGTGACCCTCGGCGACGGAACGTACCTGGTCGCCGGCAAGAACCTCAGCGCATTCACGGATGACGAGGAGCGCGCGGTTCAACTCGATCGCGTCGTGCCTTTCCTGCTCGCGAGCACGTTGACACAGCGCGGCGCGCATCACCATCCCGTACCGAATTGGACGGCGAAGGTCGTCGTCGACGGACGTCTCGTGACCGGCCAGAACCCGCAGTCGGCTTCCGGCGTTGGCGCGGCGATCCGTTATCTGTTGCTGAATCACTCAGGGCAGGCCTGAAATTCCCCATGGAGAACGCTATGCATTCGATGCGCAAGCTCGCCGTTGCCGCCATGCTCGGCATTGCAGCGTACAGCGCTCACGCGGCCAACGTGCTCGTGGTGTTGTCGGATTCCGATCACCTCGATCTGAAGGACGGCAAGGTCTTCGCGACGGGCTTCTACCTGAACGAACTGATGCAGCCCGTGAAAGCCTTGCTTGATGCCGGCCACCAGGTGACCTTCGCCACGCCCGAGGGCAACGCGCCCACGATGGATGCGACGTCTGCCGACAAGATGTACTTCAACGGCGACGAAAAGGCGATGCGCGGTTACCAGGCTTTGCTCGACAAGCTGCAAATCACGTCGCGCTCGCACTCTCCCGTGATCAGTCTGTCGCGGGTGGAGCAGATCGGTTACGGGCACTTCGATGCCGTCTATGTTCCCGGCGGCCACGCGCCGATGCAGGATCTTCTGACCAGCCCCGCGGTGGGCCGACTGCTGGCCGATTTTCACGCGCGCGGCAAGACCACGGCGCTCGTTTGTCATGGTCCGATTGCGTTGCTGTCGACCCTGCCCGATGCACAGGGCTTTGCACGAAAGCTCGCCTCGGGGAACGCGAGCGGCAGCTACCCGAAATGGATCTATTCCGGTTACCGCATGACGGTGATCAGCAACGCGGAAGAGGAGCAGGCAAAAGGACTGCTTGGCGGCGGAGTGATGAAGTTCTATCCGCAGACCGCGCTGCAGCAGGCCGGCGGCATCTATAGCAGCAACGAGGTGCCATTTACCGCGCACATGGTGACCGACCGCGAATTGATCACCGGTCAGAATCCGGCCTCCGCACTCGACGTCGCGGGCGAGATGCTGAAGCGGCTGAAGTAATGCCACGCAATGGACCGGCGTAGCCGGTCCTTCGACGAGCAAGGGAGAAGCAAACGGTGGATCTGCAACTTGAAGGTAAAACTGCCATCGTCACCGGCGCCACCGCTGGCATCGGCATGGCCATTGCACGAACGTTGGCCGGCGAAGGTGTGTCGGTCACGATCACCGGGCGTCAGCGTGACAAACTCGACACCGCCGTCGCCGAGATATCCGCTACCGCGCACCGCGGCAGCGTGCGCGGAATCGTCGCCGATGTGAGCGGCAAGCGAGGTGTCGCGGAACTGATCGAAGCGCAGCCGGATACGGATATTCTCGTGAATAACCTTGGCTACTACGAATCCAGGGCCTTCGCCGAGATCACTGATGACGAATGGCTGCGAATGATCGATGTCAACGTCATGTCGGGCGTACGGCTGTCACGTCATTACTTTCCTCGCATGCTTGCGAAGAACTGGGGGCGTGTCATCTTCATGTCCAGCGAAGTCGGGGCGTTCACGCCGCCGGACATGGTGCACTACGGTGTCAGCAAATCGGCCCAGCTCGCGGTCTCGCGCGGAATGGCCGAACTGACGAAGGGTACGGGTGTGACCGTCAACAGCGTACTGCCGTCCGCTACGCGCTCCAAAGGCATCGTCGCGTATTTGCGGCAGACCGCGCCACGACCCGATATGACCGATGCGGAAATCGAATCCCACTTCTTCGACACGTATCGTCCGAGTTCACTGATCGCCCGCATGATCGAGGCCAACGAGATTGCCGCCATAGTGGCGTTGCTGGTCAGTCCTTTGGGTGCCGCATCCAACGGTGCTGCGGTGCGCGTCGAAGGCGGCACTTTTCGGTCGATTCTGTGAACAGGTGCCTCGATATGTCAGCCCACGTCATTGTCGCACTCGTAGAGGCGAAGCACGGTTGCGAAGCGGCGCTGGTTCAAGCCCAGCAGGAACTCGTCGAGATGGCGCGCCACCAGCCCGGCTGTCTCAGTTACGAACTGCATGAATCGCTGGATCAGCCGGGGATGGTCGTCTTTTTTGAGCAATGGGCGGACCGCGCGTCGTGGGAGTACCACATGCGCAGCCCGCTGATGGACGCATTCCGCGCGACCGCCGGTCAATGGATCGAAACCTTCAAATTGCTGCATCTGCATCAAGTCGCATAACCGCATCTAACGAATTCACCATCCTTCATCATGTTCGAGCGCTTGAGTCGAGTTACGCCATTTGCTTTCGCAATTGCCTTCATCAGTTGCGCGACCGCAGCGACTGCGGTGGCCGATACCCGGCTTGAACGCTGGCGAAGCTACGCCGGAGTAAGTTGGGAGATTCCGAAAGACGGTGGGGATCCCGCGCCGTTCGCTGGCTCGGTCAATGCGCCGATTGCCGGGCTTCATTTCGACGCACGCGGTACCGCATATGTGAGTACCCCGCGGTTCGTCGCCGCGTCGACACCGGCGACGCTAAGCAGGCTGGATACTCGGGCAACTACCGGCCCGGCGCGACTGACGCCATTTCCGTCAATGGAAGGCAATTCCACAGCAACTGCTCCGAGCGAGCATTTGCGCAACGTGCTGGGCTTCTACGTCGATCGGAAAAACGACTGGCTCTGGGCACTTGACATGGGGTTCGTTGCCGGGGAATCGGAGGCACCTGCTGGAGCCCAGAAAATCGTGGTGTTCGATTTGAAATCCGGACGAATCGTGAAGCGCATCGCCCTCGACGGTGTGGCCGATCGTGCCGGCAGCTTCCTCAACGACATCGTCGTCGACGAACACAGGCGCATCGCGTATGTTTCCGACAGTGGCTCGCGCAGTTCACCGCATAACAAGGTCGGACTGATCGTCGCCGATTTTGCGTCAGGCACGGCGCGACGTGTGCTGGACGGGCATCCGTATTTGCAGGTCGAAGCTGGGGTAAAGGTCGTCTCCCATGGCGTTGAAGTATGGCCGGAAAAGCCGCTGCTGATAGGTATCAATGGTATCGCGCTGTCGCCGGACGGTGCGACGCTGTATTGGACCGTGACGACAGGAACACGCGCACGTTCGGTTTCGACCGCCGTTCTTAGGCTGCGCGGTGCGACAGATGAGCAGATCGCCACGGAGATTCGTGATCTTGGTGCTGTCGGTGGCAACACGGACGGAATCGTGACGGATTCGCACGGTGTGCTCTACATTACCGATGTCACGCACAATGGCATCGTGAAGTACGAACCGGGCACGAAATCGATGTCGTTGATCGCATCCGACGATGGCGTGCATTGGCCGGACACTCCGGCTCTGCTTCCGACCGGCGATCTCGTCTTCACGTCGAGCGCGCTGAGTGACCATGTCGCAGGTCTGGTCCCAAACGGTCACGAGCGCTACGAGTTATGGCGGATATCGATCGGCGGCAAGTAATTGGGAGTCGGGGCTGCATCTGTATTGGGCGACAGCCGTTTTATGGCCAACCGAGAATAGAACGGCGTGTGCGCTTGCGGCATTGGCTCCTGGTGTGACGGCGAAGGGTGCTGAAAGCCATGTGCCTGAGCAACCTGAAATTGCGCAGTTAAATTCGGCGATCCGATACGAGTCCGTTTATGCCTTGTGTCGAAACCGTGGCTGTTTCAGATCATTCTCCGGCGCTCTGATTCATCGCCGCGAGAGGATGTTGATCATCGGAGAATAGACTGATCTCTTACGCCATCATTCCTTTAATTTTCCTGATCGTCTAGGATTTTTTCGATTTCACTGCAAAGAAAAATTACGAGAGGACGTTGTTCAAAGCTGACTGGATTCACTTTTGCAATTAAGGCAAGTTCGGTCCCCGGTAAATCGGGCAGCTTATCGGAGGACGACAGGATTCGATGGGAGGGCAAGACGGCAGATCTTGGCAATACGCCAACGGCCAAGCCGGCAGATACCGCGGCTTGAATTCCGGTCAAGCTGGGACTTTCGAAACCAACTCTCCATCGTATTCCTGCTTTTTTGAGAGCATATACCGCTCGTGCCCTGTAGATGCATCCTCGAGGAAAGACTGCCAATGGCAACACGTCGTACGGCGTGACAGTCTGCCAGTTTGTCACCCAGACGACGGACTCTGGCCAAGACGCCACACACGCCCCCGTTCCGGGTTCCCGTTTTACCAAGGCAAGTTGAAGCTGATCAGCAGCAAGCTTCGCATGCAGATCAATACTCATGCCGCTTGCTATTTCAAGTCGAATGGACGGGTTTATACAGGCGAATCCGGAAAGAACTTGCGTAATCCGGTCGACCCGAAAATCTTCGGGTATTCCAATTCGAATTTGAATCAAATCCCGGTTGGCCGCAAGAGCGTTTTTTGCTTCCTGGGCAAGTTCAATAAGACGACGCGCGTAGGTCGCCAATATTTCACCCTGTTCCGTGACGACAACATTGTTACCACTTCTATCACGGACGAGCAACGTGTGTCCAAGTGATCTCTCGAGCCTCGATATTTGTTGACTTACTGTGGATTGCGTCTTGTGGATTCTCTCCGCGGTTCTCGTAAAGTTCCGCTCTTCGACGACGCACAGCAGGGTGTTTAATAGATCGAGGTCAATCATTATCGGGATGTGCTGAATCTCGGAATTAGAAACAGTAATTCATTTCCTTGATGATTGTCATTCGGCGGCGCGGAACAATAGTTTTGCTCGGCGGATCAAGATTTCCGTCTTGCTTGGAGCACCATCCATGGAATTGTCGCGAATCGCATGTGGTGGCTGGGGGTAAGGCTGTTTGGCATTTGATGAATAAAATGGGAGTTTTTGATCTTCACATATTCAAATAGTCGATCATGATTGTATGTGGAATGGCTGAGCTGGTGTGCATGAGAGGCATATTATTATAATTAATAACACTTATCGAGATATTTAATTTCCTCGTAAAAATGAGGCGAGTTAGGCTGCGGGTTGTAAATTGGAGTCAAGAATGAGGTATGGTCGTGCGGGGTGGCGTCACGGCCCGGTGGTGCTTCCGAGGTAATTATTCGAATCGGACCCGCTGCACGGTATTCGATGCGGCTTTTTGCAAATATCGATTCGCTGTAATGGTGCGGTGTGTTGATGTATTGGTTGTTTTATTGTGGGTGATTATTTGAAACTTAGAAACTTTCAATGAATTTGGGGGTGTCGGATGAGGTGGCGCATTGCGTTGTTCATGGGAATTTCGTCGCTTGCGGTCAGTGCGTGTGGAGGGGATGACGGAGCTGTAGGTTCTCCTGCCAGTGTGCTGACGCAGCAGTCTGCATCCGGGCAGCAGTTCGAATCGAACTCCCTTTCGACCGCCGGGAAAAATTCCGTCGCGATCGATAAGGACTATTCCGTAAGAAAATCTGCATGGGTCAACTTGTCGAGTGGATCCATGGGGATTGCAATGCAAGAACTTGGCCATTCTGCAACAATCCAGTCCAGCGATTCGGTGAATCCCGCAATTCAGAATCAATTTGACGGGGTGATTGTGAACGCAGATGAAGATTTCGGTCGCTATAAAGAGAAAGTATCCAGTGCGCTGAACGAAGGCTATCTGATAATCATCGATTCATCGGGGAGTGCCGATAGTCAACAGCGCGTTCTCGATCTCAGTATCGAACTGGCCCATGTCGGGCGCAAAGCAGCGGTTGCGTTGCTGTATAAGGGGGCGCCGGATGAGGGGGTAGGCGTACTCGCATTTGATGCCGCAGAGCGAGATGAGTTGGCCACGCTCTTGCCCAAACTCGGGCGACGCGGAAGCGATTCGTTGATTAAACAAAAAACGCAATGATTGCGGGGTGAATCGAATGAAAATTGAATCCTCTCGATATGCCGTTCTGGCAACATTGCTCGCGGCTTGCCTGGGCTTGCTTTCCCAAAATAGTCACGCTCTCGCTACCGGAACAACGAAGTGGGTGACGGACCCAACGATTTCCGCTGATCGAAATAATTCGTATATTTCGTACTATTCCAATCAAGGTGCCCAAGGAACGTATTGGGTGTGGAGGGTCCAAAAATATTATCCAGAATTTACGCTCAGTTGCAGTACGCCGTCGAATAGTGGATGCACAGCGAACAAGACAGAAGGCCGTAGCACGTCGATCACGAGGCAGTGGACGATCGGTATCGATTTATCCCCGACCTTCAAAAGCCAAGGCGGCGGCCTAAGTGCCTCCTATAGTCAGGCCGTGACGCAAGAGCAGAGTTTCACCATTGGGCAAACAATCTATGTGCCATCCGGATCTACGGCGTATGCGATGATAATCGCGCTCGATAAGTACATTCCGGCGGCGGATTATAGAGGTGTTTGGAGGGCGACGGGAAAAAGGCAGAATCCGACGTGTACTCAGTGGGGCTGTGGACCTTATCGTTACGAAATGCGATGGGATAACGACTATACATTCTCAACATGGAAGGGCCATATGGTGACGTATCACCGTGCTTTCATGTGTGCGACAAGAGATACCGTCGCGCCCCGAGTCGGGGACGGCCCGCCGAAGGGTTGCTCGTTGCCACCGATACCGTATTGACTTGGACGAAGGCCCTGGCAGGCGCCGCCCCTTTTTCGTCGAGGGGCGATCGGCCGTGCGGGGCCAGATTGTTCGCGCAGAACGGCGAACCAGCAGTTGAAGTGACTAGCGGTGATCGACGAGTACGCGCGTGAATGGCGGTTGGCGCACGCGTCGAATACGAAGTCGTACGCCCAAACGTGTCGTGCCGCCGTCGCCGGCTGCGGCCGAGGGCGATGGACCGACACGCGTCGACGGGGTCGCTTGCGCGGCACCTGCAACCCGGCAAGACGCCACAGCTGCCAAGCCCGGTCGGCGCTCATCGGGTGACCTTGCCGCTCCAGAAAGATCTGGATGCGGCGGTAACCATAACGCGGATATTGCGCCGACAGAATGCTCATCGCTGCCAGCACCGGCGCGTCCCGCACGGCCAGCGTCGATTCGTAATGCAGCGCCGATCGGGCGACCGACATCAGCGCGCACGCACGTCGCTCCGACAGGCCCCGTGCTTTCGCGTAGGTGACCTGCTGGCGTCGGGCGGACCATACATTTTTGCGTTGATCTCTTTCATCACGTCCAGCTCGAGATCGCGCTCGGCCAGCATCTTCTTCAGCCGCGCATTCTCTTGCTCGAGCTGCTTGAGCCGCTTCACGTCGGCAGCCTCCAGCCCGCCGAAATGTTGTCGCCAGTTGTAAATGGTTTGCTCGCTGACCCCGTGCTTCTTCGCAACTTCCGCGACCGGCGCCTTGTCCGCCTCGCGCAGGATGGTGACCATCTGTTCTTCGGTAAACCGGCTCTTCTTCATGACTTCCTTTTCTCCGTTGGAAGCCATTCTCTCAAGTTTCAACTGGTCCGAAAATTCCAGGGCAGGTCATCTTCCGTAAACTTGCTCGTCTTCATGACATGGCCTTCGTGTCCCAGTCGGACACGTCATGTCGAATTTCTCCAGTTTTGACCCTGACTATTTCCTAGATCAGGGTCGGTATCCAAGCTCATTCGATATCGTCCAGCTTTACCCCGGTGTTGTTTTTCCATGTCAGCACGGCGCAACTCGCGACTAGCAGGCTGTTGAAAAGCGCCTCGTTCCGACGATCGGGGCACTGTTTAAAGGGGTTTCGTATGCGATTGGCTGCT
>NZ_QTPZ01000071.1:0-10287 GCF_003853505.1 Burkholderia sp. Bp9015
CGTCCGCGGCGGCGGTCTCCTTATGTCGCCGGGACGACGAACTCAGGGGACTGGCGGCAGCACAGCAGCAGCAGCCGATCAGGCGAAAACAACCCCTACGCCGGGACTCAGAATCTTGGGTCCCGGTCAGCTTGAACACCTCAAACCGCATGGAGCCATCATGAAATCGAATCTTCTTCGCCGCATCGCCGCTTTCTTTCTGGGCTGTGACCTGAACGCAGAAATCCGCGTTCTGCATCGGTGGCGCCGCGAGGAAGATGACATCCGGGCCGTGCGGGTGGAGACGACGGTGGCGGGCGAGCGCAAGCGCGTCACGCTGTATCGCCATGCCCCCGGCGCGTGGTCGCCGATGCCCCTCTAACACGTTCGACAAGCGAGGAACCAAATATGAAAGTGGCCTTTGATGCAACGTTCTCAGTTTCGATGTCGGCTGCCGAATGGGCACTCTTCTGCAATCAACCCGGTGTTGATCTGGTTGCGAACAGGCTGAGCGTCGCGGCATCTAACGCCCTCGCGAAAGCGTGGAAGGCGATGACCGGCCCGGAGAATCTGAGCGCATTCGAAGTTGAGAATCTAGCGGTGCGGGAGTGGCAGGCCGTTGCATTGACGATCGAGCGCGACTTTGGCGCTAGTGACTCGGAGCCCCGGAACATCATGAGGGAGCTGGCCGGAAAAGTACTCGGCGCAGTCCCGGCTGAGACGGTTGAATTTTTGCGTGCTTCACGCTAACGGCGTAAGAGCTACCACGGAGCTTATCTCGATGGATGATCAAGCAAACTGTACCGCAAGGGCAATGAGCGCCGCTCGAATCGCGCTCGGGGTGGCCTCTGTGTGCACGATCCAGCCGGATCAGACGGACCACGAGGTGCTCCTTGGCTTCATTGCCGAGATAGCCACCAAGTCGGTCGAATTGATGCCGGTCTGTCCGGCGATGGCTGGCTGGCGGGACAACTTCTTTGAGATTGACTTCGCAATCGGCGAGTGGATCGGACAGCACTACCGGGCACATCGGATGATTCCGGACAGCGCGGAGACCTGCCGGCGATTTGCGAGAATCGTAGAGAGCGAGTACATCCCGTACTAGGCCCGGATTCTGCCGCGCGGCGTTCCAAAGGCGAGACCTAAAGCCGCTGTCGCGCTGCAATCGGGTGCGTCTGGAGCGGCGGTTGACGGCGGGGATTTTCGCCTGCGAAAACGTACGGAAAGCGGGACCTACCGGCCCCTTTCTCGATTGGCGCACGCCGAATCGCTCGGCGTGCGCCAACGTCGCTATCCAGATTTGGAGCAAAGAGCTCGCTCCAAATTTGATCGTCCGATCCATCTCCTGGCGCTGACGCGCCACTCGTTGGATCTCCCGCTGGAGTATGCGCTCCGCGTCGCATTGCTGCGCAATGCTGATGCTCGCGGCGCCGGCAGGGGCCTGCCGGCGAACGTCCGGCCCTCGCGCCATTTCCCGTAGCGCTTGCCAAAGAGCTCGGCGACCTTTCGAGCGCAGGTCGCTGTCCAGATCCCGGTCGTTCCCGACCGGGATTGGCCCATACTCGAGTGAGTTTCGGCGGCGTTGCCGCCTTCACTCACTGGCCAATGAAATTCGACGGCGGCTGGCCACTCCCGCGGGAGCTTCGCACCGCCATCGCGTCCAGCCGCCGGTCGCGGCCCATGCGCTCACGACCCAGCACCGCGCGTTTCCCGACAAGCTCCACCGCAGCCCGCGCTTAACGAGATGTCCACAACAAACCGCGTTATGGACATCTCGCGCGGCGGCCGGCTCTTGCGATCCAAAGGAATCGCGGCCGCCCGTAAGCTGCCGTGGATTTGTGGAAAACGCTACGCCGGCCGTTCTGCGGCCTTTGCTTCGCTCCCGACACCACGCCCGGATTCAGGAGCTACGCCCGTGACTCCGAGAAGCGCCTTAAGCTTCGGCATAGCCCCCTTCCACAGTTCAACCGATATCGAGTCGACGCCTTCACTTTTGAACAGATCGAGAATCGCCTTGCGGTTCCTATCAAGGCTTTGCTTTTCTTCAACCTTCTTCAGTTCTTTCAGACTCGCCAGTTGCCTCTCGGCTTCGGCGATTCTCTCATCGATCGACGCTGCCGGTCGTCGGCCACGCGGCTTCTTGTTTGCTGCTACTTGCTGGTTCATTGGACTCCTCGATTAGTGATGTTGGACCGGACGATGGCGGTAGCGTGCGCCCGAGAATCATCGCTTCCTCACGCTTCGACGGCAATTCCCACCATCGTCCGGTTTTTCCGGTGCATGCCTCTTCCAGCCATCCGTCCGGCCGTGGAAAAGTCAAAACCGCCCCTCTCGAAAGGACGGACGGACAGACATGACGCACGTACCGTGCAGACGTCAAAACCATCGCAACTTGATGATTCATCGCGCTTTTTTGCGCGCCATAATTATAATCACATCTTCCACTGATGTAAATTTACGTCTAGAATTCAGAACAGAATCATTGGGTTAGTAAGTGGTGCAGAATGCACCGCGCGATATCAAAACACGGATTTTGCGGAGAGACCAAAACGTGACCCTTAAATCTGTTCACTTCCGCGTCGAATGGAAGGAATACGAGGTCCTCGAGGAAGAGGCTAAGAAGCGAAAATTGCATCCGAACGCGTACGCCAAGCAGCTCCATCGCGAGGCGATCGCTCAATACGATAGGCGCCATGAGGCGCTACTCGACCAACTGGACTTGCTTCGCAGTCAAGTCGCTGGTCTGCAAGATCTGCTGGTTAAGACTGCGGCTTTGTCCGCCGGCGCGGTCGCTGCCGCGGCCTTTCCCCCGGGTATGGCGACCGCTCTCCCAGCCCAGATGCGGGATCAAGTCAAAGGTCACATCTCAGCATCGGTGAGGGAGGGGCAGCGGATCAGTCGCGCGTTCGACGAAGGCGCTTTCAAGTTAGGGGCGCCCGATGCTACTTCCGATTGAATTCGCTTCCGTCAACGAGCGGACGCAGCTTCGGCCGGGGCGATATGGCGTCACGTGTTTGACATTCGCAAGTTCAGGGCAACGGGAGTTCGCATTCCAGTTCGAGTACCGCCTTGAGGGTGACCCCGCGGTCGTCGCGATCGACATGGTTTTCATCGGGATAGACGGGACGGTTCGAGCAGCGGATTTCTTGCGAATGCCGGATCTTGGGTGGCGCGACAACTTTGGCGCAAGATCAGATGCGCTTGACGCGCTCCTTCCGCAGGAGATCTTGGGTATGCAGCTCGCTCGCGTCGATGATGCAGGCGTCCAGAACATTGGGGAAGTATCGTGACGGAAAAGGTAATCTCTGATGCCGGAGCGGGGCGCGCGCTCTTTATGACTCGCGTCAAGCTGACGGTCCACGCTGCCTCAATGGCATTTTGTGTCGGCGCCGTTCCTGCGATGCTCCTGCCCAGCGTTTGGTGGATGAGGACGCTTACGGCGCACGATGTCGACCTCGTCAAAGCCAATATCCTGTCGCACGTAGTCGATCAAGCGAGTCCTCGGCGATGGCGAATTCGCGATAGTGCGGGGGAGGTGAAGATCCTGACGGTCGTCAAATCGGACGGCGAGTTGGCCCAATGGTTGACACCACCGCAGTTCCGATCGGTCGTTCCGGACCTCGCTCGACCAGTCACCGCATTTCGGTATGTCTCGTGGATAAGCGTCGGGCTCGGATTGGCTGGCTATTATGCCGTGTGGCGATCGCTATCGAGGTTGGGCCGACGCGCTCGTGAGAACAAGCACGTCGACGGCGCGAAGGAGATCGTGGAACCGAGCGAGCTGTCGAAAGCAGTCCGCCGGAAGGAACCGGGCCCCTACACGGTCCTTGACGTCGCATTGCCGATCAAGGCGCCGATGCAGGGCGTCATGTTTGTTGGCGCTCAAGGCACCGGTAAATCGTTGGGCATCCACGATCTCATGCTTCAGGCGTTCGCGCGGGGGCGGAAGAGCGTGATCTACGACCACTCAGGAGAGTACTTCCGCGCCTACTTTCGTCCTGGTAAGGACTTGTTCTTCAACCCCGCGATGCTTGGCTCGGTCCCATGGTCGATCTTCAGGGAGCTTGAGAACACTTACGATGCGGACAGCCTTGCGCATGCATTCCTGCCGCCGAAGGGGGGTGTGGTCCATGGTGCGAGCGCCTTCTTCGAAGACGCCGCGCGGACCCTGTTCTCGGTAATGGTTTTGCGGTTGAGACAACGCGGTGCAGTCCACACCAGGCTCATTTCAGAGGCAATTCTCTCGATGCCGGAGGACGAGCTCGCATTACTCATTGAGAAGTCGATAGCCAGCTCGGCAGTCGGTGGTGATTCGAAGGGGCAACGACAGGGCGTCATCAGCTCGATTGCGATCTACCTGAATGGCATTTCAGCCGTTCAGGACGGCACATGGACGATGCGTCAGTTCTATGAGAAGGACGACGACGCACGGTTGTTCCTGCTGGGGACGGAGGACACGTATGCGATGTTTCTCCCGCTTTACCGTTTGCTGATATCTATCGCCTTTCAGACTATTGCGTCCCGTCGCGAGGTTTGCCACGAAGACCGATATTGGTTTTTTCTCGACGAAGCACACGTCCTTGGTGACATCAAACTCGACGAGCGACAGGCAACATTGCGGAAGTATGGGGTTTGTGTCGCAGCAGGTATTCAGGCGGATAAGCAGTTCAATACATCGATGGGCGCCGACCGTGCCGAAACGCTGATGAATTGCTTCAACACCACGGTCACCCTTCGATTGAATGAGCCCAACATGCAGGAGCGCATGGCCCGTAGGCTCGGGAAAAGCGAAACCGCCGTGGTTAGGACCGGGCAGGCCATTGCTGTTACAGATTGGCGCGACGGCGGTCAGTTGAGCCAGGACGAGCGCGAAAAGTGGGTGGTCATGCCGTCAAAGATCGGGTTGCTCGAAAACTGCACGGCATACGTTCAGGTGGCCGGAGGATATTCGCCGGCACTCGTGAATTATCAGCACTGGTTGCCAAAATGGTACCGGCCATGGCCGCGGGTCAACCGCTTCCGGGAGAGGCTAGGCGACCCGCCGCGCGATCCGCGCTTCAAGATTGTTGCCGCGGACGGGCAGGACGCGATCGAGAGTGTGCGGGTCGAGGCGGAGGCGTTGAGGGCGGAGGCGGCGGCAGCAGCAGCTGCTGCTTCGGTTGAAGCCGGGGGGACGCCAGCCAAGCCGCCTGGAAAATGGATCGTGACCGATCTGGACACTGGGGAAGTGCTTGTGGCCACGCCGGATGCCGGGCAAGAAAACGGTCCGTCGAGCGACCGAGATGCGTCGCAAACGGAGTATGAGGGGTTGTTCTGATGACGTCACTTCTTAAGAAATGGCTGTTCATGGGTGTCGCCTGCGTTGCTGTGCTGATTTGGTTCTTCTTCGCCCAACTCTGGTCAATCGCATCGGATTGGATGGGCTCGCGCGATGGAGGAGTGCACGCGCTGTCCGCGCAGGAACTGGCTGGGATTCGGGCAATTCGTTACCTGCCGATCGACCGCCAGGTGACCACGCTGACTGTGTCGGATCTCCGTGTGCTCGGGCATTCCGGCCAGGCAGCCACGGTAGAGCTGCAGCTGACGAGCAGCCAGCCGACCTCGCTGTACCCGGCAATACGGGTGTATTTACAGGCGGGAAGTCGCACAGTTCGGACCGTGCTATATCGCCCGACTGAGTACCCCCATCGTGATCGGCTCGAAACTGAAGCGGTTCGGCTGACCATCCCGCTGCAGGCCGGGGAAACCGGGTTCACGGCAACGGCATACTTCGACTTCAGTGGGGTGTAACGGTGATCTCGAAGGAGCCGATTCGGAGCGTTGCGGACGCAGCGCGATATCACGACAAGTCGTTCAACCAGGACGCCGGGAAGAAGGCGGACAACTACTATGTGAACGAGAAGGCCACCGCCCTTTGGCAAGGCCGAGGTGCCGATCTTCTTGGACTGAGAGGGAAGGCGGTCACGAAGGAGGAATTCGTCCAGTTTCTCAGCGGGCGTATGCCTCACCCGGACACCGGGAAGATCCAGAATCTGGCGAACAACAGCAAGGGCGGGAACCGGCGAGCGGGTATTGATTTCACGATCGCTCCGCCAAAGAGCGTTTCGATTGCCGCCCTCGTTGGTAAGGACGATCGCGTGATCGCGGTGCACTTGGCAGCCAATGCACGGACGATGGAGTGGTTCGAGAAGCACGCCTCGCTGATTCGCGTGAAGGACAAGGACGGCCGTAATCGTCCGGAGTTGGCGGGAAACCTTCTCTATGCAACCGTGTTGCATGAGACGAACCGCGAGAACGAGCCACAGCTTCACAACCACAATGTGATCGTCTCGGCCGTCTACGACGGGTCTCGGCATTCATGGCGGAGCCTCACCAACGACCTCCTCCTCACCCTGCGAGCTCGAGGTGACGTCATTTACAAAGCCGAGCTTGCGGCGGGCCTGCGGCATCTTGGCTATGAGCTGGAGTATGGGGCGAACGGTGTTGACTTCGAGATCAAAGGATTTACTCGCGAGCACGTGGAAACGTTCAGCACACGTGCTGTACAGGTCCGCGAGGCGCTGCTGAAGCGAGGTATTGATCCGGGCGAGGCAAGCTTTGATGCTCGCAGAGTGGCGAAGCTCGATAGCCGTGCGGCGAAGCAGGAACATCCGCGCGACGTTCTGCAGTCGGTCTGGGAGGAAACTGCCAAAGGTGCCGATTTGGATGTGGGGCCGATCGTACAACGCGCTCAGGGAAGAGTCGCCGATCGGCAGGCTCGCCATGACGGTACCGTGGAACGTAACGAGGGACGTGATCAGGCAATGGTGACGGCGCAAGGCCGAGAGGAGCCAGCGAAGCGCGATCGCGACAATCCGTCCGCGTACGATTCGCGCGAACGGGCATTGCGCGCCGTTTCGTGGGCGGTCGAACACCTGACCGAACGTGAGCAGGCTTTCACGCTGGTCGATCTCGAGATAGCTGCCGTGAAATTCAGCCGGGGCGGTATCGATGAGATCGAGTGGGCTATTGACCAGCACGTCAGGAATCACATGTTGGTCGATCGTGGACTGTCAGACGGTGGGCAGATTCTATACACGACACACAAGGCGATCGACAGCGAATTGAAGCTCGTGGAACACATTCTCGCCGGGCGCGACGCGGGCAATGTCGTGCTTGCGAGCGAAGAGGTGTTCCAAGCGGCAATCGCGACGTTCGAGGCAAAGAAGTCCCAAGAGCTCGGGGAGCCGTTCAAGCTTTCTGGTGAGCAGGTGAGGGCGGCCAGGAACGTGCTGATGCACCCGGACTCGATTCAAGGCATCCAAGGCGAAGCGGGTACCGGCAAAACGGCAGCTCTCGCGATGGTGAAGGACGTCGCCGAGGCTGCGGGGTGGGAGGTGTTCGGCGTAGCAACTTCTGCGGCGGCGGCAACGGAGCTCGAGGCGTCGAGCGGGATTCAGAGCGACACCGTCGCAGGCTACTTTGCAAAGCGCGACAGCGCGATTCGTGCGGTTGAGTTGCGGCTCGCCGAGCTCCGGTCCTCCATTGAGGGTCGCGCAACTATTCGCGGTATCGACGATGCGCGCATCGAGACCCGCAGGATGGCTGTAAAGAGCGAGGGCATGAATTTCGGTAAGCACCGTTACACGTTCGACCATCAGCGTGGCGAGGTATTTCGATCGCCGGACAATCTGCGAAATGCGATCGGGGCGACGCTCTCTGAGCTCGCCGGCCGCCATCGCGACGCCGCCATTCAGGCTCAGGAGGCGGCGGTAACGCTCGGCGAGCGCGCTCGTGCAGGCGTCCGGGCCGCGGCAGTGAACGTTTCCGGGTCGCTCGGCCGCCGGCTGACGAGCTTCGAGCAGGTAGGGACGGCAGAAGCAGTCGCGGCGCGAAACACCCTCTTTCTCGAACGGCGCGGTCCGGCAAGCGAACTTCACGCCGAGTACGCTCAAACCCAGGCCAAGCTCGACAACCTTCGACGGTATGGCAACGCAGAAGGAAAGAAGACGTTGCTGGTGATGGACGAGTCGTCACTCACTGGCGCATTCGATACGGAGAAGATCGTGCGTTTAGCGCGAGAAATTGGCGCACGGACCGTACTACAGGGTGACGTGAAGCAGCATGGGAGTGTCGCCGCGGGCCGGGCATTTGAGCAGGCACAGGCGGCCGGCATGCACATTTCCGTGCTTGAGGAAACGCGGCGGTTCCGGGACGCGACCGCGCAAACACGGCAAGCCCTTATTGATATGAAGGCGGGGAACTACGCCAGGGCGATAGGGCGTCTGGACACTCTGGAGGTTGAGGAGAAAGACCTCGCGAGCACCGTTGCAGAGCGATACCTGACAAACCTGGAAGAGCTGAAGGGGAAGGGTATCGACGGGCCAAAGGTCGGGGTCGTGGCTGTGACGAACGACGATCGCAAAGCCATCAACAGTGCGATTCACGCGCTGCTATTGGATAAAGGATTGATCAGTGGGCCAGACTTCGCGAAGCCGCACCTAGATGATCCGAAGATGACGCAAGCGGAACAGCGCTACGCGTCTATGCTTCAGCGGAACGGCGTCGATGCACTGATTTTCCGAAAGACGTATCGCGAAATCGGCGTCGAGAAAGGCGATGTCCTCAAGGTGACCGGGTACGACGTCCAGAAAAATCGCATTTATGCGACCAATACGACTGGAAAGCGGATCGAGATCAATCCGCAGCGACAGGACTTTTTCTCGCCGGCCATCCGGGAATCGCGTGTTTTCGCAGTCGGAGACCGCGTCGAAACCCGAGCGATCATACGATTGCCTGGCCAGGAACTGAACCGAATAGACAACGGATCGCAGGGCGTCATCGTTGCAATCGATCATCACGGCGCGCGGGTGCGATGGAACCGTGGCGGACAGGAGTCGGCATTGATGGACGCGGATATGCGGTTCATCGACCATGCGTATGCCCACACCTCGTACAAGGAACAAGGGGCAACGAATCACCGGGAAATTATTGCCGTCAGCGAGATCGGTGCTTACGTGTTCAACAGGGAAGCAGCTTATGTTGCCGCCTCGCGTGCGAAAGACAACACGGAGGTCGTGACCTCGCATCTGGAGAAGCTATTGGAAAATGCCGGGCGAGCGGTAGAGAAGACAACCGCTGTCGAGTTCCGGCGGCCCGATGCTCCTGCCGGCGCCGGACCGCGCGCGCAGGCTGGTCAACGCGAAGCCGCACACGAGACCAAAATCGCACACGACCAGGCGCGAGAGAAGCAAAAGGCATTGGAGAAGGTGCAGGATCCAGGGAACTTGCTTGGCTTCTGATGCTATCGGCGGGCGTCGGCGCGCGTCCGCTGAAAGTTCAAGCCCCGCTTTTGGGGTGGATCATTGAGGGAGGTTACGATTGAAGAGGCTTATCTACCTTGGTGCCGTTGCGATTCGCTGTGGATATTGCTGTCGACCCGCGTGGGCGAGCGCGTCGAATGGGCAATGGTGTGCCTGGTGTAAGAACGGCGCTGCTAAATTGGAATAGTCCGATGAACACTGTCATCGAGGCTGCAATTCGTCCTGTTTGTGATTCGCTAAATAGGATCCCTGGCGTCACAACGCTATGGTCGTGTCAGGGGCACCCGTTCCGTCTGTCACGTCCATACGTCGTGTTCATGGCACCCGAGTCAGTTGCGCTTGATGTGCATCGCCTTCTCGGCGCAGGCGATGGTGCCGGCGCGCTGCGGTACCCATGGTGGTTGAACGCGAACTTCCGTGAAAGTGGCGACCTCCAATGGTGCCTCGAACCGAACTATCGCTTCCCACGGTGGCAGTACCTGCCGCTTGCCCGTCGCACGGTCGATGACGAACTACTCCGCCTCGGGGCGCTGATCGGCACGCTGCATAGGTAAGCGTCGCGTGGCCCGGAAACTAAAAGCGTCGTACGGGCGGAGCCGTTAGATGCTCCGCCCACCTCATTTCAGTTACAGACCGTACGACTGTCAGTCTTTTCCACGCTGTGACACCCACGACTGGCAGCGGCCGACCACGGTGCCTTGCATTTCCTGCGTGAATGCAGTGAGGTCGGCAAGCACGTCATCTTTCGATGCGCCCGGCAACGCGACCAGCACACCGAGCGTTGCGCGCGTGCGCTTGACGATCACATCGCGCGAGGCGACAACGGTATCGCCGGTTTTGGGATCGCGCAGATAGCGCTCGCCGAGCTCGGTGGCAGCGTCGCTAACCCCCAACGCCTCCAGTTTCCCCGCCAGGACGAGCAGTTTGCTGTAAGCGTCAATTCGAGGCCGTCTTGACGATCAGAACTTGACCTCTGAGAGCCGCTGATTCGCGAGCACGAGATCGA
>NZ_QTPZ01000072.1:0-9879 GCF_003853505.1 Burkholderia sp. Bp9015
CGCTCGGCGGCCTGCGCGTCGCCGTACACGGCGAACGTGATGCCCGTCCTGCGGAACACGCCTTCCGCGTCGTGGGCCTTCTGGGCGAGGCTTGCAGGGTTCTGCGTGTCGAGCCATGCCTTGACTCGCGAGTAGGGCGGGCGAACCTGATCGCCTGCAAGCATTTCGTCAAACGGTGCCATTGAATTTTCTCTTTTTCTGCGAGACGGCCTGCATCGGGCCGCAGGCCGTTCCCCGATTGCGCGTCGGCTCAGTTGTCGCCCTTCTCGAGCACTTGCCGTGTCAGCGTGACCGACGGAATCGTCGGCTTGAGCAACCCACGGCGCGCGCGGCTGCTCAACCACTTCCAGCCGGCCACGAGCAGCAGCGCGACCAGCGGGATCGACGCGATCGTCCACGTCCCGTTCGGGTAGTCGAACGCCATCAGCACCAGCACGCCGAGCAGGAACAGCAGCGTGAGCCACGACGTCACGGGCGCGCCCGGCATCCTGAACGGCACGTCCTCCACTTCGCCGCGCCTGACCGCCGCGCGGAACTTCATCTGGCACACGACGATGAAGCCCCACGTGCTGATGATGCCGAGCGACGCGATGTTCAGCACGATCTCGAACACGCTCGACGGCACGAGATAGTTGAGCAGCACGCCGACCACGTAGATCGCGACCGTCACCAGAATGCCCGCGTACGGCACGGATTGCGCGCTCATTCGGCCGAGGAACGCCGGGGCCGAGCCGCCCATCGACAGCGAACGCAGCACGCGCCCGGTCGAATACAGGCCCGAGTTGAGGCTCGACAGCGCCGCCGTCAGCACCACCAGGTTCATCACCGAGCCGATGCCCGGCACGCCGAGCGCGCCGAAGAACGTGACGAACGGGCTCTGGCCCGCCTTGTACGCGCTCCACGGCAGCAGGCAGACCAGCAGCACCACCGACGCGACGTAGAAGATCGCGATGCGCCAGATCACGTTGTTGATCGCGCGCGGCAGCACCTTGCGCGCGTCCTTGCATTCGCCGGCGGCCGTGCCGACCAGTTCGACGCCCGCGAACGCGAACACCACGCCCTGCACCAGCACCAGCGCCGGCATCAGTCCGTGCGGAAAGAAGCCGCCGTTGTCGGTGATCAGATGCATGCCGGTGTCACGGCCGGCGACCTGCACGCCCGTGCCGAGGATCACCGAGCCGATGATGAGAAACAGCACGATCGCGGCGACCTTGATCAGCGCGAACCAGAACTCCATCTCGGCGAACCACTTCACGCCGATCAGGTTCATCGTCGCGACGATGCAGAGCGCGACGAGCGCGAAGATCCACTGCGGCACGGCCGCGAACGGCGCCCAGTAATGCATGTAGAGCGCGACTGCGGTGATGTCGACGATGCCGGTCATCGCCCAGTTCAGGAAGTACATCCAGCCCGCGACGAACGACGCCTTCTCGCCGAGGAATTCGCGCGCGTACGACACGAAGCTGCCGCTGCTGGGGCGATGCATCACGAGTTCGCCGAGCGCGCGCAGGATCAGGAACGAGAACGCGCCGCACACCAGATAGACGATCGCGAGCGACGGTCCGGCGGCTTGCAGACGGCCGCCCGCGCCGAGGAACAGACCGGTGCCGATCGCCCCGCCGATCGCGATCATCTGCACCTGTCGATTGCCGAGGGTCTTGTGGTAGCCGGCTTCGTGCGATTCGAGCCAGCTGCGTTTGTCGGTTTCGCCGGTTGTCGACGGTTCGGGAATCGATGCCATGACGGTATCCTCGTGCACGGATGTAATTGGATTCATCCCGATCGCGAGACGATCGGGACCACCGGTACCGGAGGATCAGGGTGCGGATTCAAGCGCACCCATCCTGATTGCGATTCGCCGATCTTGGCGAAAAGCGCGGTATGTCGCGAACTTATTCAGCCGTAATTCCCATCACAAACAGAATGCGAATTTGGACTAGGCCTGTTCGAATTCCTGCATATGGGCCTCGGCCGTAGCGCCGCAAAGTGCGTCAGCGGGCTCGTCGCGTGCGATGCCGCATATCGCGCATGTGCGACTGTCGTTGCGATTTTTCTATTTCCACTTCCGACCGGGATTCATGCTGGTTCAGGGTCACTTCGGCTCGCCGCGGCTGCCGTGCCTAATCGAGATCGGCTGCGCGGCACCGCGCGCGATGACGTCCGGCCGGCATTGCCTCAAGCATCAGTGGGCAAAGAGATCGCGACCGACTATCGTGTGATGGACGCGCGCGCTGTGCGGATTTCGCGATGCGCGACGCACTCTGGCATTTCTCTCTTGCGTCGGTCCGATCCGGCAGCACTTCGCGTTGCCGAGACATCAGATGAACGCGGTATGTCGTCGCGCCATACTCAAAGAACGCCTCGCCACATGGCATGGTTGGACTGTCTCTTCCGCAGCCAACGAAGTAATCTGATAAGGATAACTACTCTTGATGAAGGCACGTAGCCTGCGCTTGTCAACTTGACATAGCCGTAGCAAGACGCTGCCGCGTACGCATCAGGCCGGTTTCCCGCCGCCGTCGCTCGGCGTTGCCGGCCCCGCATCGATCGCGACGCGATTCTTGCCGTCGTGCTTCGCGCGGTACAGCGCGCGGTCGGCGGCTTCGATCAGCGACGTCATCGGCGTGCCGGCCGCCGGCACGACGCTCGCGCCGCCGATGCTGATCGTCACGTAGCGGCCGGTCGACGAATGCACGTGCTCGAGCCGCAGCGCTTCGATCGCAAGGCGAATCTTCTCGGCGAGCAGGCGCACGCCGCCCGGCGACGTGCCCGGCAGCACCACCGCGAATTCCTCGCCGCCGAAGCGTGCGGCGAGATCGCCCGGGCGGCCGAGGCAGCTTTCGACGGTCGAGGCGACCCGCTTGAGCACGTCGTCGCCCGACACGTGGCCGTACGTGTCGTTGTAAAGCTTGAAGTTGTCGACGTCGATCATCAGCAGCGACAGCTCGCTGCGCTCGCGCGTGCCACGCCGCCATTCGGCGTTCAGGTATTCGTCGAGATAGCGCCGGTTCGACAGCCCGGTGAGCCCGTCGGAATGCGTGAGGCGGCGCAGTTCGAGGTTCGCTTCGAGCAATTGCTGCTGCGATTGCCGCAGTGCGCGGTAGGCTTCGTCGCGCTGCAGCAGGTTGACGTACGAGCGCGAGTGGTAGCGGATCCGTGCGACGAGCTCGATGCGGTCCGGCAGCTTCACGAGGTAGTCGTTCGCGCCGGCCGCAAACGCGGCGCTCTTGATTACCGGTTCCTCTTTGGTCGACAGCACGATGATCGGCACGTCGCGGATCACCGGATTCGTGCGGTACGCCTTCACGAGGCTCAATCCGTCGGTGCCGGGCATCACGAGGTCCTGCAGGATCACGGTCGGCCGCGTTTCGACTGCGGCGGCGAGCGCGTCGTCCGAGCGCGGGCAGTAGTGGAAGTCGATGCGGTCCTCGTCGGCAAGCGCGCGCCGCACGGCCTGGGCGACGATCGTCTGGTCGTCGACCAGCAGCACCATCACCGGCACGTCGGTCGCCGGCGGCACCTGCAGGGTCGCGCGCGCGGCTTCGAGCGCCGCGCCCGCGCCGTCCGCGCCGTCCGCGGCGGAAGTGCCGTTATCGTGGCCCGGGCGTCGCGTGGAGTCACCAGTCATGTCGATACCCGTTGTTGTCATTGCTGTCACGCAAGTCCATTTCATTCAGTTCCCGACGAGCGCCGCCAGTTCGCCCGCAATGCGCTCGAGCGGCAGGATCGCGCGCGCGGCGCCGAGCGTCGCGGCGGCTTTCGGCATTCCGTAGACGGCGCTCGTCGCCTGGTCCTGCGCGATCGTATGGTAGCCCTTCATCCGCATCGCCTTCAGCCCGATCGCGCCGTCGCGCCCCATCCCGGTGAGCAGCACGCCGATCACGTCGCCGGGCCAGTGCTCGGTCACGCTGCTGAAGAACACGTCGACCGACGGCCGGTACGGCGTCTCGGCCGGCTCGCGCGTGTATTCGAGCGTGCCGGCGCGCGTGATCCGCAGGTGGTCGTTGGTCGCGGCGAGCAGCACGAACGACGGCTGCGGCCGGTCGCCTTCGCGCGCGATGCGCACGTTGAGCGGCGTCTGGCCGTCGAGCCATCGCGCCATGCCGTCCGCGAACGCCTGGTCGACATGCTGCACGATCACGATCGGCGCGCCGAAATCGGTGGGCAGCGCGCCGAGGATCGACGCAAGCGCGGTCGGGCCGCCGGCCGACGCGCCGATCGCGACGAGCGGCCCGCCGTCGCCGCGCGCCGTCGTGCCGGCGGGGCGGGCGGCGCCCGCCGGATTGTCGAGCAGCCGGCCGATCTGGTCGATCTTCGCGAGCAACAGCTGCGCGGTGTCGCCGTTCGCGCCTGCGCCGAGCCGCGGCGTATCGACTGCGTCGAGCGCGCCCGCGCCCATCGCCTCGTACACGCGCCACGCATTCGCGCCGATGCTGCTCGTCACGATCAGGATCGCGCACGGCTTGCCCGACGACATGATCCGCCGCGTCGCCTCGACGCCGTCGAACTTCGGCATGATCAGGTCCATCAGCACGACGTCGGGCGGTTGCGCGGCGCAGAACTCGACGGCCTGCGCGCCGTCGGTCGCGACCCACAGCACGCGGTGCTCGGGCCGCCGCGCGACCGCGCGGCGCAGCGCCTCGACGGCGAGCGGAAGGTCGTTGACGATGCCGATGTTCACGGACGGGCTTCTCCTATCAGGTCGCGTACGGCGTCGAGCAGGGTTTCGTCGTGGAAGCTGCTCTTCGCCAGGTAGTAGTCGGCGCCCGCGTCGAGTCCGCGGCGGCGGTCCTCCTCGCGGTCCTTGTACGACACGATCATCACCGGCAGCGATTTCAGCGCGGCATCGCGCTTGATCAGCGTGACGAGTTCGATGCCGTCCATGCGCGGCATGTCGATGTCGGTCACGACGAGATCGAAATCGGCGCCGCGCAGCGCGTTCCAGCCGTCCATCCCGTCGACCGCGACGGTGACGGCATAGCCGCGCTTTTCGAGCAACTTGCGCTCCAGTTCGCGTACCGTCAGCGAATCGTCGACCACCAGCACGTGCCGGCGCCGTGCGACGGCCGTGTGCTGCGCGCGCTGCACCTTGTCGAGCTGGCCGCCGCGCACGAGCTTGTCGACCGAACGCAGCAAGTCCTCGACGTCGATGATCAGCACCGGTTCGCCATTCTCCATCAGCGCGGCCGCCGCGATGTCCTTGACCTTGCCGAGCCGGCGATCGAGCGGCTGGATCACCAGCATGCATTCGCCGCGGAACCGGTCGACGGCGATCCCGTACGACTCCCATTCGTCGCCGATCACGACGGTCGCGACGCTGTCGCCCGCCTGTTCCGGCGGCGGTGCGCCGAGCAGCTGGTGCGCGGTGACGAGCCCGACCGGGCGGCCGTCGAAGCGGAAATGCTGCTGGCCTTCGAGCGTGTCGATGTCGGCGCGCGCGAGTTCGAGCGTGCGGCGCACGTGCGCAAGCGGGATCGCGTACGCTTCGCCGCCGACCTCGACGAGCAGGCTGCGCACGATCGACAGCGTGAGCGGCAGTTGCAGCACGAAGCGCGCGCCGCGGCCCGGCTCGGTGAAGATCCGCACGGTGCCGCGCACGGCCTTGACCATGTCGTGCACCGCGTCGAGGCCGACGCCGCGGCCCGACACATCGGTGACGCGGTCGCGCATCGAGAAGCCGGGGAGCAGCAGGAAGTCGAGCAGCTCGAGGTCGGACAACCGCGCGGCCGTGTCGGCGTCGGCGAGCCGGCGCCGCACAACGCCTGCACGGAGCGCGTCGAGATCGATGCCGGCGCCGTCGTCGCTGACGGAGATCAGCAACTGGCCCGCGCTGTGGCGCGCTTCGAGCGTCACGCTCGCTTCGGCCGGCTTGCCGCGCGCGATGCGCTCGTCGGGCGTCTCGACGCCGTGGTCGAGCGCGTTGCGCAGCAGGTGGCCGAGCGGCGCGTCGAGCATGTCGAGGATGTCGCGGTCGACCTGCGTCGTTTCGCCGACGATCGCGAATCGCACGCGCTTGCCGAGCGAACGTGCGAGATCGCGGACAATGCGCGGATACGCGTGCGTTGCGTCGCCGAACGGTCGCATCCGGCAGCGCAACGCTTCGTCGTAAAGCTGCTGCGCGAGATGCGTGCTGCGGCGGTCGAAGCGGTCGAGCTCGTCCAGGCGCGCGCCGAGCTGCAGCTGCAGGTTGCCGAGCCCCTGGCGCACATCGTTCAGCGACGCGAGCGCGGCCGGGTCGAGCCGCTCCGCCAGCGTTTCGACGAGCACGTCCAGCGAGCGCGCGACGTCGCGCTGCATCCGCTTGATGCGCAGGATCGAGCCCGTGAACGGCTTCAGCCAGTGCGATTCGACGAGCGATTCGCTGGACAGGCTCAACAGCTGATCGAGTTGCTCGGCGCGTACGCGCAGCATCCGCTGCGGATCGTGCCGGGGGGGCGGTTGGGTGTGCAAAGGCGGGGCGTCGGGCGCGACGGCATGCAAGCCCGGCGACGGATCGGCCGGCGGGTGGCGCGGCGGGCCGTCGCCGGTGCGCGGCGATATCGAGACAAGGGCGGCATCGTCGGGCGCGGAGCCGATGTGCGGCGCTGCGGCGCCTGGTTCCGGCGCGGGCGGTACGGGCAGTGTAAGCGGTGTGAGCGACACCGCGCGGTCGGCGCGCTCGTCCGACGCGTCGGTCGGACCCAGTGCGGCCAGCGCGTCGATGTCCGCGCGCGAGATCGCCGCCGCCGGATCGGCGTTGCCGACGCGCAGCAGCAGGTCCACGCCATGCAGCAGTGCGTCGATGTGCGCGGTCGTCAGCGTCAGCTCGCCACGCTGCGCGGCGACGAAGCATTCCTCCATCGCGTGCGCGACGTCGACGCCGTCCTGCAGGTCGACGATGCGCGCGGCGCCCTTCAGCGAATGCGCGGCGCGCATGCACGCTTCCAGCGCGGGCGCGTCGCCGGGCGAATGTTCGAGCGTTAGCAGGCCACTCGCGAGCGCCTGCGTCTGCGTGTGTGCTTCGTCGCGGAACAGGTCGAGCAGCGACAGGCGCATCAGGTCGTCGTCCGTGCTCATCGCAGGCTCCTCGCAAGCGAGTCGAACACGCGATCGGTGTCCAGCACGCCGATCGTTGTATCGCGCCACGCGAGCAGGCCGCGCGTGTGCATCGCGGCCGCGTGGGTGAGCGTCGTCGGCACCGGCAGCAGCGCATGCGCCGCGAAGCGCAGCACGCCCTCGACCTCGTCGACGGGCAGCGCAACCGCGTCGCCGCGATGCTCGACGACCAGCATCCGCGCATACGCGTTGCGCGACTCGTGCGGTCCGGTTGCGTTGCGTTCGAGATTCAGCAGTACACCGAGGGATGCTGCGATCGTCAGCGTGCCGCGCACGTTGACGAGCCCGAGCACGGCGCCGTCGCGCCGGTGCGGCAGCGAATGGATCGGGCGCGGCCCGTCGACCTGCCGCAGCGCGGCGGCGGGCAGGCCGAGCCATTCGTCGCCGACGCGGAACGCGAGCGCGGACTGCTGCGCTTGCGCATCGTCGGCAGATGCGGCGGATGCAGTGAGTCGTGCGTCTGCAGGGGCTGGCTGCGAGGTGCTGCGTGCGGCGCGCGCCGTTTCGGCGAGGTCCGCGTCGGTGAGCGGCCGGTCGAGCAGCTTCCCGGCCGCGTGTTCGAACACCGGGCAGTTCAGGCAGCGGGTGTGCACGGCAAGCCGCGGACACGAGCCGTCACCTCGCGTGCCGATGAGATTCCAGCAATCGTCGACGGCCCTGGCCGGAGCGCGATCGTCACGAGCGGCGTGGGTCATGGGTTCCGCCCGGTTCGCTGGTCCGGTCCGCCGTCGGCACGGCTGACGTGCCGCGCGCTTGCCCGCTGCGCACGCAGCATCAGTTGCCGGGCACCTGCCGCGTCACCTGCCGCGTCGCGCAGCGCGGCGAGATGGGTCAGGGCCTCATAGTGAGCCGGGTCGAGATACAGCGTCTTGCGATAAAAATCCTGCGCGTCCGCATCGAGGCCGCGCGCATCGGCGATCAGGCCAAGCAGGTAGAACGCGTCCGCGTCGGGGCCGTGCGCGAGCGTGAATGCGTGCGCGGCACGCTCGGCGTCGTCGAGGCGGCCCGTGTCGGCGAGCCGGCGGGCGTCGGCGAGCATGGGCGCCGGGGCGGCGGGTGCGCTCGGCGCGGCATCCGCGGCATCGGGCGCCGCCTGCGCGATGCGTGTCGCCGGCGGCCGCTGTGGCACGGCCGGCGGGCGGTGCAGGGTTGCCGTTGCGAAATGGTTTGCCATGGAGAGTGCCGCCACCGGGTGCCGGGGCGGCAACGTCTGCGGCGCCACCGGCTTCGCAGATGCCACAGACACAGTGGGCGGCCGCTCGCCATCGTTCGCGCCCGTGGCCGGAGCATCAGCCTGCGCCGCGCGATGGAACGCGAACGCAAGCGGAATGCGCGCGGGCGCCAGCGCATGCCGCATCATCAGCCCCGTCTCGGCCGGGCCGACGAAGATCGTGCCGCCGTCCGCGAGTTGCCGCTCGAGCAGCCGGATCGACTGGTCCTGAGCGTGTCGGTCGAAATAGATCAGCACGTTGCGGCAGAAGATGAAGTCGTAGCGCGTGTCCGCGTCGAGCGGCAGGTCGAACAGGTTCGCCTGAACGAAGCGTACCGGTTCGCGCACCCGCGGGTCGAGCTGCCAGCCGCCGACCGTTTCGCGGAAATGGCGGTCGCGGAATTCGAGCGGGTGGCCACGAAATGCGTTGCGTCCGTAGACGCCGGCCCGCGCCCGCTCGATCGCGCGTGCGCTGATGTCGATCGCGTCGATCGCGAAGCGTGACGGGCCGATGCCGGCGTCGAGCAGTGCCATCGAGATTGAATACGGCTCCTCGCCGGTCGAGCACGGCACGCTCAGCACGCGCAGCGTGCGCGCCGGCTCGCGCACGAGCCGCACGTCGGCGATCCGCGCAAGCGCGACGAATGCCTCGCGGTCGCGGAAGAACCACGTTTCCGGCACGACCAGCGTTTCGATCAGTGCCTGCCGTTCGTCCGCGGACGCATTCAGCCGCTGCCAGTACGCATCGATCGCGGCGCCACCGGCGGCCTCGGCGACGTCGTCCGGCATGCCGCCGGCGGGCCGCGGTGTGTCGGGCGCGTCCGGTGCATCGGCCTGCGTGACGCGTGCGCGTTCGGCAACCGCGCGCGGGAGCGCACGATTGCCGAGCGTCGCCGCATCCATCCCGGTTTCACGCGCGAGCCACGCTTCGAATCGAGGGTCGTTGGCGTTCATCATGGCCATCATCCGGCAAGCGCCTGCGCGGGCGGAAACAGCAATGCGCGCGCGTCGTCATCGAGCATCTGCTCTACGTCGATCCGCTGCACGAATCCCGTCGCGTCGGCGGCGACCGGCCCGAGCCAACGCGCGTGCGGCGTCGCGATCCCGCTGTCGGCGAATTGCGCGGGCGCGAACTCGCGCACCTGCGTCGCGTGCTCGACGATCAGCCCGAGCCATCGATCGGCGCCGTCCGCCTCGTGTTGCTGCGCATAGCGCACGACGACGAGCCGCGTCGATCGCAGCGCGTGCGCCGCGCGCCCGAGCGCGAGCCGCGGCACGTCAATCACCGGCACCAGCTTGCCCCGGTGATCGATCACGCCGGTGAGCCATGGCGGCGTACCCAGCATCGACTTCACGGGCGCGAGCGCCAGCACCTCGACGATCCGCGTCGCATCGAGCGCATAGCGTTCGCCGTCGAGTTCAAAAAGTAGGAAGAGCATCGTGTCGTCCGCACGAAGGCCGCGTGCGTCAGCCGTCGATCTTGAAGCGCGACACACCGGTGCGCAATTGGTTCGCGACGAGCGTCAGATCGTCGATCGCCTGCGACGACTGGCGCAGCGATTCGGCCGTCTGCT
>NZ_QTPZ01000073.1:0-6148 GCF_003853505.1 Burkholderia sp. Bp9015
CGTGCTTGTGGTTTCGCTTGCGGGCGGGTGTGGTGTCGTGGTTCTGGGTGGCGGCTCGGGCGTGGGGGCGCGGGGGGGGGGGGGGGCGCCCCCCCCCCCCCCCCCCCCCCCCCCCCCGCGCCGCTTTACATCAGTGCGTGACCGACAGGAACAGGTACGCCGCGAACAGCGACAGATGCACGACGCCGTGCAGCACCGTCGTGCGTCCCTGGCTGAGCGTCAGCGTGCTGACGAGCAGCGTCAGCGACAGCAGCACGGTTTCCATCGCGCCGATGCCGAGCGTGAGCGGCTGGCCGACCCAGATGAACACGGCCGCGACGGTCGGGATCGTGAGCCCGATGCTCGCGAGCGCCGAACCGAGCGCGAGGTTCATGCTGGTCTGCAGGCGATTCGCCCGCGCGGCGGTGACGGCCGCGAGCCCTTCGGGCAGCAGCACCAGCGCGGCGATCACGATGCCGACCGCCGCTTCCGGCGCGCCGAGCTTCATCACCGCATGCTCGACGGCGGGCGACAGCAGCTTCGCGAGCAGCACGACCGCGACGAGGCTCGCGAACAGCAGCACGAGGCTGATCAGCGCGGTGCGGCCGCTCGGGGGGGCCGCATGCACTGATTCGTTCGCGCTGTCGTGCTCGGTGAGGAAGTAGTCGCGGTGGCGCACGGTCTGCACGAATACGAATGCGCCGTACAGCACGAGCGACGACACGCCGGCGAACGCAAGCTGCGATTTCGAAAAGAACGGGCCCGGCGCGGCGTTCAGGTAGTTCGGCATCACGAGCGACAGCACCGACAGCGACGCGAGCACCGCGAGCGCCTTGCTCGCGCCGCGCCCCTGGAAATCCTGCTCGCCATGCTTCCACGCACCGACCAGCAGGCAGAGGCCGACGATGCCGTTGCAGATGATCATCACCGCGGCGAACACGGTATCGCGCGCGAGGCCCGATTTCTCGGGGCCGGCGCCGAGCATCACCGACACGATCAGCGCGACCTCGATGACGGTCACGGCGACCGCCAGCACGAGCGTGCCGAACGGCTCGCCGACGCGGTGCGCGACGACTTCGGCATGGTGGACGGCGGCGAACACGGCGCCGGCGAGGGCGGCGGCGAACACGGCGATGACGAGGCCTTCGGCCGGCACGACGCGCGACAGCGCGAGTACCAGCCAGGCGGCAAGCGGGGCCACGAGGGTCCAGCGCGGGAGCTGGTTGGACGAGAGCGGCATGGACGGTTTCCTATGCGAGTGGCGGCGCGCGACGCGCCGTCACGGGTTGACGAAGCCCGGCCGGATGATCCGCCGAACGTGGACGATGATGCTGATGGGCGGCAGCGCGGAGCCGTGCTGCCCTGGATTCGCCGCCGTGAAGCGGCGAGGGGCGCGGGCGGGCCGAAGCCCGTCGCTGGATGAAACGGTTCGATGCGACCGGGTGCCGAGGGCGGGGCGCGGGTACGTCACGACAGGCGGGTGGCGCGATTCCGACCCCGAAAGGACGGCAGGCGGTGGACGGCAGCGGCGTGACACGCGGTTTCCCCCTGAAATTCGGCGATTTGTCGAATTTTATCAGGCGTTCGGGGGACACTATCTCATAATCGGACGCTTTCATTGACCTTTCTGTTTCAAAAAAGTGCCCCGATCGGTCGAATTTTTGTTCTTGCGCTTTTCGTAACGGTCTCTTGCACGACAAATTCGGGCTCGCCCTGACATAAATCTACCGACCGGTCGGTTTATAATCGCTCGCACTTCCACTTCATGACGGATCGCAAGCGATGGCTGTTTCTTCTGCACATTCGGTGAATTCGAGCGCGCTGGCGCAGTCGGCGGTCGTCGGCGTGATCGGCGCGGGCGCGATGGGCGCGGGCATCGCGCAGGTGGCCGCGGCGGCCGGTCATGCGGTGCTGCTGTACGACCTGAACGAAGCCGCATGCGACAAGGCGCTGGCCGGCATCCGCGCGCAGTTCGCACGGCTCGCGGAAAAGGGCCGGATGGAACCGGCCCAGGCCGACGCGGCCGGCAGCCGGATTCGCGCGGTGCGCGCGCTGGCCGACTTCGCGGGCGCCGCGCTGATCGTCGAGGCGGCGGCCGAGCGGCTCGACGTGAAGCGCGAGATCTTCGCGACGCTCGAACGCCATGTCGACGACAGCTGCGTGCTGGCGACCAACACGTCGTCGATCTCGATCACGTCGATCGCGGCCGGGCTGCGCGCGCCGCAGCGCGTGGCCGGCCTGCATTTCTTCAATCCGGCGCCGCTGATGGCGCTCGTCGAGGTGGTCAGCGGGCTCGCGACCGCGCCGGACGTCGCACAGGCGCTCTACGACACGGCCGCCGCGTGGGGCAAGCGGCCGGTGCTGGCGAAGTCGACGCCCGGCTTCATCGTGAACCGCGTCGCGCGGCCGTATTACGCGGAGGCGCTGCGCGTGCTGAACGAGCAGGGCGGCACGCCGGCCTCGATCGATGCGGTGATGCGCGACGCCGGCGGCTTCCGGATGGGGCCGTTCGAGCTGATGGACCTGATCGGCCACGACGTGAACTTCGCGGTGACCGAGTCGGTGTTCCGCGCGTACTTCAACGATCCGCGCTATACGCCGTCGCTGATCCAGCAGGAACTCGTGAACGCGGGCTTCCTCGGGCGCAAGTCGGGGCGCGGCTTCTATTCGTATGCGGACGGCGCGACGCCGCCCGCGCCCGCGTTCGAACCGCCGTGCGATGCGCCGGCCGACGTCGTGCTGTTCGCGCAGGACGGCCCGGCCGCCGCGCTGCATGCCCGCGTTGTCGAACGCATCGCGCTCGCGCGGCAGAACGGCGCGCATGCCGACGAACTGCTCGCCGTGGCCGGACGCGCGTCGATCGCGCTGACCGACGGCCGCACCGCGACCGTGCGCGCCGCGCAAACCGGCGTGGCCGACCTCGTGCTCGTCGATCTCGCGCGCGATTACGCGCAGGCCGGGCTCGTCGCGCTGACGCGCGCGCTGCAGTGCAGCGACGCGGCCTATGCGGATGCGGTCGGGCTGTTCCAGCAAGCGGGTTTTCGCGTCGTCGGCATCGCCGACGTGCCGGGCATGGTCGCGATGCGCACCGTCGCGATGCTCGCGAACGAGGCGGCCGACACGGTGAACCAGGGCGTGTGCTCGCCCGCCGATCTCGATCTCGCGATGGAGAAGGGCGTGAACTACCCGTGCGGCCCGCTCGCGTGGGCCGATGCGATCGGCATCGGCCGCGTGTATCGCGTGCTGTCGAACCTGGCGGCGAGCTACGGCGAGGACCGCTATCGCGTGTCGCCGCGCATCGCCGCGCTGCACGCGGCCGGCCGCACGTTCCGCTAGCCGCCGGCCGCGTCACCCCGATCACGATAACGACATCACTCCACTGGAGGAGCACCCCGATGACTCACCCGACGCACCCCGCCGCCGCCCTCGAGCCGATCGAGACCGCCAGCCGCGACGAACTGCAGGCGCTGCAGCTCGAGCGCCTCAAGTGGTCGCTGCGCCACGCGTACGACAACGTCCCGCACTATCGCCGCACGTTCGACGCGGCGGGCGTGCATCCGGACGACCTGAAGACGCTCGCCGATCTCGCGAAATTCCCGTTCTCGACCAAGCACGACCTGCGCGACAACTACCCGTTCGGCCTCTTCGCGGTGCCGCGCGAGCAGGTCGTGCGCGTGCATGCGTCGAGCGGCACGACCGGCAAGCCGACGGTGGTCGGCTACACCGCGCGCGACATCGACACGTGGGCGAACGTGACCGCGCGTTCGATCCGCGCGGCCGGCGGCCGCCCGGGCGACACGCTGCACAACGCATTCGGCTACGGGCTCTTCACGGGCGGCCTCGGGATTCACTACGGCGCGGAGCGGCTCGGCTGCATGGTCGTGCCGATGTCGGGCGGGCAGACTGAAAAGCAGGTGCAGCTGATCCGCGATTTCGAGCCGAAGATCATCCTCGTCACGCCGTCGTACATGCTGAACCTGATCGACGAGATGGTGCGGCAGGGCATGGACCCGGCCGAGTCGTCGCTGAAGATCGGCATCTTCGGCGCGGAGCCGTGGACGCAGGCGCTGCGCGAGGAAGTGGAGACACGCGTGGGCATCGACGCGCTCGACATCTACGGGCTGTCGGAAGTGATGGGCCCGGGCGTCGCGTGCGAATGCGTCGAGACGAAGGACGGCCCGGTGATCTGGGAAGACCATTTCTATCCGGAGATCATCGACCCGGCGACCGGCGAGGTGCTGCCGGACGGCAGCGAGGGCGAGCTCGTGTTCACGTCGCTGACGAAGGAGGCGATGCCGGTGATCCGCTACCGCACGCGCGACCTCACCGCGCTGCTGCCGCCGACCGCGCGCGCGATGCGCCGGCTCGCGAAGATCACGGGCCGCTCCGACGACATGCTGATCGTGCGCGGCGTGAACGTGTTCCCGAGCCAGATCGAGGAAATCGTCGTCGCGCAGACGAAGCTGTCGGGGCAGTTCCAGATCACGCTTTCGCGCGACGGCCACATGGACCGGCTCGATCTCGCGGTCGAGCTGCGCTCCGAGGCCGTCGCGTGCGTGACCGATGCCGAGCGCGCGGCGATCGCGCGCGAGCTGCAGCACCGGATCAAGACGATGATCGGCGTGTCGGCCGGCGTGACGGTGCTCGCCGCGGGCGGCATTCCCGCGAGCGCGACCGGCAAGGCCCGGCGCGTGATCGACCGCCGGCAGGCCGCCTGAGTTTCGCCGTTCCCTGTTTCTACCCCGAGGAAACCTGTTCGATGGATGGATTGAAAACCCTGGCCGTGGCCGTCGATGCGCGCGGCATCGCGACTGTCGCGCTGCAGCGCGGCGACGTGCTCAACGCGTTCGACGAGACGATGATCGCCGAGCTGACCGACGCGTTTACCACGCTCGGCCGGCGCGACGACGTGCGCGCGATCGTGCTGCGCTCGGACGGTCGCGCGTTCTGCGCGGGCGCCGACCTGCAGTGGATGCAGCGCGCGAGCGCGAACGACGCGGCCGCGAACCTGCGCGACGCCGAGCGGTTCGCCGCGATGATGCGGGCGATCCGGCAGTGCCCGAAGCCGACGGTCGCGCGCGTGCAGGGCCACGCGTTCGGCGGCGGCGTCGGCCTGTGCGCGGCCTGCGACATCGTGATCGCGAGCGATCACGCGCGCTTTTCGGTCAGCGAGGCCCGTTTCGGGATCCTGCCGTCGGTGATAGGCCCGTACCTGGTCGAGGCGGTCGGCCAGCGCCAGGCGCGCCGGCTCGCGCTGACCGCGACGCAACTCGCGGCCGCCGAAGCCGTCGCGATCGGGCTGATCCACCAGGCCGTGCCGCTCGACGCGCTCGACGCCGCACTCGACAAGACGCTCGCCGAGCTGAGCCGCAACGGCCCGAACGCGCTGATGGAGATCAAGCGCTTTTTCGACGCGATCGGCGAGTACCCGCCGTCGGACGAACGCGCGGCGTTCACCGCGCAGACGATCTCCCGCGTGCGTGCGACGCCGGAAGCGAAGGAGGGCTTCGCCGCGTTCTTCGCGAAGCGGCCGCCGGCCTGGGAGCCGGGCGCCGAATAAGGCGGCGGCGCGGGCCGCCGGGCCCGGGGCGCGATTTGCGTCTCGCGCGCGGGCGCTTGCTCTACAATGCGTGACCCCCGGCGCGCCGCCGGCCCAGCCCCGACCGCTTCTTCGCACCCGATGATCGTCAATCGCCTTATCTCCGAGATCCTGTTCGGCTTTACCGGCCTGATCGGCATCATCAATCCGATCGGCATCGCGTTCCTGTTTCTCGAACGCACCGAGGCGCTGACCGAGCACGAGCGCAACCTGCTCGCGAAGAAGGTGGCGTTCAACGCGTTCATCGTGTTGCTGGTCGCGTTCTTCGCCGGCACGCCGGTGCTGCACTTCTTCGGGATCTCGATGGAAGCGCTGCGGATCGGCGGCGGCTTCGCGGTCGCCGTCGCGGGCTGGCAGATGCTGAACGAGCCGGACGGGCCGGCGGGCGGCGGCGATACGCCGATCAAGCCGATCGATGCGAACGCGATCATGACCCGCGCGTTCTTCCCGCTGACCGTGCCGCTGACCGTCGGCCCCGGCTCGATCGCCACCGCGATCGCGCTGAACGCGAACCGCACGCACAAGCTGTCGGAATTCATGCTGTCGAGCATCGTGTCGATCTCGGTGTCG
>NZ_QTPZ01000074.1:0-3878 GCF_003853505.1 Burkholderia sp. Bp9015
GCCTTGACGATCTCGTCGGCAACCGCGTTTGCGCCGTCCTGGTTCAGGTCGGCGATCGCCACGGCCGCGCCCGCTTTTGCGAGCTCCAGCGCGATTTCCTTGCCGATGCCGCTTGCGGCGCCCGTGACGACTGCGGTCTTGCCGTTCAGATCTGCTGCCATGTCCGTCTCCTTCCGTTATCGGATCGAAAAAGCGCGCCCCGCTGCATCCGCTTTCGTCGCGATCGTGCAGGTGGAGGCCAGCCGCTATTGTGCACGATCGGCCCCGCCGTTCGCGCGCAAAACGTCTAAGCTTAAGGTCGGTTCAGAGTCGCGGGAGATTCCCATGCACTATCGACGGCTAGGCCGCTCCGGCCTGCAGATCAGCGCGCTTTCGCTCGGCTCGTGGGTCACCTACGGCAACCAGGTCGATCAGCGGGTCGCCCGCGAATGCCTTGCGGCGGCCCGCGATGCGGGCGTCAATTTCTTCGACAACGCCGAGGTCTACGCCAGTGGCAAATCCGAGGAAATCATGGGCCAGGCGCTCAAGTCGCTCGGCTGGCCGCGCGTCAGCTACCTCGTGTCCACGAAGTTCTTCTGGGGGCTCGCGGAAGCGCCGAACCAGTACCACACACTGAACCGGAAATATCTGCTGAACGCGATCGACGGCTCGCTGCGCCGGCTGCAGCTCGACCATGTCGACCTCGTGTACTGCCATCGCCCCGATCCGAACACACCGATCGAGGAGACCGTCTGGGCGATGAGCGACATGATCGTACGCGGCAAGGCGCTGTACTGGGGCACGTCCGAATGGAGCGCCGACGAGATCCGCGCCGCGTACGAGATTGCCGAGCGGCACCATCTGCACAAGCCGGTCGTCGAGCAGCCGCAGTACAACCTGTTCCACCGTACCCGGGTCGAACAGGAATACGCACGGCTCTATCACGACTACGGCCTCGGCCTGACGACCTGGAGCCCGCTGGCATCGGGGCTGCTCACCGGCAAGTACCGGAACGGCGTACCGCCGGGCAGCCGCGCGCAATTGCCGGGCTACGACTGGCTCCGCGAACGGCTGACGGATCCGGTCAGCAACGATGTGGTCGAACGGCTCGGCGAGATCGCGACCGAACTCGGCTGCAGCACCGCCCAGCTCGCGATTGCATGGGTACTCGCGAATCCGCGCGTGAGTTCGGTCATTACGGGCGCCTCGCGAATCGAGCAGATCGGCGACAACATGCGCGCGCTCGACGTTGCCGAGAAACTGACGCCGGAGATCAAGCAACGCATCGAGGAGACCGTCGGCGATGCATACGAGTAAGGCGGCTCACGCCCACTCGCGTACAATACGCGGCCGCATTGGCGCGCGGCCCGACGGCTTCGCGCGATCATCCGTTTTCATCGATTCACCCTTCGTTTCAGGCAGCCAGCCATGCTCAGTTATCGTCACGGTTTTCACGCAGGCAACCACGCGGACGTGCTCAAGCACGCCGTCGTCGTCCAGCTGCTGCGCTACCTGAACAAGAAAGACAAGTCGTACTGGTACATCGACACGCACGCCGGTGCCGGCGTGTATTCGCTGCGCGACGGTTATGCCGCCAAGACAGGGGAATTCGACACCGGCATCGGGCCGCTGTGGAACGAAAAGGACCTGCCCGAAGCGCTCCGCGACTACATCGACGAGGTGCGCGCGCTGAACGACGACGGTGAGCTGCATTACTATCCGGGCTCCCCGTATCTCGCATGGCGATCGATGCGCGAGCAGGACCGGATGCGCCTGTTCGAAATGCACACGACGGAAATCGACGTGTTGCGTCACAACTTCCGCGATGCGGGGCGCCGCGCGATGATTTTCGCCGGTGACGGCTTCGAGGGCATCAAGGCGCTGCTGCCGCCGCCGCCGCGACGCGCGCTCGTGCTGATCGATCCGTCCTATGAGGACAAGAAGGACTACGCGCGCACGGTGACTTGCGTGACGGAATGCCTGAAGCGTTTCGCGACAGGCTGTTACGCGATCTGGTATCCGCAGGTTGCGCGGGTGGAATCGCAGCGTTTTCCGGAGCAGCTCAAGCGCCTGCAGCCGAACAACTGGCTGCACCTGACGCTGACGGTATCGAATCCGCCGGCAGATGGCCTGGGCCTTTACGGCAGCGGAATGTTCATCCTGAATCCGCCGTACACGCTCGCGCAGAGCATGAACGAAGCGCTGCCCTATCTCGTCGAGCGCCTGGGACAGGACAGCGGCGCGCGGTGCCAGATCGAGCACCGCGGAAACTGAGCGAACGGTTTTCCGTTACGGCTGCGGTCTTGGCGCGGGTCTTGGCTGATTGGCCGGCGACCCACCCCAGCCCGGCACATTGATATACGGCGCGACAAACAGCGGGACCGAAGAATTCGGTCCCTGCCCTGCCGGCGCTCGCATGCCTGCGGGCTCAACGATCGGCTCGGACGATAACGGAGCCGTTTGCAACACCAGGCCGCCCTTGCCATCCTGGATCCCGCGTTGCGTATCGAGAATCAGCGGCCTGGACGACGTCGCCGCACCAGCCGCCATGCCGTGAGCGAGCACCGCGGCCCCCAGAAAGAGACGCGCGCGGGAAACGTGACGCACATCGAGACGCAAACGCATGGTCGTGTTCTTCCGGTTGAAAAGCAGGTCCATACCATAGCGCCACGCCGACGATTTCGCCAGATCGGACGCACAAAAAAACAAAGCCCCGTCAACACGGGGCTTGCTTTTCGCTCGGTGCCACACGGCACCTGACGGTGACTCCGATTACAGCGAGTAGCCGTTGGTTTCGAGCGAGCGGATGCGGCTCTCGAGCTGAACGATGTCCGACGACGACGCGAGGTAAGCCTCACGGCGTTCGCGCTCTGCGGATTCGAACCAGTTGCTCAGCTTTTCAACGATGTAGGCGATCATGATGTTCTCCAAGGAAGGGGGACCCCTGGCGAATCGAGATTCAGGGATTTCCCGTATAGGGTTATCCCGAATTATAGCGATGCCGCACCAAGATGCCAGTGAAATGCTTGCATGGAAGCCATTCCAGTTTGGAATGGTTTACGAACTATCTGCTTCAACCCACTGATTTTTAAAGATATTGAATCGAGGCTCCGATTCGGCCTCGAGGATATGCACTAATCTAGTTCACTGACCGGGTCGGCCAGCCGCGCCAAGATCGGGCATTCGGGTCGCCCGTCACCATGGCAGTGCGCGGCGAGATCGGCAAGTGTATTGCGCATGTCGCTCAATTCCGCGATGCGTTTGTCGAGTTCGGCCACGTGTTCGAGGGCGATCGACTTCACTTCGGCGCTGGCGCGGGAGCGGTCTTGCCAGAGCATCAGCAGCTTGCGAATATCCTCGACGAGAAAACCGAGCCGCCGCGCCTGGCGGATGAAACGCAGAATATGGACGTCATCCGAACCGTAGATGCGGTATCCGGCGTCGCTCCGCTTGCTCGGCGCAAGAAGGCCGACCTGCTCGTAGTAGCGGATCATTTTTGCGCTGACGCCGGATTCGCGCGACGCGTCGCCGATATTCATTCCCTGCCCTCTCTCCATCAAGCACTGGTTCGAACACGAAGGTCGACGCATGCATTCGTCGACGACATTTGGATCGTATCAAATCGCGAGATTTCGTTCCTGCCTGGGCAGTGACGGCCGGATCGACCGCAATCCGGATGTCCTTATTGAGGTAGGTGGTGGCTGCGAAATCTGCTGGTTCGGAGCAGCATGCAGCGCGTATCAAGCTGCCCGCCCACTGACGATCACGCCAACACTTGCAGCGATCGCGCATTTCTGCGCTGCAAATGCAAAAACCCCCGCCTTTCGGGCGGGGGTTTCTGGCTTAGGGAGCCTGACGATTACCTACTTTCACACGGGAATCCGCACTATCATCGGCGT
>NZ_QTPZ01000075.1:0-3629 GCF_003853505.1 Burkholderia sp. Bp9015
TTACTCACCCAGATACGCAGCCCGCACCTTCGGATCGTCGAGCATCTGCTTCGCGTCGCCTTCCATCGTGACCGTGCCGGAATCCATCACGTAGCCGCGGTCGGCCGCTTGCAGCGCGAGCCGCGCGTTCTGCTCGACCAGCAGCACCGTGATGCCCTCCTTCGAGATCTCGCGCACCACTTCGAAGATCTTCTCGACCATGATCGGCGACAGGCCCATCGACGGCTCGTCGAGCAGCAGCAGCTTCGGCTTCGACAGGATCGCGCGCGACATCGCCAGCATCTGCTGCTCGCCGCCCGACAGCGTACCCGCGAGCTGCGTTGCACGCTCCTTCAGCCGCGGGAAGAAGCCGAACATCCGGTCGACGTCCTGCTTGATCTGCTCCTTGTCGTTGCGCAGGTATGCGCCCATCTGCATGTTCTCGATGATCGACATCCGCGCGAAGATCCCGCGACCTTCCGGCACCATCGCGAGGCCGCGCTTGAGCAGCTCGTGCGACGGCACGCCCTTGATCGACTTGCCGTCGTACTCGATGTCGCCCGCCGAGTACGGCTTGAGACCCGTGATCGCCTTCATCGTCGTGGTCTTGCCCGCGCCGTTCGCGCCGATCAGCGTCACCAGCTCGCCCTGGCGGACTTCCATGTCAACGCCCTTGACGGCCTGGATGCCGCCGTAGTTGACCTGCAAGCCCTTGATTTTCAACATTGCCGCTGCCATCAGTGCACCCCTGCGCCGAGATATGCCTCAATCACCTTCGGATTCTTCTGCACGTCCTGCGGCAGACCCTCGGCGATCACCTTGCCGTAATCGAGCACCGTCATCCGGTTGCACAATCCCATCACGAGCTTCACGTCGTGCTCGATCAGCAGGATCGTACGGCCGTCCGAGCGGATCTTGTCGAGCAGGCGCGTGAGTTCGACCTTCTCGGTCGCGTTCATCCCGGCCGCCGGCTCGTCGAGCGCGAGCAGCTTCGGGTCGGTCGCCAATGCGCGCGCAATCTCGAGACGGCGCTGGTGGCCGTACGACAGGTTGCGCGACGTGTAGTCCGCGTACTGCAGCACGCCGACGTATTCGAGCAGCTCGATCGCGCGTTCCTTGATCTCGCGCTCTTCCTGGCGCTCGGCCGGCGTCTGGAACACCGCGCCGAGCAGCCCGTGCTTGGTCCGCACGTGGCGGCCCACCATCACGTTCTCCAGCGCCGTCATCCCGCCGAACAGGCGGATGTTCTGGAACGTGCGCGCGATGCCCGTCTTTGCGACCTGGTGCACCGCGGTCGGCTTGTATTCCGTGCCGTCGAGCTTGAACTCGCCGGAGTCCGGCGTGTAGAGGCCCGTGATCACGTTGAAGAACGTGGTCTTGCCGGCGCCGTTCGGGCCGATCAGGCCGTAGATCTCGCCTTCCTTGATCTGCAGGCCGACGTCGGACAGTGCCTGCAGCCCGCCGAAGCGTTTGTTCACGCCCGAGACGGACAGTCGGATTTGCTTGTCGCTCATGTGTGTATCCCCTTGTCCGTTGGTTAAGCGCGCACCGGCTTCTTGCTGTTGCGCTTCGCCAGTTTCGCGATCTTGTCCTCATGCTTCGGCGCCGGCCACAGGCCTTCCGAGCGATAGAGCATGATGATCACCATCGCGAGGCCGTACAGCGCCTGACGGATCACTTCGGTGTCGACGATGTCGTGACCGAAGATCGCGTGCTGCAGCGGGCTCATCGTCGAACGCAGGAATTCCGGGAAGATCGCGAGCAGCACCGCGCCGAGGATCACGCCCGGGATGTGGCCCATGCCGCCGAGCACCACGCACGCCAGCACGACGATCGATTCCCAGAACGTGAACGACTCGGGCGACACGAAGCCCTGGAACGCACCGAACATCGCACCCGACAGGCCGCCGAACGACGCGCCCATCGCGAACGCGAGCAGCTTCACGTTACGGGTGTTGATGCCCATCGCCTTCGCGGCGATTTCGTCTTCGCGGATCGCGGCCCATGCGCGGCCGATACGCGAATGCTGCAGGCGCGTACAGACCCAGATCACCAGCAGCGCGCAGAGCACGAACAGGTAGTAGTACATGTAGACCGACGGCAGCTGGAAGCCGAAGATCGAGTGCGTCTGCGACAGGTTGAAGCCGCCGACGTGCACCGGATCGATGCCCGTGATCCCCTTCGGGCCGTTGGTGATGTTCACCGGACGGTCGAGGTTGTTCATGAAGATCCGGACGATTTCACCGAAGCCGAGCGTCACGATCGCCAGATAGTCGCCGCGCAGGCGCAGCGTCGGCGCGCCGAGCAGGATGCCGAAGGTCGCCGCCAGCGCCATCGCGATCGGCACGATGATCAGGAACGGGATGTGCAGGCCGTTCGGCGCGAGCGCCGCGATCCACTCGAACTGCGAGGTCAGGTGCGGCGAGCTCAGCAGTGCCGCCGTGTACGCGCCCACCGCGTAGAACGCGATGTAGCCGAGGTCGAGCAGGCCGGCGAAGCCGACCACCACGTTCAGGCCCAGCGCGAGCATCACGTACAGCATCGCGAAGTCGAGCACGCGGACCCAGTAGTTGCCGCCTGCCGAGCCGATGATGATCGGCGCCGCGATCACGAAGGCCGCGGTCAGGATGCCGATGACGACGGTCTTGGCGGTGTTGCGTTCTTCGACGAGCGACGTCGAGGATTCGATCGGTTGAATGGATGTCATGTTGTTTGCTCCCCTTCCGTTACGCGCGGTCCGCGACACGTTCGCCCAGCAGGCCCGACGGACGGAACACCAGCACGATGATCAGCACGATGAATGCGAACACGTCCTGGTAGTTACTGCCGAACACGCCACCCGTGAGGTTGCCGATGTAGCCCGCGCCGAGCTGCTCGATCAGGCCGAGCACCACGCCGCCGACCATCGCGCCGCCGAGGTTGCCGATCCCGCCGAGCACCGCCGCGGTGAACGCCTTCATGCCGGGGATGAAGCCCATGTAGAAGTGCACGTTGCCGTATTCGGACGCGATCATCACGCCGGCCAGCGCGGCGAGTGCGGAGCCGATCATGAACGTCGCCGAGATCACGAAGTTCGGGTTCACGCCCATCAGGCTCGCGGTGTTCGGGCTTTCGGCGATCGCGCGCATCGCGCGGCCGAGCTTGGTCTTGTGCACGAGCAGCAAGAGGCCTGCCATCACGATGAACGCCACCGCGATGATCACGATTTCGGTGACCGAGATCACGGCGCCGGGCGTCGTGTCGGTCGCCTTGATCACGTTGATCGGATCGGTCGGCAGCAATTGCGGGAACGGCAGCGGGTTGCGCGACCAGATGATCATCGCGGCCGTCTGCAGCAGGATCGACACGCCGATCGCGGTGATCAGCGGCGCGAGACGCGGTGCGCGGCGCAGCGGCCGGTACGCGACCCGCTCGATCGTGTAGCCCACGCACGCGCAGACGACGGCGGCGATGCCAAGGCCGATCGTCAGCGTCGCGACGTTGCCGAGTCCGGGAAAGTGGTTCTGCAGCACGGTGATCGCCGACAGGGCGACCATCGCGCCGATCATCAGCACGTCGCCGTGCGCGAAGTTGATGATGCCGAGAATGCCGTACACCATCGTGTAACCCAACGCGATGATGGCGTACACACTGCCGAGCACCAGCCCGTT
>NZ_QTPZ01000076.1:0-3620 GCF_003853505.1 Burkholderia sp. Bp9015
CGCGTGACGAGCGTCGGCTCGATCAGGATCATCGGGTTGGCCGGCTTCTGGCCGTTCATGATCCCGTAGCCGACGTTTACGGCCTGCTGCGCCATCGCCCACGGGTCCTGGCTCGACGATGCCTGCACGAGCGTGTTCGACTTCAGCGCGACCTCGATGTCGGGCGCGCCGTCGACCGACGTGATCACGATGTTCGGGCGGTTCAGCTGCTTCGCCGCGAGATCGCTGCCGATCGCCTGCGGGTCGTTGATCGTGAACACGCCGTCGAGCTTCGGAAAGCGCGTCAGGTAGCCCTGCATCGTGTTCATCCCGCCTTCGCGCGAGCCTTTGCCGTCCTGGTCGCTCGACAGCAGCTTGATGCCCGGGTTCTTCGCGAGCACGGTCTTGCAGCCGTTCACGCGATCGATCACGGCCGACACCTGCGGGCCGTTCTCGATGATCACGTTACCCTTGCCGTTGAGCTTCTTCGCGAGGTAGTCGCACGCGAGCTCGCCGGCCTTCACGTTGTTGGTCTGCACGGTCGCGTTCGCGCCGGCGGCCGCGACGTCCACCGCGACGACCGTGATGCCCGCCGCCTGCGCCTTCTTCACCGCCGGCTCGATCGCCTTCGGATCGGTCGCGTTCAGCAGGATCATGTCGACGTGCGCGGAGATGAAGTTGTCGATCTGCGTGAACTGCTTATTCAGGTCGTAGTCGGCCGAGACCGCGGTGACCTTCGCGTTCGGGTTGAGCTGCCTGGCGCGCGCCTCGGCGCCTTTCACGATCGTGACGAAGTACGGGTTGCCGAGCGAGCCGACCGTGACGCCGATCGATTTCAGCGGCTTGTCGGCTGCATGGGCGGCGGCGGCGCCGAAGGCGAGCGCGCAGGCGACGGCGGTCAGGGCGGCTTTTTGCTTGAACATGTCGTTGTGTCTCCGGAAGGTCCGTTGGCGGATGGGTGCAGGAGGACCTGCCTGCGCCCCGATGGTCGAGTGGTGAGGAATACGAATCAGGTGCGGGCCGAGTCGCGCTGGCGATAGCGGTCGAGCGCGACCGCGCCGATGATAACGAGCCCCTTGATGATGTATTGCCAGATGTCGGACACGCCGAGCAGCACGAGGCCGTTGGTCAGCACCGCGATGATCAGCGCGCCGATCAGCGTGCCGACGATCGAGCCGACGCCGCCGACGAAGCTCGTGCCGCCGAGGATCACCGCGGCGATCGCATCGAGTTCGTACGACTGGCCGAGCTGCAGGCCGTTGGCCGCATAGAGCCGCGCGGCCGACATCACCGCGCCGAGGCCGGCGAGCAGGCCCGACGCCGCATACACGAACAGCTGGATCGCGCGCACGTTGATGCCCGACAGCCGCGCGGCTTCCGGGTTGCCGCCCACCGAATAGATCCGCATGCCGAGCACCGTGCGGCGCAGGATGAACCACGACAGCGCGATCACCGCGCAGGCGATCACGACGAGCCACGGCACGCCGAGGATCGTGCCGTTGCCGATGAACGCGAACGGCAGTTGCGGGTTGAAGACGGTCGTGTCGTTGCCGATCAGGCGGGCGACGCCGCGCACGGCCGTCATCGCGCCGAGCGTGACGATGAACGGCGGCAGGCGCAGGAACGAGATCAGGCCGCCGTTGATCGCGCCGAACACGAGGCCGACCGCGAGCGCGATCGGCACGCCGAGCCAGCCCCAGCCGGGGATGGTCGACGCGATGAGCGCGGCGACGGCCGACGCGGCGAGCACCGAGCCGACCGACAGGTCGATGCCGCCCGTCAGGATCACGAAGGTCATGCCGGCGGCGAGCACGATGTTGATCGACGCCTGCTGCGTGACGATCGACAGGTTCTGCAGCGTGAAGAAGCCGTCGGTCATGAAGCCGAAGCCGATGCAGAGGACCAGCAGCACCGGCAGCATGCCGGCGGTGCGCATCAGCGACTGCATGCGCGCGCGATGATCGGCGCCGCGCATCAGCGGCGTACGGTTGGCGACCGGATGGGCCGTCGCGGACGCGAGGTTCCGCTGCTTGGTCGGGTTGATCATGTCGGTACCTTGAAGGAAGAAGGAGATGAAGGGGCCGTGGTCAGTGCGCGTCGGCGAGCTCGGCCTGCGAGCCGGTGGCGAGCGCGATGATCGCTTCCTGCGTGATGGGCGTGTGCGTGTGGCCGCCGAGTTCGCCGGCGATCTCGCCTTCGCGCATCACGAGCACGCGGTCGGCGACGCCGATGATCTCCGGCAGCTCGCTCGAGATCACGATCACGCCGACACCCGCGCGGGCCAGTTCGTTGATGATCCGGTAGATCTCGGATTTCGCGCCGATGTCGACGCCGCGCGTCGGCTCGTCGAGGATCAGCACGCGCGGCTTCGTCTCGAGCAGGCGCGACAGCAGCACTTTCTGCTGGTTGCCGCCCGACAGCGCGCCGACGTTGACGTTCGCATTCGGCACGCGGATCGACAGCGACGCGATCGCGTCGCGTGCGCGCATGGCGCCGCGCGCCAGATCGAGCGCGCCGAGCCGCGCATCGCGGTTGCACACGGAGATGTTGATGTTGTCGCGCACGCTCATGTCGAGGAACAGGCCCTGGCGCTTGCGGTCTTCCGTCAGGTAGACGAGGCCCGCGTCGATCGCGTCGCGCGGCGAATGCGCGCCGAACGTGCGCTCGCCCAGCTTCACGTCGCCGCGCGTGCGCGGCTCCGCGCCGAAGATCAGCCGCGCGAGCTCGGTGCGGCCCGCGCCGACGAGCCCGGCGATGCCGAGCACCTCGCCCGCATGCAGGTCGAGGCTGCAGCCGCGCACGCGCTCGCCGTCGGCGATGTCGCGCACCGACAGCAGCAGGTGGCCGGGATCGTACGGCGCGTGTTCCTTCTTGTAGAAGCCGGAGATGTCGCGGCCGACCATCATCGCGACGAGCCGCTCGGCCGACAGCGACGCGCGCTCGAGCGTGCCGACGTACGAGCCGTCGCGCAGCACCGACACGCGGTCGGACAGTTCGTAGATTTCGGCCATCCGGTGGCTGATGTAGATGATCGCGAGACCTTCCTCGCGCAGCTGGCGGATCAGGCCGAACAGGTGCTCGGTTTCGCGCGACGACAGCGGCGTCGTCGGTTCGTCCATCACGAGGATGCGTGCGCGGGTATGCACGGCGCGCGCGATCTCGACGAGCTGCTGCTCGGCGATCGACAGCGTGCCGACCAGCGTGTCGGGGCCGAACGGCGCACCGAGGCGCGCGAGCACGTCCTGGCAGCCGCGCGCCATCGCCGCGCGGTCGATGGTGCCCCAGCGACGGTTGCCGCGGCGCAGTTCGCGGCCGACGTAGATGTTTTCCGCGACGGTGAGGTTGGGCGCGAGGCACAGCTCCTGGTAGATCACGGCGACGCCGGCATCGCGCGCGGCGAGCGGGCCGTCGACGTCGATGCGCGCGCCGTCGATCAGGATCTCGCCGCCGGCGTCGGCGCGGTACGCACCCGACAGGATCTTCATCAGCGTCGACTTGCCCGCGCCGTTCTCGCCCATCAGCGAATGGATCTCGCCCGGATAGACGGTCAGGCTGACGTTGTCGAGCGCGCGCACGGCCGGGAAGGTCTTGCTGATGCCGCGCATCTCGAGCAGCGGCCGGGGGGACTCAGAACGCGACAT
>NZ_QTPZ01000077.1:0-3073 GCF_003853505.1 Burkholderia sp. Bp9015
GTAAGCGTCATTTCGAGGCCGCATGGACAGAGCTGAAGCCGGTGTCCAAAGTGATGTCCGTTACTTCGAGTGGTGGGGACTACTTTGGACACTTGCAATTCGCGATCGACGACCCGCAAGGGTCGACCGAATTACGCACCGGAGTACCGGCGGCAAGTTGCCGTCGCGGCGAGCGAGCCGGGGATTTCGGTGGCCAAGCTCGCGCAGGCGCACGGACTGAATCCCAATATGGTGTTCAAGTGGCGCCGGCAACTGCGGGCGGGCCTGTTTGAAGGCGTGGCGCACAGCACAGCGGTGTTGCTGCCCGTGGTACTACCTGATGCACCGACCGGCGAGATCGCAGAACCGGCGTCGCTCGCTCTACAGCCTGTCGAGCCACATCGCGAGAGCGTACCGGCAGCGTCGGGCATCGAGATCGAACTGAACGGTGCCCGCGTGCGCGTCACGGGCATGGTGGACCCCGTGCAGTTGCGCCTCGTGCTGCGCTGCCTGATGCCAGCATGATTGCGCCGCCAGGCGGTACCCGCGTATGGCTGGCAGCGGGCGTTACCGATATGCGCCGTGGCATGGATGGACTTGCCGCGCTGGTGCAGTCAGCGCTCGGACGTGATCCCTTCTCGGGGCACATCTTCCTGTTTCGTGGGCGTCGCGGTGACCTCATCAAGATTTTATGGTGGAGCGGCGACGGCATGAACCTGTACGCGAAACGACTCGAGCGAGGACGCTTCGTGTGGCCGCAGGCGGACTCGGGAACAGTCCATCTGTCAGCTGCCCAACTGTCGATGCTGCTCGAGGGGATTGACTGGCGGCATCCAGAGCGGACGTGGCAGCCGACGCACGCGGCGTAACGCCGGGTGCGCGAACCCACAAGCGCGTGGGCTTCATTTACACTGGCATGCATGCCAGCCAACCATCTGCCCGATGACATCGCCGCTCTCAAGCGCATCGTCGCCTCGCGCGACGAGACCATCGCGCAGTTGCTGGCCGAGATCTCACGGCTGAAGCGATGGCAGTATGGCCGTTCATCGGAGCGCATGACCGAACTGATGGACCAGCTGCAGCTCGCGCTCGGTGAGCTTCCCGTTCCTGAATCGACCATGGCCGCAACGTCGAAGGTGCCCGATGCTGCTGATACATCGGCCACAACGAACGTCGTTCCGCTGCGCCGCAAGTCACGGCACTTCCCCGCCCATCTTCCCCGCGAAACGGTTATGCATGCGCCGTCAAACTGCGGATGCCCGGAATGTGGCAAACAGATGCGTGCGCTCGGCGAAGACGTCTCGGAGGTGCTCGACTATGTGCCCGGTTACTTCAAGGTACTGCGTCACGTACGTCCGAAGCTGAGCTGTCCGCGCTGTGCGGCAGTGGTGCAGGAGCCAGCACATTCGCGACCGATAGCGCGCTCGATGGCGGGTGCCGGGCTGCTCGCGCAGGTCGTCGTCGCCAAGTACGCTGACCATATGCCACTGTACCGGCAGACCGGCATCTATCGCCGCGCGGGCATCGAACTGGACCGGGCAACACTGGCATCGTGGGTTCGTGAAGCGGCTGCGCTGCTGCAACCGCTGTCCGATACACTCGGTGGTTACGTGCGCGCCGCAGACAAGATCCATACCGACGACACGCCCGTGCCGGTGCTGGAGCCGGGGCGTGGCAAGACACGCACGGCGCGCCTGTGGACCTATGTGCGGGATGACCGCCCGGCAGGGAGCCGCGCGCCACCAGCAGTCTGGTACAGGTACTCACCCGACCGCAAAGGTGAGCGACCTCGGGAACATCTGGCGGGCTACACGGGAATCCTGCAGGCAGATGCCTTCAGCGGGTATGACGCGCTGTATCGTGACGGCACGATCATCGAGGCCGGGTGCTGGGCCCATGCGCGGCGCAAGTTCTACGACCTGTACAAGCTGGACAGCTCACCGATTGCCGAAGAAGCACTGCGCCGCATCGGGGCGCTGTATGTTGTTGAACGCGAGGTTCGCGGCCAGACGCCGGACGTGCGCCTGTCTGCGCGTCAGCAGCGCTCGGCCCCATTGCTCGCTGAGCTGAAGGCCTGGCTCGAACACACGCTGTCACAGGTCTCGGCGAAGTCGGGGCTGGCGAAGGCGATCAGATACTCGCTGGGGCACTGGCACGCTCTCACACGCTATTGCGAAGACGGACGCGTCGAGGTGGACAACAATACGGCGGAGCGCGCGATCAGGCCGTTGGTTCTCGGCAGGCGCAATTATCTGTTCGCGGGCTCCGACGGCGGTGGCCAAAGCGCGGCGGTGATCTATAGCCTGATCGGTACGGCGCGCCTGAACGGCATCGAGCCGTTTGCCTACCTGCGCACGGTGTTTGAGCGCATCGCCGATCATCCCATCAACCGCATCGACGAGTTGCTGCCGTGGCACCTGATGCCGACTGCACACATCGAACAGCAAGCCGCCTGAGAATCAATCCGATGGTCCAACCCCGCAAACCTGCCGTGCGCCTGGTCAAGGCGCCAGTGCCCGATTATGTGCTGCGCGTTGAGCTGAAGTACATTAAGCCGGCGATCTGGCGACGAATCATCGTTCCCGGCTCGATCCGGCTGGGCAAGCTTCATGTGGTGTTGCAACTGGCCATGGGCTGGGAAGGCGGGCACCTGCACGAGTTCGTCTTCGGCGAAACCAACTATGGTGAACCTGATGACTTCGGATTCCAGAGCGATCCGCCAATGCTCAATGAAGCACGGGTCACGCTGGCGAAGGCGCTGGGCGGGCTGAAGTCATTCACCTACATCTACGACTACGGCGACAACTGGCAGCATCGGATCGAGGTTGAGAAGGCACTCGTGCCTGATCCCGACATGCGTCGGCCGTTGTGCATGGATGGGCAGAATGCGTGTCCGCCGGAAGACGTCGGTGGCGTGCCCGGATATGCAGACTTCCTCGAGGCGATTGCAGATCCGACGCACGAGGAGCACGACCACTTCCTCGAGTGGTGCGGCGGCAGCTTCGATCCTGCCGCCTTCGATCTCGTGCTCGCGAATCAGCGGCTCTCAGAGGTCAAGTTCTGATCGTCAAGACGGCCTCGAATTGACGCTTAC
>NZ_QTPZ01000078.1:0-2914 GCF_003853505.1 Burkholderia sp. Bp9015
CAGACTTGTTATAGGATCAAGCCTTACGGGCAATTAGTATCAGTTAGCTGAACGCATTACTGCGCTTACACACCTGACCTATCAACGTCCTGGTCTCGAACGACCCTTCAAGGGGATCTAGTCCCCAGGGATATCTCATCTTAAGGCGAGTTTCCCGCTTAGATGCTTTCAGCGGTTATCTCTTCCGAACATAGCTACCCGGCGATGCCACTGGCGTGACAACCGGTACACCAGAGGTTCGTCCACTCCGGTCCTCTCGTACTAGGAGCAGCCCCCTTCAAATATCCAACGCCCACGGCAGATAGGGACCAAACTGTCTCACGACGTTTTAAACCCAGCTCACGTACCTCTTTAAATGGCGAACAGCCATACCCTTGGGACCGGCTACAGCCCCAGGATGAGATGAGCCGACATCGAGGTGCCAAACACCGCCGTCGATATGAACTCTTGGGCGGTATCAGCCTGTTATCCCCAGAGTACCTTTTATCCGTTGAGCGATGGCCCTTCCATACAGAACCACCGGATCACTATGACCTGCTTTCGCACCTGCTCGACTTGTCGGTCTCGCAGTTAAGCACGCTTATGCCATTGCACTATCAGCACGATTTCCGACCGTACCTAGCGTACCTTCGTACTCCTCCGTTACGCTTTGGGAGGAGACCGCCCCAGTCAAACTGCCTACCATGCACTGTCCCCGATCCGGATCACGGACCAAGGTTAGAACCTCAAACAAACCAGGGTGGTATTTCAAGGACGGCTCCACCGAAACTAGCGTTCCGGTTTCATAGCCTCCCACCTATCCTACACAGATCGGTTCAAAGTCCAATGCAAAGCTACAGTAAAGGTTCATGGGGTCTTTCCGTCTAGCCGCGGGTAGATTGCATCATCACAAACACTTCAACTTCGCTGAGTCTCGGGAGGAGACAGTGTGGCCATCGTTACGCCATTCGTGCAGGTCGGAACTTACCCGACAAGGAATTTCGCTACCTTAGGACCGTTATAGTTACGGCCGCCGTTTACCGGGACTTCAATCAAGAGCTTGCACCCCATCATTTAATCTTCCGGCACCGGGCAGGCGTCACACCCTATACGTCCACTTTCGTGTTTGCAGAGTGCTGTGTTTTTATTAAACAGTCGCAGCCACCAGTTTATTGCAACCCCTTCACCCTCTGCGCGCAGGCGCATCAAGCTACAAGGGCGTACCTTATCCCGAAGTTACGGTACCAATTTGCCGAGTTCCTTCTCCCGAGTTCTCTCAAGCGCCTTAGAATACTCATCTCGCCCACCTGTGTCGGTTTGCGGTACGGTCATCGTTAGACTGAAGCTTAGAGGCTTTTCTTGGAACCACTTCCAATTGCTTCGCTCCCTAAGGAGCTCGCGCCACACCCTTGAATCCTGCGCCCGGATTTGCCTAAGCGCCTTCTCCAATGCAGCGACCGGGACTTCCAACACCCGGACAACCTTCCGCGATCCGTCCCCCCATCGCATCTAACAATGGTGCAGGAATATTGACCTGCTTCCCATCAGCTACGCATTTCTGCCTCGCCTTAGGGGCCGACTCACCCTACGCCGATGAACGTTGCGTAGGAAACCTTGGGCTTACGGCGAGGGGGCCTTTCACCCCCTTTATCGCTACTCATGTCAGCATTCGCACTTCCGATACCTCCAGCACGCTTTTCAACGCACCTTCGCAGGCTTACGGAACGCTCTCCTACCATGCGTGCTAAGCACGCATCCGCAGCTTCGGTATATAGCTTAGCCCCGTTACATCTTCCGCGCAGGACGACTCGATCAGTGAGCTATTACGCTTTCTTTAAAGGGTGGCTGCTTCTAAGCCAACCTCCTGACTGTTTTAGCCTTCCCACTTCGTTTCCCACTTAGCTATATTTGGGGACCTTAGCTGGCGGTCTGGGTTGTTTCCCTCTTGACACCGGACGTTAGCACCCGATGTCTGTCTCCCGTGATTGCACTCTTCGGTATTCGGAGTTTGCTATGGCGGGGTAATCTGCAATAGACCCCCCAACCATGACAGTGCTCTACCCCCGAAGGTGAGACACGAGGCACTACCTAAATAGTTTTCGGAGAGAACCAGCTATTTCCAGGTTTGTTTAGCCTTTCACCCCTATCCACAGCTCATCCCCTAACTTTTCAACGTTAGTGGGTTCGGACCTCCAGTACGTGTTACCGCACCTTCATCCTGGCCATGGATAGATCACCTGGTTTCGGGTCTACGCCCAGCAACTGAACGCCCTATTCGGACTCGCTTTCGCTACGCCTGCCCTATACGGTTAAGCTTGCTACTGAACGTAAGTCGCTGACCCATTATACAAAAGGTACGCCGTCACCCCTTACGAGGCTCCGACTGTTTGTATGCATGCGGTTTCAGGATCTATTTCACTCCCCTCCCGGGGTTCTTTTCGCCTTTCCCTCACGGTACTGGTTCACTATCGGTCGATCACGAGTATTTAGCCTTGGAGGATGGTCCCCCCATCTTCAGACAGGATTTCACGTGTCCCGCCCTACTTGTCGCACACCTAGTTCTTTCATACTGTTTTCGCCTACAGGGCTATCACCTGCTATGGCCGCACTTTCCAGAGCGTTCGGCTAACAATACAAATAAAGAGTGCAAGGCTCATCCCATTTCGCTCGCCACTACTTTGGGAATCTCGGTTGATTTCTTTTCCTGCGGTTACTTAGATGTTTCAGTTCACCGCGTTCGCTTCGCATGGCCTATGTATTCAGCCATGGATACTCCAAAAGGAGTGGGTTTCCCCATTCGGACATCTACGGATCAAAGCTTGTTTGCCAGCTCCCCGTAGCTTTTCGCAGGCTACCGCGTCCTTCATCGCCTGTGATCGCCAAGGCATCCACCACATGCACTTGTTCGCTTGACCCTATAACGAGTCTGTCTCGT
>NZ_QTPZ01000079.1:0-2813 GCF_003853505.1 Burkholderia sp. Bp9015
GTCAGCGTCGTCTTGCCGTGGTCAACGTGACCAATCGTACCAACGTTGACGTGCGGCTTGGTCCGCTCAAACTTTTCCTTGGCCATTTTCAACTCCCGAAAGGAATTTCACATGTTGCGCCGCGCGCAAACAGACACTGACTTTTTACTGCTGGTGCCCATGGGCAGGATCGAACTGCCGACCTCTCCCTTACCAAGGGAGTGCTCTACCACTGAGCCACATGGGCGGTATTACGCTTCAACTACACGGACTGGAGCGGGTGAAGGGAATCGAACCCTCGTCGTAAGCTTGGAAGGCTTCTGCTCTACCATTGAGCTACACCCGCACGGGCCACTAACGATTCCCTACCGCTCTCTGCGCTGATGTTCTGGTGGAGGAGGTTGGATTCGAACCAACGTAGGCGTAAGCCAACAGATTTACAGTCTGCCCCCTTTAGCCACTCGGGCACCCCTCCGTAGAGAACTGACGATTATGGGGGTGCATCGCACTCTTGTCAAGCACATCCGGAAGATTATTTTCATTCTCTTCCAGCGCACCCTGGCGACTCACCCGACACCCGCGCCCACCCGGCTGAGGCAAGCACAAGAGGATCGCCGATCGGCGCCCACATCTTCGTCAGACTCCGTCTTCAGCTTCGATTTGCATCTTCGCTGAAAACGAAAGACCGCCATGATACGACCTCTCACGCATAATGCCAAGCGGGTAAACGCAAAAAATTTGCAATTTCCATGCCGGATGAATCTGCAAGGCTTCCGACGCGAGCCCAGGGGGTAGGTTGATTAATGGCGACACATCAGCACCCCGCCAAACCCGGGACAACCGGCTTCTGCGCGCAAGGGTTTCCGGCAAACGGGGTGCCGAAGCCGGATTCCACGGAAGGCGTCGCCGTTCCCGCTTGCTCCGTTGCGACACCGGAATCGAACCCGGAAAGCACCTAGGGGCCATCTTCGCCCCCTCCCCTCATCACCACTGACGGAAGGCACGCGCGGTACCATCCCGCGTTCCGCGATCATGCCGACCGCTCTCCCGTTTCCCTGCCTCCGCGCGATACCCTGTCGTCCTTCTTGCCTTCGCACTGGTCTTTGCTTCCTCGGTGGCACATGCGGGCACCATCGACAACGCGTGGTGCAGCACGGGAAGGATCGCGGCAGTCCGAGAGCCGACGCTTTCCGGGCGCCACACCGCCAGACGCGCGAAAGGCGCCGCGGCTCGCGCGACGCATGAGACTTTAAAACCGGCCGTCGACGCCGGCTGCTTGTTGGCCACCAGCACGCGGCGACGCCCGCGAGTCACGACTCCGGAAGCGATCGCGTACGCGTGGTTGCCGAACGAGCGTCAACCGACGTTATCGCGGCTGATAGCGACGCTCGCACCTTGCGAGAAGGTCCAACAGCTTGGCCGGCCTAGATGTCTTGGTGCCGCCGATGCGCGACGATCTGCGCCCGCACGCCTGCTGCCACATCGCTTGCGTGTCGCCGTCGTTGCGAACGTTCAACAGTGCAGCGCGCATTGTGTCGAACCGTCCTTTGTGCAAGCCGACCACCATGAATGTCTGGGCGGCCTATCGTGGCAAGGCTGAGCTGTACACGCGCCATCCGACGTGTGGATACGAGTGGAACCTCGTTCAGTCAAGCGCGGAACTGCATCGGCTTTGACCGGGGCGCCTGTACGTCGCCCGGTACGAACCAGACGGCAGGGAAGCCGACATTCAACGCGGGTTCGTCGACATCGACTACTCACTGCCCGGCGATGCTCATGTCGACCCGGAGCCACGGCAGCAGCACGATCCGCCGATTCGCCCGATCGAGCGCTTGGCACTGTGTAGTCCAAGCACTGCATGCACGGTGCGGTCGTCCGGCGTCAACGCGGACGGTACGCATTTCGGATTGATGGGCGAAGGCCGCCACTATTTCGGCGGCGCCGCCTATTCGCTCGTCGAAGAAATTCGCCTCTGCGACGCCTTCGCGCCGATGGAAGGCCTCATGGCGGTTGCGGTCGTCACGCATATGCCGACGGGCGCGCGATCTCGGCCTCGCGCTGTCGCCGAGGCAGCCGTGGATTTGCCCTGAAACGCGCCAATCACACACCAGCACCTCGAAACAGAATCGACGACGTTGCGCGAAGATAAGCGATATACACCAATTAATAGCCCGAGATAATGGACTCCGATTTGCGATGGCTAGACTTGCCGTGCAATGTGCTCGAGGAGGTAAATAACGAGAGAACGACCGGAGGCGTGATCACTTCGAGCATGACGCGGCCATCGGCGGCACCCCGGCGATTGACGGAGCCTTCGGCTGCGCGCAAGGGTGACCCCTGCCGCGCCCCTGGTCGGTTCATCACGGGATGGAAACCGCACGGAGCTCGAAGCCAGTGGCAACCGAGATGATAGACGTGGTAGATCTCGCGGCGCGGGTTCGATGCAGTCAACGATGATGAGGAGCAGGATGCGTCAATGAGCCGCCATCTGCTCAAACAATTCGGCGCCGATCAGACTCTCGCGCTGCGAGCGGTGCAAGACTGGCCGCCCTGGCCGCGGAGTTACCGGCAGCAGCGGGGTCGAGCCACTCGTCCATTCGCGACACGGCGCGCGGCGTACATGAAAGTCCCGCCCGACCAGCCAGCCAGCCAGCCAGCCAGCTTGCTTGCTTGCTTGCTTGCTTGCGCCAACGCCAACGCCAACGCCAACGCCAACGCCAACGCCAACGCCCGGCGGTGATTGCACATTTTCTGCGCTGCAAATGCAAAAACCCCCGCCTTTTCGGGCGGGGGTTTCTGGCTTAGGGAGCCTGACGATTACCTACTTTCACACG
>NZ_QTPZ01000080.1:0-2032 GCF_003853505.1 Burkholderia sp. Bp9015
GCGTTGAGTTCCTCGATCGTCGGCAGGCGCTTCTCGGCGAACTGGTGTTCGGTAAAGCCACCGACCACGCGCACCCACTGCGGCGCGGGCGTGATCGCCACCTGCCGCTTGAGCATGTCCATTGCAACCGCGAGCGACGGCACGCCGTCCCAGCGCAGCTCCATGTTGTAGTTCAGGCCACCACGAATCACGTGGCAGTGGTTGTCGATCAGGCCGGGCAGCGCGCTGCGGCCGCCGAGATCGACGACCTTCGTCGCGCGGCCCGCGAGCGGCATCACGTCCGCGTCGCTGCCGACCGCGACGAAGCGGCCGTCCTTGATCGCCACCGCGGCGGCAACGGGGTTCGCACGATCGAGCGTCGTGATGCGCCCGTTGTACAGGATCAGATCCGGTTGAGTATAGGTTGCGCTCATTGACAGGTCCTCGATGCGGTCAGAAGCCGAGCCAGTGACGCACGGGCCCGATGGCCTGCGCGCCGATCAGCATGCCGGCGAGACCGATCAGCGCGATCAGCGGCGGCGCGGGCGAGCGCACCTTGATCACGCTGTACACGACGCCGATCAGCACGCCGGCGGCCAACGACAATAGATAAGATTCCATAACGTTTTTTCTCCCGACCGGATTAGAATGACCCGCATCGTGCCGGCCGCATGTTTCGCCGCGTTCGCTTCCCCTTCGCTTCCCGCCACCCCGTCCGACCATGCAACATCTTCCTGATCTCGAAGCCTGGGCCATCTTCGCGCGTGTCGCGGAGACCGGTTCGTTCGCGAAAGCCGCGGACTTGCTCGGCGTCTCGCAGCCGACCGTATCGAAGGCCATCGCGCGCCTCGAAAAGCGCCTCGGCGCGATGCTGCTGTACCGCACGTCGCGCAAGCTGTCGCTCACGCCGACCGGCGAACTGCTGCGCGATCGGGCGATCCGCCTGCTCGCCGATGCGGAGCTGATCGAGAGCGAGGCCACCGCGCAGGCGCTCGAACCGTACGGCCTCGTGCGCGTGAACGCGCCGATGTCGTTCGGGACGCACCATCTGTCGCCGCTGCTGCCCGCGTTTCTCGAACGCTATCCGCGCGTCGACATCGACCTCGTGCTGACCGACCACATCGTCGACATCGTATCCGGCGGTTTCGACGTCGCGATCCGCATCGCCGAACTGAGCGACTCGTCGCTGCGCTCGCGCAAGCTGTGCGCGGTGCGCCGCCCGCTCGTCGCATCGTCCGCGTATCTCGACCGGCATGGCCGGCCCAAGCATCCGCGCGACATCGAACAGCACGTGTGCCTCACCTACACGAACCTGCCCACACCCGAGCACTGGCGCTTTCGCCACCCGGCATCGGGCGAGGAAATCGGCGTGAACGTGCAAGGCCGCATCCGCACCAACAACGCCGACGTGATCGTCCCCGCGCTCGTCGCCGGTCACGGCCTCGCGCTGCAGCCCGAGTTCCTGGTATGGGATGAGCTGCAGCGCGGCGAGCTCGAGGAAGTGATGCACGACTGGAAGATCGCCGACATCAACGTCAACCTCGTCACGCCGCCCGGCATGCTGCGCGCCGCGCGCGTGACGGTGCTGCTCGATTTTCTCGCCGAACACTTCTCGCACGCGCCGTGGGCGCTGCCCGAGGCGTGAGCGCGGCGGCCCGCGACCCCCGCGGCCGTCGCGTGCATCGCGCACGCCGGCCGCGGCCATTCCGTCCGGCTGCCCGTTACTTCGCCGGCACGGCCGGGATCGACTCGTGCGGCGTCGCAGTGCGCTGCGGTGCCTTGTGGACCATCGTGTACGCGTAGTCGATGCCCATGCCGTACGCGCCCGAGTGCTCCTTCGCGATCGCGACCACCGCGTCGTACGTCTCGCGGTGTGCCCAGTCGCGCTGCCACTCGAGCAGGACCTGCTGCCACGTGACCGGCACCACGCCGGCCTGCACCATGCGCTGCATCGCGAAATCGTGCGCGGCCTGCGACGTGCCGCCCGATGCGTCGGCGACCATGTAGATCTCGTAGTCGCCTTCGAGCATCGCGCACAGCGCGAACGTCGTGT
>NZ_QTPZ01000081.1:0-1959 GCF_003853505.1 Burkholderia sp. Bp9015
TCGAGGATCGTGCCCACGTGCGACACCGACGGCAGCAGCAGGTGGTATTTCACGTCGAGGATCCGCGCGGTGTTGTCGGCCCGCTCGACGAACGCGCCGATCTGCGCGAAATCGAAGATCTCGTTGCGCAGCATCGTGCTGTAGAAGCTGCCGAGGATCAGCGCGGTTTCGCGCTTCACTTCGTCGAGCACCGCCGGCAGCCCGCTCTCCGGCACCGGCTGCGCAAGCGCCTGGCGCAGCGCGAGCCAGGCGCCGTTCACGCTCTCCCACGCCTCGCGCGTGAGCGCCGTGCGCACCATCCGCGCGTTCGAGCGCGCGGCCTCGATGCACGACAGCACGCTCGACGGGTTGTCGCGGTCGCGCAGCAGGTAGTCGGTCACGGTATCGGCGGCATACGCGTCGTACTTCTGACGATAGCCGTCGTCCGCGCCCGAGCTGACCAGCACCGACGACCATTCGGCCGGCGCGTCGGACGTGCGCGTGAGCGCCATCCGCAGTCCGGCATCGACGATGCGCGCGATGTTCTCCGCGCGCTCGATATAGCGGTACATCCAGTAAAGACCGCTCGCAGTTCGTCCCAGAAGCATCTCGTGTCCACTCCGTCTTCGTTCGGTTCGCGCGCCGGCTGCGGCGCGCGCGGTCGTGCCCGGCTCAGTCGGCCAGCACCCAGGTGTCCTTGGTGCCGCCGCCCTGGCTCGAGTTGACGACCAGCGAGCCCTCCTGCAGCGCGACGCGCGTGAGCCCGCCCGGCGTGATGCGGATCCGGTCCGACACCAGCACGAACGGCCGCAGGTCGACGTGGCGCGGCGCGAGGCCGGCTTCGGTCAGGATCGGCGTCGTGGACAACGCCAGCGTGGGTTGCGCGATGTAGTTCGCGGGACGCGCGCGCAGCTTCGCGGCGAACGCCTCGATCTCGGCCTTCGATGCGCACGGCCCGACCAGCATCCCGTAGCCGCCCGAGCCGTGCACTTCCTTCACGACCAGTTCGTCGAGATGCTCGAGCACGTATTTCAGGCTGTCGGCCTCGCCGCAGCGCCAGGTCGGCACGTTCTCCAGCAGCGCCTTGCGGCCCGTGTAGAACTCGACGATCTCCGGCATGTACGAGTAGATCGCCTTGTCGTCGGCGATGCCGGTGCCCGGCGCGTTCGCGATCGTGATGTTGCCGGCGCGGTAGACGTCCATGATCCCGGCCACGCCGAGCACCGAATCGGGGCGGAACGTCAGCGGATCGAGGAACGCGTCGTCGACCCGGCGGTACAGCACGTCGATCGGCCGGAAGCCTTCGGTGGTGCGCATCGCGACGCGGCCGTCGACCACCTGCAGGTCGCTGCCCTCGACGAGGTGCACGCCCATCTGGTCGGCGAGGAACGAATGTTCGTAGTACGCGGAATTGTGGATGCCGGGCGTGAGCACGGCGATGGTCGGGTTGTCGGCATTGCCGCCCGGCGGGCACACGGCCGCGAGCGACTGCCGCAGCATCTGCGGATAGGTCTCGACCGGGCGCACCTTGACCTGCTGGAACAGCTCGGGAAAGAGCTGCATCATCGTCTCGCGGTTTTCCAGCATGTACGACACGCCCGACGGCGTGCGCGCGTTGTCTTCCAGCACGTAGAACTGGTTCTCGGCGGTGCGCACGATGTCGACGCCGATGATGTGCGTGTAGACGTTGCCGGGCGGCCGGAAATCGATCATCTCCGGGATGAACGCCTCGTTGTGCGCGATCAGGTGCTTCGGCACGATGCCGGCGCGCACGATCTCCTGGCGGTGGTAGATGTCGTCGAGGAACGCGTTGAGCGCCATCACGCGCTGCTCGATGCCGAGCGACAGCCGGCTCCATTCCGCGCCCGAGATGATCCGCGGCACGATGTCGAACGGAATCAGGCGCTCGGCGGCCTGCGCGTCGCCGTACACGGCGAACGTGATGCCCGTCCTGCGGAACACGCCTTCCGCGTCGTGGGC
>NZ_QTPZ01000082.1:0-1897 GCF_003853505.1 Burkholderia sp. Bp9015
TCGCAGGCGCCGATCCTGTACGCGATCTCGATCCTCGTCGTGTTCCTGTGTCTCGCGGCACTGTATGAAAGCTGGTCGATCCCGTTCTCGGTGATCATGGTGGTGCCGCTCGGCGTGATCGGCGCACTGCTCGCGGCGACGATGCGCGGCCTCGAGAACGACGTGTTCTTCCAGGTCGGCCTGCTGACCACCGTCGGCTTGTCCGCGAAGAACGCGATCCTGATCGTCGAATTCGCGCGCGAACTGCAGATGACCGAGAAGATGGGGCCGATCGAGGCCGCGCTGGAAGCCGCGCGCCTGCGGCTGCGTCCGATCCTGATGACGTCGCTCGCGTTCATTCTCGGCGTGATGCCGCTCGCGATCAGCAACGGCGCGGGTTCGGCGAGCCAGCACGCGATCGGTACCGGCGTGATCGGCGGGATGATCACGGCGACGTTCCTCGCGATCTTCATGATCCCGATGTTCTTCGTGAAGATCCGCGCGATCTTCAGCGGCGAGAAGGAAGACGTCGACCAGGCGCTGCGTCTGGCTCAGGAGCACTCGCACCACGAAGAGAAGCCGGGCAACGGCGACGAAGGCAACAAGGGACAGTGATGATGCAAAAACACGCTTTGACTGCAATCGCGGTCGCGCTGCTGGCCACGGGCTGCACGATGGCGCCGCACTACACGCGGCCCGACGCGCCCGTCGCGCAGGCATACCCGGCCGGCGGCGTCTATGCGACGCAGCCAGGCGCTGCCGGCGCGCGCAGCGCGAACGGCCAGGCGGCGACCGCCATCGGCTGGCGCGAATTCTTCGTCGATCCGCGCCTGCAGCGGCTGATCGAGATCGCGCTGAAGAACAACCGCGACCTGCGCGTGTCGGTGCTGAACATCGAGGCGGCGCGCGCGCAGTACCAGATCACGCGCGCGGGCCTGTTCCCGACGCTCGACGGCACAGGCACGGGCAACATCCAGCGCGTGCCGCAGGGCCTGTCGCAGACCGGTGCGCCGTATATCTCGCGCGCCTATAACGTCGGCGCTTCCGCGTCGTGGGAACTCGACCTGTTCGGTCGCGTGCAGAGCCTGAAGGACCAGGCGCTCGCGCAGTACCTGTCGACGTCGTATGCGCGGCAGGCTGCGGAGATCTCGCTTGTGTCGCAGGTCGCGGACCAGTACCTGACGCTGCTGTCCACCGACGACCTGCTGCAGCTCACGGAAAACACGCTGAAGACGGCACAGGCGTCCTACGACCTGACGAAGCTGCAGTTCGACAACGGCACGGGCTCCGAGCTCGAGCTGCGTCAGGCGCAGACGGTCGTCGAGACGGCGCTCGCGAATCAGCAGGCGCAGGCGCGTGCGCGTGCGCAGGCGCTGAACGCGCTGGTGCTGTTGATCGGCGAGCCGCTGCCGGACGATCTGCCGGCGGGCATGCCGCTCGACGCGCAGAACCTGCTGACGGATGTGCCGGCCGGTCTGCCGTCCGACCTGCTGACGCGTCGTCCGGACGTGATGCAGGCCGAGCAGACGCTGCTGGCCGCGAACGCGAACATCGGCGCGGCGCGTGCGGCGTTCTTCCCGCGCATCTCGCTGACGGGCGCGTTCGGTACCGGCAGCCCGACGCTCGGCGGCCTGTTCAAGGCCGGCACCGCGGCGTGGTCGTTCGCGCCGCAGATCACGATGCCGATCTTCGAAGGCGGGCAGAACATCGCGAACCTGAACCTCGCGAACGTGCAGAAGCGCATCGAGATCGCCAACTACGAGAAGGCGATCCAGTCGGCGTTCCGCGAAGTGTCGGACGGGCTGGCTGCACGCGGCACGTACGACCAGCAGATCGCCGCGCTCGAGCGCAACGAGCACGCGCAGCAGCGTCGCTTCGACCTGTCGGACCTGCGCTACAAGAACGGTGTCGACAGCTA
>NZ_QTPZ01000083.1:0-1881 GCF_003853505.1 Burkholderia sp. Bp9015
CCGGCCTACCGCGCGCTGGTCGCCGAAGCCGAGCAGGATTACGAAGGCTTCTGGGCGCGTCTCGCGCGCGAGGGCCTCAGCTGGCACAAGCCGTTCACGAAGGTGCTCGACGAGAGCGACGCGCCGTTCTACAAGTGGTTCGACGACGGCGAACTCAACGCGTCGTACAACTGCCTCGACCGCCACGTCGAAGCCGGCAACGGCGAGCGCGTCGCCGTGATCTTCGAGGCCGACGACGGCACCGTCACGCGCGTCACCTATGCCGAGCTGCTGGCACGCGTGTCGCGCTTCGCGAACGCGCTGAAGAAACGCGGGATCGGCAAGGGCGATCGCGTCATCATCTATATTCCGATGTCGATCGAAGGCATCGTCGCGATGCAGGCCTGCGCGCGCATCGGCGCCACGCACTCGGTCGTGTTCGGCGGCTTCTCCGCGAAATCGCTCAACGAGCGGCTCGTCGACGTCGGCGCCGTTGCGCTCATCACCGCCGACGAGCAGGCGCGCGGCGGCAAGACGCTGCCGCTCAAGAGCATCGCCGACGAAGCGCTCGCGATGGGCGGCTGCGAAGCGGTCAAGAGCGTGATCGTCTATCGCCGCACCGGCGGCAAGATCGACTGGCATGCCGAACGCGACCTGTGGATGCACGAGATCGCCGACGGCGAGTCCGACACCTGCGCGCCGGAATGGGTCGGCGCCGAGCATCCGCTGTTCATCCTGTATACGTCGGGCTCGACCGGCAAGCCGAAGGGCGTGCAGCACAGCACCGGCGGCTACCTGCTGTGGGCCGCGCAGACGATGAAGTGGACCTTCGACTGGAAGCCCTCCGACGTGTTCTGGTGCACGGCCGACATCGGCTGGGTCACCGGCCACACGTACATCACGTACGGCCCGCTCGCGTGCGGCGGCACGCAGGTCGTGTTCGAGGGCGTGCCGACGTATCCGGACGCCGGGCGCTTCTGGAAGATGATCGGCGATCACAAGGTCACGGTGTTCTACACCGCGCCGACCGCGATCCGTTCGCTGATCAAGGCCGCCGAAGCCGACGACAAGGTCCATCCGAAGAGCTACGACCTGTCGAGCCTGCGCATCATCGGCACGGTCGGCGAGCCGATCAATCCGGAAGCGTGGATGTGGTACCACAAGCACGTCGGCCAGGAGCGCTGCCCGATCGTCGACACGTGGTGGCAGACCGAAACCGGCGGCCACATGATCACGCCGCTGCCGGGCGCGACGCCGACGGTGCCGGGTTCGTGCACGCTGCCGCTGCCGGGCATCATGGCCGCGGTGGTCGACGAGACGGGCCAGGACGTGCCGAACGGGCAAGGCGGCATTCTCGTCGTCAAGCGTCCGTGGCCGGCGATGATCCGCACGATCTGGGGCGATCCGGAGCGCTTCAAGAAGAGTTATTACCCGGAAGAACTCGGCGGCACGCTCTATCTCGCCGGCGACGGCACGGTGCGCGACAAGGACACCGGCTACTTCACGATCATGGGCCGCATCGACGACGTGCTGAACGTGTCGGGCCACCGGCTCGGCACGATGGAAATCGAGTCGGCGCTGGTCTCGCACGAGCTGGTTGCGGAAGCGGCGGTGGTCGGCCGCCCGGACGACACGACCGGCGAGGCGGTGGTCGCGTTCGTGGTGCTCAAGCGCTCGCGTCCGGAAGGCGAGGAAGCGGCGGCGCTCGCGAAGGCGCTGCGCGACTGGGTCGGCAAGCAGATCGGGCCGATCGCGAAACCGAAGGACATCCGCTTCGGCGACAACCTGCCGAAGACGCGCTCGGGCAAGATCATGCGGCGCCTGTTGCGCTCGCTCGCGAAGGGCGAGGCGATCACGCAGGACACGTCCACGCTCGAGAACCCGGCGATCCTCGAGCAGCTC
>NZ_QTPZ01000085.1:0-1405 GCF_003853505.1 Burkholderia sp. Bp9015
TCGACGTCCGGCTTCGCGGCCGTCAGCACGCGGCGGAAGTCCGCCTGGATGCGCTCGAGCCCTTCCTTGGTCTCCGCTTCAAAGCGCAGCACGATCACCGGCGTCGTGTTCGACGAACGCGCGAGGCCGAAGCCGTCCGGGTACTCGACGCGCAGGCCGTCGATCGTCACGACTTCGTCGGCGCCGTCGAACTTCGCTTCCTTCTGCAGCTTCTCGATCAGGCGGAAGTTCTCGCCCTCCTCGAGCTTGAGCTGCAGTTCCGGCGTGCTCATCGCGTCCGGCAGCGCATTGAGCAGTGCGCTCGGATCGGCCGTCTTCGCGAGGATCTCGAGCAGGCGCGCGCCCGTGTAGAGACCGTCGTCGAAGCCGTACCAGCGGTCCTTGAAGAACACGTGGCCGCTCATCTCGCCCGCGAGCGGTGCGCCCGTCTCGCGCAGCTTCGCCTTCACGAGCGAATGGCCCGTCTTCCACATCAGCGGCTCGCCGCCCTTCGCCTTCACCCACTGCGCGAGATGGCGCGTGCACTTCACGTCGTAGATGATCTGCGCGCCCGGGTTGCGCGACAGCACTTCCTCCGCGAACAGCATCAGCTGGCGGTCCGGGAAGATGATCTGGCCGTCCTTCGTGACGACGCCCAGGCGGTCGCCGTCGCCGTCGAACGCGAAGCCGAGTTCGGCGTCGGTGTCCTTCAGCGCCTGGATCACGTCCTGCAGGTTTTCCGGGTGCGCGGGATCGGGGTGGTGGTTCGGGAACGTGCCGTCGATGTCGGTGAAGCGCTCGACGAGTTCGCAGCCGAGCGCCTTGAACAGGCGCGTCGCGAGCGGACCCGCGACGCCGTTGCCGGCGTCGACGACGAGCTTCAGCGGGCGCGCGAGCTTGATGTCGCCCACGATTCGCGCGATGTACTGATCGGCGACATCGAACTGCTCGAACGCGCCGCTGCCCGTTTCATAGCGCTCGTCGACGATGCGGCGGTACAGCGCCTGGATCTGCTCGCCGTAGATCGCCGCGCCGCGCAGCACCATCTTGAAACCGTTGTAGTCGGGCGGGTTGTGGCTGCCGGTGACGACGATGCACGAATCGACGCGGCGCTCGCCGCCCTTCAGCGCAAGCGGCACGCTCGCCGCGAAATAGCCGACCGGCGTGGGCACCATGCCGACGTCGACGACGTCGACGCCTGCCGCACGCAGGCCATCGGCGAGTGCGCCGACGAGCTCGGGCCCCGACAGGCGGCCGTCGCGCGCGACGACGACCGCATCGCCGCCCTGGGCGCGCACTTCGCTGCCGAAGGCCCGGCCGATCGCGCGCGCCGTGTCGGCGTCGAGCGTCTTGCCGACCACACCGCGAATGTCATATGCCTTGAAGATGGATTGGGAGATCATCGATTCTCTCTGGGTTGCGTGCA
>NZ_QTPZ01000086.1:0-1358 GCF_003853505.1 Burkholderia sp. Bp9015
CTAGCAGGCTGTTGAAATTGGATACGGTGTAAACGGGCGTTGCGAGCGGTGCGTTAGAGATATCGTGTTCATGATCTTGGGCAGACGAGAGCGATGCGCGGAATGGACGAGATGCAAGAACCGCTGTTCACGACGGTGAAGCTGGAAGACTTCGTGCCGGCCGATCACCCGTTGCGGCCGCTTCGGCTGCTGGTCAATCAAGCGCTGAAGCGGCTCAATGGGCTGTTTGGCACGATCTACGCGGATAGCGGCCGTGCGTCGATTGCGCCGGAGAAACAGCTGCGTGCATTGCTGCTGCAGGTGCTGTACTCGGTGCGCAGCGAGCGCATGTTGATGGAACAGATGCGCTACAACCTGCTGTTCCGTTGGTTCGTCGGACTGGCGATCGAAGACGCCGTCTGGGACCACTCGGTGTTCTCCAAGAACCGTGATCGTCTGCTCGAGCACGAAGTGGTCGAAGCGTTCTTTACCGAAGTCATGAGCTTGGCCGACAAGCAAGGGCTGCTGTCCAGAGAACACTTCTCGGTCGATGGCACGCTGATCCAGGCTTGGGCCAGCCACAAGAGCTTCCGGCCCAAGGACGGCTCGGACGATCCACCAGCCGGCGGTGGCCGCAATGTCGACACCGACTGGAAGGGCAAGCGGCGCAGCAACGATACGCATGCATCGAGCACCGATCCGGACGCGCGCCTGTTCCGCAAGGGGCGGCAAAGCGGAGCCATCCTTTGTTATCAGGGGCACATCCTGATGGAGAACCGCTCGGGCTTGGTGGTCGGCGCGGTGGTCAGCCACGCTGACGGTTTCGGCGAACGCGCAAGTGCGTTGCGCTTGCTCGATTGCGTGCCGGGTCGTCACGCCAAGACGCTCGGCGCCGACAAGGGTTACGACATGCGCGACTTTGTGCGGGACTGTCGTGCGCGCAAGGTGACGCCGCATGTCGCGCGCAACGACGCGCATCAAGGCGGCAGCGCGATCGATGGCCGCACCTCGCGGCACGCCGGTTATGGCATCAGCCAGGTGATTCGCAAACGCATCGAAGAGCACTTCGGCTGGGGCAAGACCGTCGGCAGGATTCGACAGACCGCGTATCGCGGCATCAAGCGAGTCGACCAGCACTTCAAGCTGACGATGCTGGCGAGCAACCTGACTCGAATGGCTCGAATACTGGCAGCGGTGCCGCAGGGAGCAGCGCGATGAGCCGCCCAACCGTAGCTGTTGCGCGGCAACGCGCCGGCCGGCCCGCTCGCAAGCGGGGCATCCGGCACGATTCGTCAGCAACTCAGCAGCCAATCGCATACGAAACCCCTTTAAACAGTGCCCCGATCGTCGGAACGAGGCGCTTTTCAACAGCCTGCTAG
>NZ_QTPZ01000087.1:0-1279 GCF_003853505.1 Burkholderia sp. Bp9015
AATCACGAGCGGCGGCGACAGCAGCATCCGGTCGCCGGTCGCGCGCATGATCAGGTTGCCGTTGAAGCAGAAGTCGCGGCAGATCGTGCCGACCTCGCCGCCGTTCGCGAAGCGGCGGCGCTCGGCCGGCGACTCGGCGAGCTGCAGGCTCGCGACCATCCCGTGGCCGTGCACTTCGCCGACGATCGGGTGACGCGCGAAGGTTTCGCGCATCAGCGCCTGGAAGTACGGGCCCGTGTCGTGCTTCACGCGCTCGACGATCCCTTCGTCGCGCAGCAGCTTCAGGTTCGCGACCGCCACCGCCGCCGCGACCGGGTGCCCCGAGTACGTGAGCCCGTGATTGAATTCGCCGTTGTCGATGATCGGGCGCGCAACGCGTTCATGGATACCCACCGCGCCCATCGGCACGTAACCCGAGGTCAGGCCCTTGGCCATCGTGATCAGGTCCGGCTCGAAGCCGAAGTGCTGGTGCGCGAACCATTCGCCGGTGCGGCCGAAGCCGCCGATCACTTCGTCGGCGACGAGCAGGATGTCGTACTTGCGGCAGATCCGCTGGATTTCCGGCCAGTACGTCGACGGCGGGAAGATCACGCCGCCCGCGCCCTGGAACGGCTCGCCGATGAACGCCGCGACGTTCTCCGCGCCGAGCTCTAGGATCTTCGCCTCGAGCTGCTGCGCACGCGCGAGGCCGAACGCTTCGGGCGTCTCGCCGGCTTGTGCTTCGCCGAAGAAATACGGCTGGTCGATGTGCACGATGTTCTCGACCTTCGACGGCATCTGCTCGTGCATGTAGCCCATCCCGCCGAGCGTGCCGCCCGCGATCGTCGAGCCGTGATAGCCGTTCCTGCGCGAGATCACGTATTTCTTCTGCGGCTTGCCCTGCACGCGCCAGTACTGGTGCACGAGACGCAGCACGGTGTCGTTGCCTTCCGAGCCGCTGTTGCAATAGAAGAAGTGATTGAAGCCTGCGGGCGTCACCTCGGCGAGCATCGCCGACAGTTCGATTACCGGCGGGTGCGTGGTCTTGAAGAACGTGTTGTAGAACGGCAGTTCCTGCAGTTGGCGATATGCGGCATCGGCAAGTTCCTTGCGGCCGTAGCCGACGTTCACGCACCAGAGGCCGGCCATCCCGTCGATGACCTTGTTGCCGTCCGAGTCCCACAGATAGACGCCGTCGGCCTTCACGATCACGCGGCTGCCCGCGCGATTGAGCGCACCCATGTCCGAGAACGGATGGATGTGGTGCGCGGCGTCGAGCGCGCGGTATTCGGCGGTCGAG
>NZ_QTPZ01000088.1:0-1175 GCF_003853505.1 Burkholderia sp. Bp9015
ATGACGGACGTAGTGATCGTATCGGCCGCGCGGACCGCGGTCGGCAAATTCGGCGGCTCGCTCGCGAAGATCGCGGCACCGGAGCTGGGTGCGACGGTGATTCGCGCGGTGCTGGAGCGTTCGGGCGTGAAGCCCGAGCAGGTGAGCGAAGTGATCATGGGCCAGGTGCTGACGGCGGGCTCGGGGCAGAACCCGGCGCGCCAGTCGCTGATCAAGGCCGGCCTGCCGAGCGCAGTGCCGGGGATGACGATCAACAAGGTGTGCGGCTCGGGCCTGAAGGCCGTGATGCTGGCGGCGAACGCGATCGTGGCGGGCGACGCGGAGATCGTGATCGCGGGCGGGCAGGAGAACATGAGCGCGGCGCCGCACGTGCTGCCGGGCTCGCGCGACGGGTTCCGGATGGGTGACGCGAAGCTGGTCGACACGATGATCGTCGACGGCCTGTGGGACGTGTACAACCAGTACCACATGGGCATCACGGCGGAGAACGTCGCGAAGGAATACGGGATCACGCGCGAGGAGCAGGACGCGTTCGCGGCGCTGTCGCAGAACAAGGCGGAAGCCGCGCAGAAGGCCGGGCGCTTCGACGACGAGATCGTGCCGGTGTCGATCCCGCAACGCAAGGGCGAGCCGCTGCAGTTCGCGACCGACGAGTTCGTGCGCCACGGCGTGACGGCGGAATCGCTGGCGGGGCTGAAGCCGGCGTTCTCGAAGGACGGCTCGGTAACGGCGGCGAACGCGTCGGGGCTGAACGACGGCGCGGCGGCAGTGCTGGTGATGTCGGCGCAGAAGGCGGCGGCGCTCGGCCTGACGCCGCTGGCGCGGATCAAGGCGTACGCGAACGCGGGGGTGGATCCGAGCGTGATGGGCATGGGGCCGGTGCCGGCATCGCGCCGTGCGCTGGAGCGCGCGGGCTGGACGCCGGGCGACCTGGACCTGATGGAAATCAACGAGGCATTCGCGGCGCAGGCGCTGGCGGTGCACAAGCAGATGGGCTGGGACACGTCGAAGGTGAACGTGAACGGCGGGGCGATCGCGATCGGCCACCCGATCGGCGCGTCGGGCTGCCGGATCCTGGTGACGCTGCTGCACGAAATGGCCAAGCGCGATGCGAAGCGCGGGCTGGCGTCGCTGTGCATCGGCGGCGGGATGGGCGTCGCGCTCGCGGTCGAGCG
>NZ_QTPZ01000089.1:0-1102 GCF_003853505.1 Burkholderia sp. Bp9015
GCGTTGAGTTCCTCGATCGTCGGCAGGCGCTTCTCGGCGAACTGGTGTTCGGTAAAGCCACCGACCACGCGCACCCATTGCGGCGCGGGCGTGATCGCCACCTGCCGCTTGAGCATGTCCATTGCAACGGCGAGCGACGGCACGCCGTCCCAGCGCAGCTCCATGTTGTAGTTCAGGCCACCGCGAATCACGTGGCAGTGGTTGTCGATCAGGCCGGGCAGCGCGCCGCGGCCGCCGAGATCGACGATCTTCGTCGCGCGGCCCGCGAGCGGCATGACTTCCGCGTCGCTGCCGACCGCGACGAAGCGGCCGTCCTTGATCGCGACGGAAGTCGCGACGGGGTTCGCGCGGTCGAGGGTCGTGAATCGTCCGTTGTGGAGGATCAGATCCGGTTGAGTCCCGGTTGCGGTCATATGCATCACCTCGCTTCGATCAGAAGCCAAAGAGCTGTTTGAGGGTGGGGATGGCCTGCACGCCGATCACCATGCCGAGCAACCCGACAAGGGCAATCAGCGGCGGTGCCGGGGAGCGCACCTTGATGGCGCTGTAAATGACACCGATCAGCAAGCCCGCACCAAGTGAAACCAGATAGGGTTCCATACGATCAATTTCTCGGACTGGTTGGAGAGCAGGTCCTGATGTCCCGGCCAACATGCCGCGGACGGCATCCGTGATTCGTTCACGGTCCGCCGTCCGCGGCAACGGAGCCGGCGCGGCGCGTTCACATCGAACCCGCCGCACCGGCATCGACGGTCGCAGACCGTCCGCGCTTACTTCGCCGGAACGGCCGGGATCGACTCGTGCGGCGTCGCGGTGCGCTGCGGTGCCTTGTGGACCATCGTGTACGCGTAGTCGACGCCCATGCCGTACGCGCCCGAATGCTCCTTCGCGATCGCCATCACGGCGTCGTACGTCTCGCGGTGCGCCCAGTCGCGCTGCCATTCGAGCAGGACCTGCTGCCACGTGACGGGCACCACGCCGGCCTGCACCATGCGCTGCATCGCGAAATCGTGCGCGGCCTGCGTCGTGCCGCCCGATGCGTCGGCGACCATGTAGATCTCGTAGTCGCCTTCGAGCATCGCGCACAGCGCGAACGTCGTGT
>NZ_QTPZ01000090.1:0-1039 GCF_003853505.1 Burkholderia sp. Bp9015
TCAAACATTTCGCATCGCTGATCGTGGCCGCCGCACCGGCGGCCGCGTTCGCGCAGACGAGCGTGACGCTGTACGGCCGGATCGACGGCGGCGTCGAATACCTGAACCACATCGCGACGCCCGGCGGCAGTTCGACGCGCTGGAGCGCGGAAGGCGGCGACTGGGGCACCAGCATGTTCGGCCTGAAGGGCGTCGAGGATCTCGGCGGCGGGATGTCGACGGTCTTCAACCTGGAAACCGCGTTCCAGGTGATGAACGGCACGACCGGCGGCGGACGCATGTGGTCGCGCCGCGCGTATGTCGGCCTGAAGAGCGACACGTGGGGCCAGCTGCAGGCCGGCCGCAACCTGTTCATCGACAGCGACGGCGTGTGGGAATTCGATCCGTTCGTGCAGCAGGCGTTTTCGTCCGCATCGCTCGTGCGCGGCCGCAACTGGCAGCAGAGCAGCAACAACATCGAATATCACAGCCCGGTGATCGGCGGCTTCGACGTGCAGGCGCAGTATGCGTTCGGCAACCAGTCGCGCGGCTTCAACTACGGCGCGGCCGACGACTTCGGCCGCTCGGACGGGATCATGATCTCGTATCACTCGCCGGTGCTCGACGTGCGCGGCCTCTACGACGAGCTGCGCGACAACAACGGCAAGTTCAGCAACATCTTCACCGCGTCGCGCGAGTATTTCGTCGGCGCGAACGTGAAGGTGTCGAAGTTCAAGATCCAGGGCGCGTATACGCACTACCAGGCGCCGGACAGCCCGGCGGGCGTCGCCGATCGCGCCGATCACTACTGGCTCGGCGCGACCTACACGGCCACGCCGCAGTGGGCGGTGACGGGCGGCGGGTATTACGTGAAGGTCGGCGATGGCGGCGGCGACGCGTCGCACGATCCGTCGGGCCACGCGATCATGTACGTGCTCGGCACGACGTACAACCTGTCGAAGCGCACGTTCCTGTACGGGACGGTCGCGTACGTGCGCAACGGCGGGAATTCGAACTTCTCGCTGCTCGCGTCGCCGCGCGACGCGACGTCGGGCACGAG
>NZ_QTPZ01000091.1:0-1029 GCF_003853505.1 Burkholderia sp. Bp9015
CCGACGGCGATGTACAACTGCGGCGCGACGATCTTGCCGGTCTGGCCGACCTGGTAGTCGTTCGGCACGTAGCCGGCGTCCACTGCCGCGCGCGATGCGCCGAGTGCGGCGCTCAGCTTGTCGGCCAGCGGCTCGAGAACCTTCATGTAGTTCTCGCCGCTGCCCAGGCCGCGGCCGCCCGACACGACGATGTTCGCGCTGGTGAGTTCGGGGCGATCGAGTTTCGTCACCTCCCGGCCGATGAACTGCGACACACCCGCATCTGCTGCCGCTTCGATCTTCTCGACCGCTGCGCTGCCGCCAACGCCCGCGACCGGATCGAAGCCCGTCGTCCGCACCGTGATCACCTTGATCGGGTCGCCCGACTGCACCGTCGCGATTGCGTTGCCTGCATAGATCGGACGCTCGAACGTGTCGGCCGATACAACCGCCGTGATGTCGGAGATCTGCGCGACGTCCAGCTTCGCGGCGATCCGCGGCGCGATGTTCTTGCCGTAAGCCGTTGCCGGCGCGAGGATGGGCGAGTAGTTCGACGCGACGGTCAGCACCGTCGCTTCGACGTTCTCGGCGAGACCGTCCGCGAGTTGCGGCGCATCGGCGAACAGCACTTTCGAAACGCCTGCGATCTTCGCCGCTGCATCGGCCGCTGCTTGCGCGTGGTGGCCTGCGACCAGCACGTGAATGTCGCCACCGCCGAACGCGCCGACTTCGGCGGCCGCCGCCACCGTGTTCAACGTCGCGGCCTTGATCGGCGACGCGCCGCCAGCCGATGCCGCATCGTGCTCGGCGATTACCAGAATCGTCATGTCCGTCCGCTCCCTGTTACAGCACCTTGGCTTCGGTCTTCAGCTTGTCGACCAGCGTCTGCACGTCCGGCACCTTCACGCCGGCCGCGCGCTTCGGTGGCTCGGCCACCTTCAGCGTCTTCAGACGCGGCGCGACGTCCACGCCGAGGTCTTCCGGCTTCACCGTTTCCAGCGGCTTCTTCTTCGCCTTCATGATGTTCGGCAGCGTCACGTAGCGCGGCTC
>NZ_QTPZ01000092.1:0-989 GCF_003853505.1 Burkholderia sp. Bp9015
GTCGCGTCGGTGCCGGCCGACACCTTGAGGCCCTTCGACAGCATCTTCGCGACGGGCGGCGTCGCTTCGGCCGCCTGCGCGCCGTAGCGCTCGACGAAGTATTCGCCCTGGTACGCCATCCGGTGCTGCACCGCGATACCGCCACCCAGCGCGGCGATCCGGTCCATCGACTTCTCGGAGATCGTTTCCGCATGATCGAAGAACCAGTTCAGGCCTTCGAGCGGGATATCCTTGTTGACCTTCTCGAACACATCGAGCGCGCGGCTGATGGTTTCGTCGTAGGTCGCGTGCATGCGCCACGGCCAGCGGTTCTGCGCGAGCACGCGCACGACGCCCTCGAGATCGTCTTCCATCTGCGCCGGCAGGTCCGGGCGCGCGACGCGGAAATCCTCGAAATCGGCCGCCGAGAACACCAGCATCTCGCCCGCGCCGTTGTTGCGGAAATAATCCGTGCCGTCGTGATACTTCGTGCTCTTCGTCCAGTTCACGAAGTCTTCCTTCTCCGCATTCGGCTTCTGCGTGAACAGGTTGTACGCGATCCGGATCGTCATCTCGCCCGCGTCGTGCAGCTTGCGGATCACTTCGTAATCGTCGGGATAGTTCTGCGAACCGCCGCCCGCATCGATCACGCCCGTCACGCCGAGACGGTTCAGTTCGCGCATGAAGTGGCGCGTCGAGTTGTACTGGTATTCGAACGGCAGCTTCGGTCCCTTCGCGAGTGTCGCGTACAGGATCGTCGCGTTCGGGTTCGCGAGCAGCAGCCCGGTCGGGTTGCCCGCGGCATCGCGCAGGATCGTGCCGCCCGGCGGCTCGGGCGTGTCCTTCGTGTAGCCGACCACGCGCAGCGCGGCCGCGTTCAGCAGCGCGCGATCGTAAAGATGCAGGATGAACACCGGCGTATCGGGCGCGGCCGCGTTGAGTTCCTCGATCGTCGGCAGGCGCTTCTCGGCGAACTGGTGTTCGGTAAAGCCACCGACCACGCGCACCCA
>NZ_QTPZ01000093.1:0-910 GCF_003853505.1 Burkholderia sp. Bp9015
GCGCCGCGCAGGCCCTTCATCAGGCGCATGTGCAGCCAGGCCGCGTAGTTGAGCCACACGATCAGCGCCCAGGTTTCCTTCGGGTCCCAGCTCCAGTAGCCGCCCCATGCTTCGGCGGCCCACAGCGCGCCGAGAATCGTCGCGATCGTGAAGAACGCGAAGCCGACCGCGATCGACTTGTACATCACGTCGTCGAGCACCTCGAGCGTCGGCAGGCGATCGGCGAGCACGCCGCGCTCCTTCATCAGGTATGCGACCGACACCATCGCCGACAGCGCGAAGCTGCCGTAGCCGATGAAGTTCGCCGGCACGTGGATCTTCATCCACCAGCTCTGCAGCGCCGGCACGAGCGGCTGGATCTGCTGCGCGTCGCGTGCGACCGAGTACCACATCAGGAAGCCGACGGCCGCGCTGATGACCAGCAGCACGAACGCGCCGAGCGCGCGCGTGCCGTAGTGGCCTTCGTAATACAGGTAGAGCAGCGCGGTGATCAGGCTGAACAGCACGAACACTTCGTACAGGTTCGACACCGGGATATGCCCGACGTCGGCGCCGATCAGGTAGGACTCGTACCAGCGCACCATCAGGCCGGTGAAGCCCATCAGCACGGCGACCCACGTGAGCTTCTGGCCGATCGCGGCGCCCGACTCCGAGCGCGCGAGCAGACCGATCCAGTAGAAGATCGTCGCGAGCACGAACAGCGCGCTCATCCACAGGATCGCGGACTGGCTCGACAGGAAGTACTTGAGGAAGAACGCCGCATCGGCGCGCGCGAGATCGCCCTGGTAGATCTGGATCGACAGCAGCGACAGCGCGGCGATCGACGCCATCATCAGCCGCGCGGGCTTCCAGCGCCAGCCGAGCACGACGAGCGCCGGCACGGTGCCGATCATCACCGCCTTGTCGTAGT
>NZ_QTPZ01000094.1:0-807 GCF_003853505.1 Burkholderia sp. Bp9015
GGTGCGCAATTGGTTCGCGACGAGCGTCAGATCGTCGATCGCCTGCGACGACTGGCGCAGCGATTCGGCCGTCTGCTGCGCGGCTTCCGACAGCTGCGACAGCGCCTGCGTGATCTGCTCGGCACCGTTCGCCTGCGTCTGCATCCCTTCGTTGACCATCTGGAAGCGCGGCGCGAGCGTCTGCACCTCGGCGATGATCTGCGACAGCTGCCCGCCGACCTGCTGCACGTCGAGCATGCCGCGGCGCACTTCCTCGGAAAACTTGTCCATCCCCATCACGCCCGCCGACACGGCCGACTGGATCTCCTTCACCGTCTGCTCGATGTCGTAGGTCGCCACCGCCGTCTGGTCGGCCAGGCGCCGGATCTCGGTCGCGACGACCGCGAAGCCGCGGCCGTACTCTCCGGCCTTCTCGGCCTCGATCGCCGCGTTCAGCGACAGCAGGTTGGTCTGGTCGGCCACCTTGGTGATGGTCGCGACGACCTGGTTGATGTTCAGCGCCTTCTCGTTGAGGATCGCGAGCTTCGCGTTCACCGAACCGGCCGCGTCCATCACGCTGCGCATGGTCTCGCCCATCCGCGTGAGGCCGCTCTGGCTCACGCCCGCGAGCGTCGCCGACTGCTCGGCCACGCCGGCCACCTCGTTCATCGTGCGCAGCAGGTCGCGCGACGTCGCGAAAATTTCGCGCGACGTCGCACCGATCTCGGTCGTCGTCGCCGCGGTTTCGTTCGCGGTCGCCTGCTGCTCGCGCGACGTCGCCGCGATTTCGGCGACCGACGTCGTCACCTGCAGCGACGACTGCTGCGC
>NZ_QTPZ01000095.1:0-709 GCF_003853505.1 Burkholderia sp. Bp9015
GAGCCGCGCTACGTGACGCTGCCGAACATCATGAAGGCGAAGAAGAAGCCGCTGGAAACGGTGAAGCCGGAAGACCTGGGCGTGGACGTCGCGCCGCGTCTGAAGACGCTGAAGGTGGCCGAGCCGCCGAAGCGCGCGGCCGGCGTGAAGGTGCCGGACGTGAAGACGCTGGTCGAGAAGCTGAAGACCGAAGCCAAGGTGCTGTAAGAGGGAGCGGAAAGAAATGACGATTCTGGTGATTGCAGAACACGACAACGCGTCGATCAAGGCCGCGACGCTGAACACGGTGGCAGCAGCAGCGAAGATCGGCGGTGACATCCACGTGCTGGTCGCGGGCCACAACGCGCAAGCGGCTGCCGATGCAGCAGCGAAGATCGCAGGTGTGTCAAAGGTGTTGCTGGCCGATGCGCCGCAACTCGAAGCGGGCCTCGCGGAAAACGTCGAAGCGACCGCGCTGAACATCGCGAAGGACTACTCGCACATCCTCGCGCCGGCAACGGCTTACGGCAAGAACATCGCGCCGCGTATCGCCGCGAAGCTGGACGTCGCGCAGATCTCCGAGATCACGGCCGTGGTTTCGGCCGACACGTTCGAGCGCCCGATCTACGCGGGCAACGCGATCGCGACGGTGCAGTCGAGCGACCCGATCAAGGTCATCACGGTGCGTGCGACGGGTTTCGATCCGGTGGCAGCCGAAGGCGGCAGCGCA
>NZ_QTPZ01000096.1:0-705 GCF_003853505.1 Burkholderia sp. Bp9015
TTACTGCATGAACCAGCCGTGGCTGACGACGAACGACTGGCCCGTGAGCGCGGCGCTCGGGAACGCCGACAGGAACAGCACCGTCTGCGCGACGTCCTGCACCGTCGTGAACACGCCGTCGACCGTGTTGCCGAGCATCACCTTCTTCACCACTTCCTCTTCGCTGATGCCGAGCTCCTTCGCCTGCTCCGGAATCTGCTTGTCGACCAGCGGCGTGCGCACGAAGCCCGGACATACGACGTGCGAGCGCACGTTGTGCTTCGCGCCTTCCTTCGCCAGCACGCGCGCGAGACCGAGCAGCCCGTGCTTGGCCGTCACGTACGCCGACTTCAGCGGCGACGCTTCGTGCGAGTGCACCGAACCCATGTAGATCACGACGCCGCCGCGATCGTCCTTGTACATGTGCTTGAGCGCGGCCTTGGTCGTCAGGAACGCGCCGTCGACGTGGATCGCCTGCATCTTCTTCCAGTCGGAGAACGCGTAGTTCTCGATCGGGTTGACGATCTGGATGCCCGCGTTCGACACGAGGATGTCGACCGAGCCGAACGTGTCGGCCACCTTGTCGATGCCGCTGTTGACCGCTTCCTCGTTGGTCACGTCCATCGCGACGCCGATCGCCTTGCCGCCTGCCTTGACGATCTCGTCGGCAACCGCGTTTGCGCCGTCCTGGTTCAGGTCGGCGATCGCCACGGCCGCGCCCGCTTT
>NZ_QTPZ01000097.1:0-627 GCF_003853505.1 Burkholderia sp. Bp9015
CGCTCAGTGCAGGATTTTCGCGAGGAAGTCCTTCGCGCGGTCCGACTTCGGATTCGAGAAGAAATCGTCCTTGCGGTCGTCCTCGACGATCGCGCCTTGGTCCATGAAGATCACGCGATGGGCGACCTTCTTCGCGAAGCCCATCTCGTGCGTGACGACCATCATCGTCATGCCTTCCTGCGCGAGTTCGACCATCACGTCGAGCACTTCGTTGATCATCTCGGGATCGAGCGCGGACGTCGGCTCGTCGAACAGCATCGCGATCGGGTCCATCGACAGCGCGCGCGCGATCGCGACCCGCTGCTGCTGGCCGCCCGACAGCTGGCCCGGAAACTTGTGCGCATGCGCCTTCAGGCCGACGCGATCGAGCAGCTTCATGCCCTTCTCGGCCGCTTCGTCCTTGCCGCGGCCGAGCACCTTGACCTGCGCGAGCGTGAGGTTCCCGGCGATCGACAGGTGCGGGAACAGCTCGAAATGCTGGAACACCATCCCGACCTTCGAGCGCAGCGTCGACAGGTTCGTCTTCTTGTCGCCGACCGACTGGCCGTTCACGAGGATCTCGCCCTGCTGGAACGGCTCGAGGCCGTTCACGGTCTTGATCAGCGTCGACTTGCCCGAGCCGGACGG
>NZ_QTPZ01000098.1:0-605 GCF_003853505.1 Burkholderia sp. Bp9015
CACGGCCGTCCCGATCCGCTCGACGCGGACGAACCGAAGAACCTCGCGCGCACGATCGCCGCGCTCAAGCTCAAGTACGTGGTGATCACGAGCGTGGACCGCGACGACCTGCGCGACGGCGGCGCGGCCCACTTCGTCGAATGCATTCGCGAAGTGCGCGAGCAGTCGCCGGACACGCGCATCGAGATCCTGACGCCGGACTTCCGCGGCCGTCTCGACCGCGCGATCTCGATCCTGAACGCCGCGCCGCCCGACGTGATGAACCACAACCTCGAAACGGTGCCGCGCCTGTACAAGGAAGCGCGCCCGGGTTCGGACTACGCGCACTCGTTGAAGCTCTTGAAGGACTTCAAGGCGCAGCATCCGGACGTCGCGACGAAGTCGGGCCTGATGGTCGGCCTCGGCGAGACCGAAGAGGAAATCCTGCAGGTGATGCGCGACCTGCGCGCGCACGACGTCGACATGCTGACGATCGGCCAGTACCTGCAACCTTCCGAGCACCACCTGCCGGTGCGTGCGTACGTGCATCCGGATACGTTCAAGATGTACGAGGAAGAGGCGTACAAGATGGGCTTCACGCACGCGGCCGTCGGCGCGATGGTGCG
>NZ_QTPZ01000099.1:0-604 GCF_003853505.1 Burkholderia sp. Bp9015
GTCGAAGACACACTGGAAGAATTCTCCCAAAAATGGGCGCGGACCGGCGCCATCTTCAAACGCGTGCGGTATGGAGAGCCGTCGTTCGTTCCCGTCGGCCTCGCCGAACACGTCGAGCTGCTTGAGGAACTCGCCTCTGAGCACCTACAACTGGAGGCCTTCCTGCGACGCCAAGCGCAGATTCTGGACAGGTTCCGGCAGCCAGCGCCCTGACACGCGCGACTTGATACGCCATTATCGACCGCAGACCTAGGATAACCGAATCAGCTGAGGATACGATGGAAGAACCAGCACGCTACGTCTTGTCGGGTGCACTGCCCGTCCAGGACGATCTGGAAGACGAACAGCTCGATCGGGTGTCCCGACATCTGGGCGGTATCGCGACTGTGTATCTGAGGCACGATGTAGTGGCACACGCCGTCTCGCTGCGCATCTCCGGCACGCTGATGCGTGACGACGTGCGCTACATCGAGCAGCGCATCGAGCGGTTCGCCGAAGAAAACGCTCGGGCCGCGGCAATTCTGCTGAGCGAGTGGAACTGCGAAACGAGCGAGCTCGTCGTGGGCATGAACTGGGACGCCCAATGCCTGATCCGGCTCGGCGC
>NZ_QTPZ01000100.1:0-580 GCF_003853505.1 Burkholderia sp. Bp9015
GCGTGACCCACACGATGTTCTGCGTCGGGTCCTTGATGTCGCAGGTCTTGCAGTGCACGCAGTTCTGCGCGTTGATCTGCAAGCGATCTTCGTTGCTGTCGTTCTTGACGAACTCGTAGACGCCGGCCGGACAGAAGCGCGCTTCCGGCCCCGCGTAGGTGCGCAGGTTCACGTTCACCGGCACGTTCACGTCCTTCAGCGTCAGGTGCGCCGGCTGGTGTTCCTCGTGGTTCGTATTCGAGATGAACACCGACGACAACCGGTCGAACGTCAGCTTGCCGTCCGGCTTCGGGTACTCGATCGGCGTGCATTGCGACGCCGGCTTCAGCATCTCGTGGTCCGCATGCTTGTGGTGCAGCGTCCACGGCACGTTGCCGCCCATCACCTTCTGTTCCAGCCCGACCATCAGCGTGCCGAGGTACAGGCCCTTCGCCATCCACTGCTTGAAGTTGCGTGCGCGGTACAGCTCCGTGTACAGCCACGATTGCTTGAACGCATCCGGATACGCGTTGAGCTCGTCCGACTGGCGACCGGCCTGCAACGCGTCGAACGCGGCGTCGGCGGCCAGCATGCCGGTCTT
>NZ_QTPZ01000101.1:0-575 GCF_003853505.1 Burkholderia sp. Bp9015
CTGAACGAACAGGAAGACATCGACTACGACGCGGCCGAGAAGCTGGCAAACGAGCACAAGCCGAAGCTGATCGTCGCGGGCGCGTCGGCGTTCGCGCTGAAGATCGACTTCGAGCGTCTGGCGAAGATCGCGAAGTCGGTCGGCGCGTACCTGATGGTCGACATGGCGCACTACGCCGGCCTGATCGCAGCGGGCGTGTACCCGAACCCGGTGCCGCACGCCGACTTCGTCACGACCACGACGCACAAGAGCCTGCGCGGCCCGCGCGGCGGCGTGATCCTGATGAAGGCCGAGTACGAGAAGCAGATCAACTCGGCGATCTTCCCGGGTATCCAGGGCGGCCCGCTGATGCACGTGATCGCGGCGAAGGCCGTGGCGTTCAAGGAAGCGCTGTCGCCGGAGTTCAAGGAATATCAGCAGAAGGTGGTCGAGAACGCACGCGTGCTGGCTGAAACGCTGGTCAAGCGTGGCCTGCGGATCGTGTCGGGGCGCACCGAAAGCCACGTGATGCTGGTGGACCTGCGCGCGAAGAACATCACGGGCAAGGCAGCGGAAGCGGCGCTCGGCGCGGCGCA
>NZ_QTPZ01000102.1:0-570 GCF_003853505.1 Burkholderia sp. Bp9015
ACGGTTGCGCTGCGCGCCCAGTCGCGCTGCAGTTCGCAGAACAGCTGCGCGACGCTGATCATCTGGCCGCCGGCCTGCTCGATGCGGCGCAGCGCGGCTTCGTGCGCGGCGACCGACGTGCCGCCGACTGCGTCGACGACCACATAGACTTCGTAGCCGGCCTTCAGCGCGTCGAGCGCGGGGAAGGTCAGGCACGCTTCGGTCCACAGCGCGGTCATGATCAGTTTCTTGCGGCCGGTGGCCTCGACGGCCTTGCGGAACTCGACGTCTTCCCACGAGTTGATGCTGGTGCGGTCGTAGGTCGGATAGCCTTCGAGCGCGGCGCGCAGCTGCGGGATCGGCGGCTTGTTCAGGCCGGTCTTCACGTTGACGGTCGAGTGGACGATCGGCAGGTCGTACGCGACCGCGGCCTTCGATGCGCCGACGATGTTGTTGATCAGCAGCTGGCGATCCATCGATGCAATCGAGTTCACCTGGACCGGCTGGTAGTCGATGACGATGAACGCCGCGTTCTGCGGGGTGAGCAGGTGGTCGTTCGCGGGATCGCGAATCGGTTCGCTTGCCATGGTT
>NZ_QTPZ01000103.1:0-551 GCF_003853505.1 Burkholderia sp. Bp9015
GGATCGATTTCCCACAGTTCCTTGATGCCGATCCCGTACGCCTGCGGATCGGCGTTCGCGTCGAGCTTGAACTTCGAGATCAGTTGGCGGCCAAGATGACCGCGGCAGCCTTCGGCGAACAGCGTGTACTTCGCGTGCAGTTCCATGCCGAGCTGGAAGTTCTCGGTCGGCTCGCCGTCCTTGCCTACGCCCATGTTGCCGGTGGCGACGCCTTTCACGGAACCGTCGTCGTTGTAGAGAATCTCTGCGGCCGGGAAGCCCGGGAAGATCTCGACGCCCAGCGCTTCCGCCTGCTGGCCGAGCCAGCGCGTGACGTTGCCCAGCGAGATCACGTAGTTGCCGTGGTTCTTGAAGTTGTCGGGCAGCGCCCAGTTCGGCGTGGTGACCGCGCTGCTCTCGGACAGGAACAGGAAGCGGTCTTCCGTCACCTCGACGTTCAACGGCGCACCCTGTTCCTTCCAGTCGGGGAACAGCTCGGTGATCGCGCGCGGGTCCATCACCGCGCCCGACAGGATGTGCGCGCCGATCTCGGAACCCTTCTCGAGCACGCA
>NZ_QTPZ01000104.1:0-542 GCF_003853505.1 Burkholderia sp. Bp9015
ACCGTCCAGCCCTTCGGCGGATCGGCGTTCACGCGGAGCATGTTCAATGCCGAACTGATGCCGGTCACGACGAACATGAGTGGCGCAGTCACGAGCGTCGCTGCCACGCCCAGAACCGACTCATTTCCTTTGACCGCGCCGACGAGATTGAATTTGGCCGGCGGCGACGGCGGATACCAGAACCCCGGCTTCGTTCCTTGTTTGCCATGCCGCCAATCGTCTTCCCAGTATCGGTACGGTTTCTGCACGCCAACCGGGAAACCGGAAGCAAAGACCCGTTGCGTCAGGATGCCGGCTGCCCCGATATCGTCGAGTTCGTGCTTGCTGATGCCGCGCCAGCCGATCCCTTGCACCGTCACCGCCGAAATCACCTGATCGTGCGGACAGCAATATGCGGTGACGCGGCCATACGTCGATTCATTCAGCCCGTGCCTCGCGCGATCCTCTTGCGCCGCATAAGACCGCTTGCTGGTCGGCGAGACCCGCTTGTTTTCCATGTCCTCATCGATTTTGTCGGCAGGCTGTTCGTAAGCTTTTCGAGC
>NZ_QTPZ01000105.1:0-511 GCF_003853505.1 Burkholderia sp. Bp9015
AACAACATCTCTCCCGACGTTCACCGCAGGTAGCATGGTGAAATCCACGATATGCAAATCGACAGTAAGCACTCGATCATGGTCGTCATTGAAAATATTCAACGATACAAAAAAGAGGGGAAAGCCGTGTCAGTTATCGAGACTTTGATGGAAACTGCAGTTGCTGACGTTGATCAATTGCGTGTAATGGATGCACAAGGAGACGACTTTGGCGTACCTCGCGAAGTCGATTTTTGCCTGATCGCACCGTCTGCCGAAAAGGCATCGATTGTTTCCGGTTTCATTAACGACTACCAGTACGGCCGCGCTTCGGTGGAACAAGTCGACGACCATTTTCGCGTCCTAGTCTTCATCAATATGCCAGTTCTCCAGCACAATATTTTATCTGTGTCGGGATTCATGACGTGTATCTCTGCATTTTTTGGGCTGACCTACGATGGTTGGGGGTGCGTCGTTCAGAAACGCAACTGAAAACATTTTTCGATGTATTGCCGCCGTCGCAGTCCGGCCA
>NZ_QTPZ01000106.1:0-488 GCF_003853505.1 Burkholderia sp. Bp9015
GTCCTTCATCGCCTGTGATCGCCAAGGCATCCACCACATGCACTTGTTCGCTTGACCCTATAACGAGTCTGTCTCGTCGACAGTCGCTACAGGTTGAGTTCTCGCGTTGTGCCGTATTCCAATTGAGTCAAACATAGAGTTCGAATCATCTTGAGATACATCGATACAATCACAACCCGGATAGTTTCCACGTCCATCTCAAAGACGCTTCCGCTATCCAAATTACTTACTTCTTCCAGATTGTTAAAGAACGACAGCCGATACATACTACGTATCACTCTGACTGGCTCAATCGCCAATGAGAAAGACTCGAATGAAGCATCATTCGAATATTTTTCATTGAAGATTATCGAAAGCGGCCGGCATTATAACCGATAAAACCGCTAACAGACAGTCTTTCTGTCTTAATCAACAGCCGATAAGCGTGAGCGCTCAATTTTGCGAGAAGCTCTGGAAAGGAGGTGATCCAGCCGCACCTTCCGATACGG
>NZ_QTPZ01000107.1:0-449 GCF_003853505.1 Burkholderia sp. Bp9015
GGCGGCGCGCGGTACAGCGGCCGATTGGTCGGATTGATGCCTTGCACGGTCATCCAGCCCATCGTTCGATCATCCAGACCGCCGTGCCAAAGATCGGGCAGACTGGCGCAGCCATTGGTGAACGGCCCGCCGCCCCAATAGTCCTTCTCGTTCAGGAAGATCTTGTCGCCGTACTCCTTCAATTCCGCAGCGGTCGCGCGATAGCCCCAGCGGAAATGAATGACGGGTGAGAACGACGGATCGGGCTTGATGTAATTGTCTGCCAGCAAATCAGGGTTCAAGAACCCATCCGGCGTCACACTCTCCGTGTACTTCGCGGGCGTCAGCTGTCCGGCATCGATACCGTGATACATCATCTGATCGTCCAGACGCCCGAGCCTGCGATTCAGGCCTTTGCACAGCCCTTCCTCCGACGCCTCGAACCATTCGCCTTCGGAATTCACCCCATG
>NZ_QTPZ01000108.1:0-443 GCF_003853505.1 Burkholderia sp. Bp9015
CGGTCGCTTCGCTGTCGACTTCCACGTCGACTGGCCTCTCGTCGGCAAACAGCTCGATCGGCTCGTTGTCCACGTCGACCTCGACGGGGATCAGCTCGTTGTCGACCGGCCTCAGCTCGACCGACAGCTCGGTCGCCTCGCTGTCGACTTCCACGTCGACCGGCCTGTCGTCGGCGACCAGCTCGATTTTGTCGCTCTCGACTTCGACCTCGACGGGCATCAGCTCGTTGTCGACCGGCCTCAGCTCGACCGATAGCTCGGTCGCTTCGCTGTCGACCTCCACGTCGACTGGCCTCTCGTCGGCGACCAGCTCGATCAGCTCGCTGTCCACCTCGACCTCGACCGGCATCAGCTCGCTGTCGACCGGCCTCAGCTCGACCGATAGCTCGGTCGCTTCGCTGTCGACGTCCACGTCGACTGGCCTCTCGTCGGCGACCAGCTCG
>NZ_QTPZ01000109.1:0-423 GCF_003853505.1 Burkholderia sp. Bp9015
CCGAAGCTTGAAGTACTCACTCCGCACAACAGCCAGCTGATCTTCATCGACCAGCAGCCGCAGATGGCGTTCGGCGTGCAGTCGATCGATCGCCAGACGCTGAAGAACAACGTCGTCGGCCTCGCGAAGGCCGCGAAGGTATTCAACATCCCGACCACGATCACGACCGTCGAAAGCGACAGCTTTTCGGGCCACACGTATCCCGAGCTGCTCGACGTGTTCCCGAACCAGAAGACGCTCGAACGCACGTCGATGAACTCGTGGGACGACCAGAAGGTGCGCGACGCGCTCGCCGCGAACGGCCGCAAGAAGGTGGTCGTCTCGGGCCTGTGGACCGAAGTCTGCAACACGACGTTCGCGCTGTGCGCGATGCTCGAAGGCGACTACGAGATCTACATGGTCGCCGACGCATCGGGCGGCACG
>NZ_QTPZ01000110.1:0-404 GCF_003853505.1 Burkholderia sp. Bp9015
CCGTATCGGAAGGTGCGGCTGGATCACCTCCTTTCCAGAGCTTCTCGCAAAGTTGAGCGCTCACGCTTATCGGCTGTAAATTTAAAGACAGACTCAGGGGTCTGTAGCTCAGTCGGTTAGAGCACCGTCTTGATAAGGCGGGGGTCGTTGGTTCGAATCCAACCAGACCCACCATTGTCTGGCGGTAGGTACCTGAGGGAATCTGTACTCATGGGGGCATAGCTCAGCTGGGAGAGCACCTGCTTTGCAAGCAGGGGGTCGTCGGTTCGATCCCGTCTGCCTCCACCAATCTTCAATGACAAGCGTTCGACTTGGGTCGAGTCTTTGTCATTGGCGATTGAGCCAGTCAGAGTGATACGTAGTATGTATCGGCTGTCGTTCTTTAACAATCTGGAAGAAGTAAG
>NZ_QTPZ01000111.1:0-368 GCF_003853505.1 Burkholderia sp. Bp9015
CTGCTTCCCAATAACTACGTCAAGCCCGAGCCGTCGTTCTCGCCCGTCATTCATTTCCGCTGGGGCTATCGCGCGACTGCCGCGGAACTGAAGGAGTACGGCGACAAGATCTTCCTGAACGAGAAGGAGTATTGGGGCGGCGGCCCGTTCACGAACGGCTGCGCCAGTCTGCCCGATCTTTGGCACGGCGGGCTGGATGATCGAACGATGGGGTGGATGACCGTGCAAGGCATCAACCCGACCAACCGGCCGCTGTATCGCGCGCCCCCTCGAGCGTATGGCGTACTCGCCGCGCTGCGCTTGGCCAGACTGATCGAGTCGATCCGAAGCATGCAGGCCGATGTCCCGATTACCGTCGTATGCCACAG
>NZ_QTPZ01000112.1:0-316 GCF_003853505.1 Burkholderia sp. Bp9015
TTGCTCGTAGGCGATACCCGCTCGTTTTCCATGTCCTCATCGATTTTGTCGGCAGGCTGTTCGTAAGCTTTTCGAGCGCTGATGATCGACAGGAATTTGCCGAATGTCTTCGTGCGCGCGGCGTAGGTTTGTCGTCCACGCCGGCCGCTGCCGTCTTTCGTCGCGCGTTGCGACCATGTATCCATGAATGTGTCGGACTTGTTCGGGCCGTCAGCATTGGCGAGACTGTACGGTGCGTGCGCCAGCACGTAGGCGTCCGCCACGCAGTGGCCCGTGCGCCCCCACGGATCTTCGACATCGGGGAATGCGTCGCCGA
>NZ_QTPZ01000113.1:0-296 GCF_003853505.1 Burkholderia sp. Bp9015
AGGTCTTCCGGCTTCACCGTTTCCAGCGGCTTCTTCTTCGCCTTCATGATGTTCGGCAGCGTCACGTAGCGCGGCTCGTTCAGGCGCAGGTCGGTCGTCACGACCGCCGGCAGCGACAGCGACAGCGTTTCCGCGCCGCCATCGACTTCACGGGCCACGGTTGCCTTGCCGTCGGCGATCGTCACCTTCGACGCGAACGTCGCTTGCGGCAGGCCTGCCAGCGCAGCCAGCATCTGGCCCGTCTGGTTCGAATCGTCGTCGATCGCCTGCTTGCCGAGGATCACCAGTTGCGGCTG
>NZ_QTPZ01000114.1:0-218 GCF_003853505.1 Burkholderia sp. Bp9015
GTGATCCACACGGCCGGCTGGCCGCTGAAGTCGGACACCTACGGCGGCTCGTTCCTGTATCACATGGACAACAACCAGGTCGTGGTCGGCTTCGTGGTCGGCCTCGGCTACACGAACCCGTATCTGTCGCCGTTCGAGGAATTCCAGCGCTACAAGACGCACCCGTCGATCCGCGCATTCCTGGAAGGCGGCAAGCGTGTGTCGTACGGCGCGCGGGC
>NZ_QTPZ01000115.1:0-207 GCF_003853505.1 Burkholderia sp. Bp9015
TCAGGTGTGTAAGCGCAGTAATGCGTTCAGCTAACTGATACTAATTGCCCGTAAGGCTTGATCCTATAACAAGTCTGCCTTGTAGATCGGCGCCGTGCGACAGCACTGGCTGCAAGATCCAGAGCGACAAGTTGGATTCTCGTGTGTGATACACACAACTCAAAATTACTGCTTCTTCCCAGATTGGTCGCGTTGCGAAGCAACGTG
>NZ_QTPZ01000116.1:0-206 GCF_003853505.1 Burkholderia sp. Bp9015
AGCTCGATCGGCTCGCTGTCCACCTCGACTTCGACCGGTATCAGCTCGCTGTCCACTGGCCTGAGCTCGACCAACAGCTCGGTCGCTTCGCTTTCGACTTCCACGTCGACCGGCCTCTCGTCGGCCAATAGCTCGATCGGCTCACTGTCCACTTCGACCTCGACCGGTATCAGCTCGCTGTCCACCGGCCTCAGCTCGACCAACAG